>JBMTVD010000058.1:0-10700 GCA_049451035.1 Chthoniobacterales bacterium | reverse complement strand
TGGCAGACGCGACGGACTCAAAATCCGTTTCCCGCAAGGGAGTGTGGGTTCGACCCCCTCCGCCGGCAGATTTTAAGACGCGATGCCCGCGGCGGCGTCGGCGACCGTCTCGTAGACGCTGAACATCTGGTCCAAGCCGGTCGTGCCAAAAAACTCGCTCATTTGCGGGTTGAGGTTGGCGATGGCCAACTTGCCCCCTTTCATGGCCATCGACTGGGACGGCCGGATGAGCGCGCGGATGCCCACGCTGGCGATGAAGTCCACGCCGCCCATGTCGACAATGAGCCCTTTCTCGGCTTGGTCGGCCGCTTCCATGGCCGCCGCATGGAGGGCGTCGGCCGTGCCTTGGTTGAGCCGTCCGCTCAGGACGAGCACGGGAAAGTCGCCCTCGTAGCGGTTGGAGATGTCCATTAGGCGGCTTTGGCCGCGGCGACCGCCGCTTCGCGGGTGTCATGCACCGCGTATGCGGTCATGAATTGCGCGATTTCGAAGAGTTCTTTCACCTGCGGTTGGAAATTGCAGACCGACAAAGTCCCGCCGTCGCGTCCCATGCGGCGGCCGGCGAGGAAAAATTCCCGGAAGCCGGCACTGCTCACATATTCGAGCGCGGCGAGGTCGATGACGAGGTGCTTGGCCTTGGTTTCGTCGAGGCTCGTGTTGAGAGCCGTCTTGAAGTCGTTGTAAGTGGTCGTGTCGATGCGACCGGCGGGGCAGGCGATGAGAACATCGCCGTCGGTGGCGAAAGTGCATTCCATAGAGCGCAGCTTGCTTGGCGGTTCCCCCTGCAGCAAGGCTTTTCCGCGGCCTCCGAGGCAATCCTCCCGCCTGCATCCCCTAAGGCATTGCTCCCGCGGGCCCCGGCGGATAGTAACAAGGCGCGATGCGGCGCTTTCTCGGTCTCCACACCCTCGCCGGCCAACTCACCCTGCGGATGGGGCTGACCGTGGCCGTGGTCATGGGCGTGATGATTTTCCTGGCTTACCGTTCCGCGCGGCAGGAGCTGATCTCGACCACCAAGAGCAGCGCCCTTGCCGAAGTGGAACTCCACGCGCTGGAGATCGACGCCAAGGTCGGCCGCGTGGCTGCTCTGGTCACGGAGATGGCAGTGACCCAGTCCCAGCGCGGTCCGGATGCACCGGAGGGCATTCTCGACGAGCTGAGATCCACCCTCGACAGCTTCCCGCCCCGAGAAGTGTTCGGGGTCTATTATGCCTTCGAGAACCGGCCCTACACCGACCCGCGGGCCATGCCGTGGATCGACCGCATGAATTACCCGGAGCCCACCATCGTCCAATACGACATCCATGACGACGGGCCGGGGACGCAGTGGTATTTCGGACCGAAGAAATCGCGTCGCCTTTCCTTCACCGAGCCCTACTACGACGAGGGCGGATCGGAAATAACCATGCTCAGCGTCAACGCGCCGCTCATCGGCAAAGGCGGCGAGTTCTACGGCGTCTCGGGGGCGGACATCTCGCTCGCGGAGATGCGCGATTTCGTCAAAAGCATCGACATCGTGTTGCAGGGGGAGGACTCGAGTCATGAATCGGACTTCGCCTACCTCGTCAGCCCCAAGGGCAAAATCATCGCGCATCCCGATGCCGAGTTGATGATCGGCAAAGGTAATCCGGGCGTCGACGTCGAGTCTTTGCCGGGCGGACAGTCCATCGCCGCCAGCGCGACGGGCGATGCGGTCTTCCGCGATGCGGCGGGGCGGGAGCGCGTGGCCTATTGGTATACCGCTCCGCTCAGCGGGTGGAAGGTGGTCCTCGACGTTCCGTATTCCACGCTGCTTCTGCCCGTGCAGGCCTTGGCCTGGCGTCTCGGTACGGTGGGCGGCATCGGTCTCCTCGTCCTTCTTCTCGTGGTGGCCGTGGTGGCCCGGCGCGTGGCCTCGCCGCTGCAGCAACTCACCAAAGCCGCAGCCGACCTGGAAGCCGGGCGGCTGGATCGGGACAGAATTTCGCCGCTGCTGCGGCGGGCCGACGAGGTGGGCGACCTCGGCCGCGGCTTCATGCGCATGGGCGAGGAGATCCGCAAACGCGAGGAGAGCCTCGCCGCGTGGAATGCCAACCTCGAAAAAACGGTGGCCGACCGCACCGCCGAGCTGAAGCACGCCGTGGAGGACGCCGAGCAGGCGCGCGAGCAGGCGCAGGAGGCCAGCAAAACCAAAAGCGCGTTCCTCGCCAACATGAGTCACGAATTGCGCACGCCGATGAACGCCATCATCGGCTACAGCGAAATGCTCCTCGAGGAAGCCGAGGACACCGGCGAAAAATGGATGGAGGCCGATCTCAAAAAGATCCTCTCCTCGGCCAAGCACCTGCTCCAACTCATCAACGACATCCTCGATCTTTCCAAGATCGAAGCCGGGCGCATGACCGTTTTTCTCGAGCCGGTCGACATCGCGCAGACGGCGAAAGACGTCGCTTCCACGGTCGAGCCTCTCGTGGCCAAGAACGCCAACACCTTCGAGCTGAAGTGCCCGGCCGGTGTCGGACAGATGCGCACGGATCTGACCAAGCTGCGCCAGACGCTCTTCAATCTCTTGAGCAATGCGAGCAAGTTCACCGAGAAGGGGAAAATCACGCTCGAGATCACGCGTCGCGCCGACGGCATGGTGTCGTTCGCCGTGCAGGATACCGGGATCGGCATGAACCGGTCCCAGATGGAAAAACTCTTCGGCGAGTTCGTGCAGGCCGATGCCTCGACGACGCGCAAATACGGAGGCACCGGTCTCGGTCTGGCTATCAGCCGCAAGTTCTGCCGCTTGCTGGGCGGCGATATCACCGTGGAAAGCGAACCGGGACGGGGCAGTGTCTTCACCGCGATCCTGCCGCTCGAAGCCAAGGAACCTGTCGCGGAAACGAAGGCCGAGCCCGAGCCGCCGGTCGCCGCGGGCCCCGGCAAAGAAGGCACGCGCGGCACGTTGCTCGTCATCGACGACGATCCTTCCTCGCGCGAACTGCTCCAACGCATGCTCGAGAAAGAGGGCTACTCCGTGCGCTTGGCGCCGAACGGTCCGGAGGGCATCGCCGCGGCCAAGGCGCAGAAACCCGACCTCATCACCCTCGATGTCATGATGCCGAGCATGGACGGCTGGGCTGTCCTCTCCGCGCTCAAGGCCGATCCGGCCACGGCCGATATCCCCGTGGTCATGCTCACCATGGTGGAGGACCGGCCGATGGGCTTCGCCCTCGGGGCGACCGAATACGTGACCAAGCCCGTGCAGAAATCCCGTGTGCTCGAAGCCGTTTCGCGCTGCGTGGGACAAAATTCGGACGACATTCTCGTTGTCGAGGACGACCCGCTGGCGGCGGACATCGTCATGCGCACCGTGCAGGCCGACGGACACCGCTGCCGCCACGCCCGCAACGGCCGCGAGGCGTTGGCCATGGTCCACGAATCGCGTCCGGCCCTGATCATCCTCGATCTCATGATGCCGGAGATGGACGGGTTCACTTTTCTCGACGCGTTGCGGGCCGAAAGCCCCGGTTTCGGCGATATTCCCGTCGTGGTCCTCACGGCCAAGGACCTCACCGCGGCCGAGCAGGAGCAGCTGGCGGGCCGCGTCATGGAGACATTGCGCAAAGGGGCCGGACAGCGCGAGAATCTCCTCGAAGTCATCCACCGCCAACTCAAACACGCCTGACCCATGCCCAAAATCCTCATCGTCGAAGACAACGAAATGAACCGCGACATGCTTTCGCGGCGCCTGGAGCGCCGCGGCTTCGCCATTGCCATGGCCGTCGACGGGCAGCAGGGCGTCGACTTGGCCCGCAGCGAAAAGCCCGACCTCATTCTCATGGACATGAGTCTGCCGGTCATGGACGGATGGACGGCCACGCAGGCCATCAAAGCCGATGCCGAACTCAAAGATATCCCCGTCATCGCCCTGACCGCGCACGCCATGGCCGGCGACCGCGAGAAGGCGATGGGGGCGGGTTGCGACGATTACGACACCAAACCCATCGAGTTGCCGCGCTTGCTCGAGAAAATCGGAAAGTTCCTCCCGAATGTCTGATCCCGCCGCATCGGGCGAGGAGGCCGTGGCCGCGCTGCGCCACGACTTGCGCACCCCGCTCAACCAGATCATCGGGTATTCCGAACTGGTCGCGGAAGACCTCGAGGGCGATGCCCACGCCCGCACGCGCGAGGACTTGGAAAAAATCGGACGGGCCGCGCGCGCCCTGGGCGATTTGATCACCCGGGAGATCCAGCCGGGGCGGATTGCGTTGGTGGGGGATGGTAGGGACGCGCCGCCCCGCGCGTCCGAGACAGAAGAAGACGGACGAGCGGGGCGCCCGCCCCTGCCTGACGATGACGTGGTCGCTCCCGCGGCCATTGCCGCGAAAATCCTCATCGTCGACGATCAGGAGGAAAACTGTGCCGTCCTGGAGCGTCGCCTCGAGAAAGAAGGGCACTCCTGCTTCGCCGTGCACGACGGCGAAACCGCGCTGACCCGGCTTGCGGCGGAGTCTTTCGATCTGGTTCTCCTCGATATCATGATGCCGGGAATGGACGGCCGCGAAGTGCTGCGCCGTATCAAAGCCGACGAAAAACTGCGGCACATTCCGGTCATCATGATCTCCGCGCTCGACCAGTTGGAGAGCGTCGTCCAATGCATCGAGCGGGGCGCGGAGGATTATCTGCCCAAGCCGTTCAACCCCGTCCTGCTGCGGGCGCGCATCGGGGCCTCGCTCGACCGCAAGTGCCTGCGCGACGCCGAGCAGGCGGCCTACGCGGCGCTCAAGGAGAGTCAGGAGAAACTCGCCGCCGAGTTGTCCGAGGCGGCCGCCTACGTGCAGAGTGTGCTGCCCGCGCCTCTCGACCGGCCTCCTGTCTCCGCGTCGTGGCAGTTCCTCCCGTCGTCCTCCCTCGGGGGCGACGCCTTCGGATACGGGCCCGGCCGGGACGGTTCTTTCGGGATCTGTCTGCTCGACGTGTGCGGGCACGGGGTGGGCGCGGCCTTGCTTTCGATCAGCGTGCTCAATGTCATCCGCGCCGAATCTTTGCCGGGTGTCAATTTTTCCGATCCGGCCGAAGTGCTGGGCGGATTGAACAACGCATTCCCCATGGAAAAGCACGGCGAGATGTTCTTCACCGCCTGGTGCGGGATCTACCACCCGGCATCGCGCATCATGCACTTCGCCGCGGGCGGACACCCCCCGGCCATCATGGTCAGCGCCGACGGCTCGGCGACCGTCCTCGCGGCCAAGGGGCCGGTCATCGGTGCCATGCCCGGGGTGAAGTTCAACGCGGGGCAGGCGGAGATCCCCCCGGACGCGCGCGTGTTCGTTTTCAGCGATGGTGCCTATGAGATCCAGAAACACGACGGCTCGGTCATGTCGCACGAGGAATTGCGCGTTTTGCTCTCCCGTTCGCCGAGGGAAAACGCGCCTGCGTGGGTGATGGATCAACTGCGCGAGCTCAACAGCCAGCCGGTGTTTGACGACGATGTCTCGCTGGTGGAACTCTCTTTCCCGTGACCGCTGTCGCCGATTTCGTCTCCGACCGCGCCGAGTTGGAGAAACTCGAGAGCTTCACCGCGGACTTCGCGACCGGGGCGGGACTCTCCGCCAAAGATTTGTTCGCTTTGCAGATCATCGTCGAGGAGTTGGTCACCAATGTTATCGACTACGGCGGTGTGCCGTCCGGCGAACATGCCGTGCGGGTCGAATTGACCGCGGGGGAAGGGGAGTTGACCATCCGCCTGACCGACCGCGGTGCCGCATACGATCCGTTGCAACGCAAAGACCCTGACCTGACCCTGCCGGCCGAGGACCGTCCCATCGGCGGCCTGGGGGTGCACTTCTGCAAGAAGTTGACCGATACGCAGACCTACGAACGGCGAGACGGCTGCAATGTGCTCACGCTGCGGAAAAAGCTCTCACATGACGATCGCGCTGACCAATAGCGCCGGGGTCGGCGTGGCGAAGTTGACCGGTCGCCTCGACGGCTTCGGGGCCAAGGAGGCGGAGAAAATCCTCCCGTCGGTCGCCCCGGGTTCCTTCCTCGTTTTCGATTGTTCGGAGTTGTCTTACCTCAGCAGCGCGGGTGTGCGCTACCTGCTCGGCGTGCACAAGGATGCCGTGGCCCGCGGCGCCAACGTGGCCCTCTCTGCTTTGCAGCCTTTTTGCGCCTCGGTGCTCGAAATGTCGGGATTGGCGGGCATGATCCCGGTTTACGGTTCACCGGGGGAAGCCGCCCGCGAGTTGCGCAACCGTGGTTTGGATGGAGGGGGCGGAGAGCTTTGCCCGACGGAGTCCGGCAGTTTTGTGTTCCACCCCGTGAGCAGCACCGCCGGCACGATCGATATCCTCGGCGACGTCGCCCACGTGATCGAATGCGCCATCACGCCGGAGTCGGTGGCGGGCAAACCCTTCTTCGAAACCGAATACTCGCTGGGACTGGGCGCACTCGGCGCGGCCCCGGAGGATTATCTGCCCGTCATGGGCGAAGCGATCATGGTGGCCGGCACCATGGTCTGGCTGCCCACGGACGGTAACGACACGCCGGATTACATGATTCCGCGCAAAGCTTCCACCAGTGTGGTCCTGCACACGGGCTTCAACGCGAGCATCCGCGGCGGCTTCAACGAATTCGCCGAATTCACCGCCGCGCCCGGGCGCCCGGCCAGCGTACGCGAGATTTACCGCGCTCTCTTCGATCTGGCCAAGGAGCGTCGTCCGGATTACCGCGGCGTGCTTGGTTTGGCCATGCGGGCGGAGATCCACGAAGCCTTCGGCGCCGGTATCACCAAATCTCCGCTCCTCGCCAACCGGCCGGCCAACGGCAAAATGATCACCGATCCGTCCAACTACGACGAGTGGTTCGAGTCGGACAAAACCCCGCGCAACCAGCGAACCACCGCGCTCATTTGCGGGGCGGGCGAGGACTTGACCGCCGATCTTTCTCGAATCGACCAGGACCGCTTGCGCCGCATGTTCTATATCAACCCCGCCAACAAGAGCGCGCAGAACGAAGTGTTGCACAACCACGCGGTGTTCTTCCGCAACGCCCCCGCGGCAGGCGGGACGCACGACATGGACGTCGAGATGCGGCGCGTGGTGGAGGAAGGCGAATTTGTCGACATGCGCCACCTGCTGGACCAGACGACGGTCGTTTCCGCGTTGATCGGGGTGAACTACGTGCAGGAAGTACGGGAAGACAACCAGAGAGGCTGAGGCCACCGCGGGCTCTTTCAGTGCCTGGTGGCCGTCCGCCGGGTGCCGGAGCTTGGTGGAGTCTCTCCTGCTGGCCGACATGAATCATGCCGCCGCGCTTAGCCCCTCATGAGCACAATTGGACTTTTGGCAAAAAGTAGAAACGATGCTTAAAGCAATTACCATCAGCCACTTGTCGATAAGCGGTTCCCCGGTGCGGGCGGCCTGATTACTTTAGTCCTGCCAATTGGCGGGCGAGGCGGCTTTTGCGGCGCGCGGCAGCGTTGCGGTGGATGGTGCCGTGCTTCACGGCGCGGTCCAGTTCCGAGGAGAGCGTGCGAGCCAGTTCGGTCGCCGTCTTTTTGTCGCTGGCTCCCACGGCGGCGCCGGTCTTTTTCGAGGCGGTTTTCAGCGCGTTGAGCGTGCTGCGATTGCGGGCAGTGCGCACCTTGGTTTGGCGGGCGCGTTTGGCGGCGGATTTGATGTTGGCCATATCGTTGGGTTTTTTGTCGTGCCAGGGGCGAGAATCGAACTCGCGACCAAGGGCTTATGAGTCCCCTGCTCTACCGCTGAGCTACCCTGGCTTTCGACAGCGGCGACACCGCGAACGGTGCCGGAAAGGTCGCGTAATCTGGCGGTGTGCGATCCTCGGCGCAAGGAAAAAGCAGTCCGATTTCCGGCGTGATACTCCTTGAGCCATCCGCCCGCCGTCCGCACCCTGCCCGGTGATGAAAGGACGCGATCTGCCGAACGAGCAGCCGGGCACTTGGGAGCCCGGTGGCACCGCGCTTTTGCTCAACCCCCGCTTGGACGGAACATGGCGCGAACGAATCTTGGGCGCCGAATTGCCGGAATTGACCGACCATGTCTGGCTGGCCACGTCGGGAACGTCCGGTCGTCTGAAAATCATCGCGCTATCCCGTCCGGCCTTGCAGGCGAGCGCCTCCGCGGTGAACCGCCGCCTCGCCGTCGCTTCATCGGATGTGTGGCTCAATCCGCTGCCGCTTTTCCATGTCGGCGGCCTCGGCATTCTCGTACGTGCCGCGTTGGGCGGGAACCGGTGCACGTGCCTCGAGGCTTGGAACCCGCAGGATTTCGTCCGCCGTGCCGGGGAAGCTGGCGCGACTTTGTCCTCCCTGGTTCCGGCGCAAGTTCACGATCTCGTCGCCGCGCGGCGGAGTTGCCCCGCCTCGCTGCGCGCCATCGTTGTCGGCGGCGGTATGCTCGATGAAGATTTGCGGCGTCGTGCGGCGGACCTCGGTTGGCCGCTTTTGCCGAGTTACGGACTCTCCGAAGCGGCTTCCCAAGTGGCGACCGCCGCACCCTCCTCGAGCGACACCTCTTGGTTGCCGCTCCTGGACCACGTGGAGGTGCGTCTCGGCCGGGACCATGTGCTCGAGCTTCGCGGGCCGTCCTTGCTCACGGGTTGGCTGCTTTTTGAAGGCGACGGCCCCGCGCGTTGGGAGGATCCGAAAGTCGACGGATGGTTCCGCACGAGCGACCGGGGCGAACTGCGCGGTGGAAAGTTGCGCGTGCTCGGGCGCGCCGACGATTTGGTGAAAATCCGCGGCGAGTTGGTTGATGTTGCCGCCTTGGGACTCGCTTTGCAGGCCCGCGTTGCCTCCGGCCTTGTCCGCATCGATGTCGGCCCTGATGAAAGGAATGGTGCCGTGCTGGCCGTCGTCGCGGAAAATGCCGCGGCCCAAACCGAGGCGAGGGGAGCGCAGGATCTTTTCCCTCCCTACGCGCGTCCGGAGTCTTTCCGTGTCGGCCCCGTCGAAGTGAACGCGCTCGGCAAAAAAGTCCGTCCTACGCGCTGAAGGGGGCCAGCGCTTCCCGGATGTCGGCGGGTATGGACACCGGTTTTCCCGTGGCGCGGTCGACGAGCACATGGACGGTGCGCACCCGCGCCCGGAGCGCGCCGCCGGCGTCGGTGAATTCGACCAAGAAAGTCGCGGAGGTTCCGCCGAATTTTTCCACGCTAGCGCGGGCCCCGAGGGTCTCGCCGGCCCGCATCGGCGCGAGGAAGTCCGCTGCAGCATGCCGCACCGGCGCCGCCAAACCGTGGTGATCGAACCATCCGTGCCAACCCAGCTTGGTGTGTCGGATCAAATCCTCCACCACGCCGTGGGCCAAGGCGATGGCCCGCGGATAAAACACGATCCCGGCCGGATCGGCGTCCTCGAAGCGGATGGTCACGGTGGCTTCAAAAGCGGCCATGCGCGCTTGATAGCGTTGTCGTTGCCCCGGCGCACGGACAAACGCGCGTCGCCTTGCGGTCCGCTTGCCCGCGCGCTTCAATGTCCCCGACCCATGAGCCCGCGCCCTGCCGCATACAACAACTGGGCGTCACGTCGTCGGAGCCGTGCCGCTTTCCATCTCTTTCTCGCGGTTTCCCTTTTCCTTGCCGCCGCTTCTTTTGCTGCCGGCTATTTCCGGCAATCCCAGCAGGTGCGTGCCCTGCGCAGTTCGCTTCATGCGCAGGTGGCTTCTCTCACCGCCGGGCTGAAACAAACTCCGGCCACCGATCAGGGAAGCACTCACGCCAAACCGGACGGGATGACGACCACCGTGGCGAGCGAGCCTGCGGCTGTTTCACCGCGGCGCGAGGAGGCGCTGGTCGCGTTCGATGAAGCCCTGCACGCCGCCTACGAAAGGCGTTTTGGCGAGGCTGGTCGCGCTTTGGCTCGGGCCGAGGCGGTCGATCCTGCGTTGCCGGGAGTCGATATCGCCCGCGGGATAATTGCTTTTGACTCGGGAAATCTTCCGGAAGTGCACGCCGCTGCCCGGTCTGCTTTGGCCAAGGGCCAGTTTCTCTCGGACGCCAATATGCTTCTGGGGCTCGAAGCTTGGGCGGTGCGTAGCGGCGACCAGGCCAGCTTGAGCACCGCGGCCGCAAATGCTTCGGCCAGCTTTTCCGCTGCGGCGGAGGCCGCGTTTTTCTCCGCGCCACCTTGGTATTTTTGGGGGGATGTGCTGCGCTATTCCGGGCGGGAGGACGAAGGCCTTGATCGTGCGCGAGGAGCTCTCCACAGGCTTCACCCCTGGGACAGCGCCACCTTGGTTTCAGCTAAATTGCTATTGGCCGCCGATGAAGCGGGCCTGACCCCCCTGCCTTTGCCTGATCGCCCCGGGGACGGCGCCGATCCCGCGGGGCACGGGCTCAACGACCTGCTGGAGGCGTGGGCGCGCGGGGAGGACCTGGCCAGTTTCAGTGCCCGCTGGCGAGCCACTCTCACTGGTCACCAAGCTTCCGAATTGCTCTCAGACCCCTGGTTGGCCGACTTGGGCGAAATCCGACCCGGCCGGGCGGCTGAAGCTCGGGGCGGGAAGATCTCGACTCAGGGTTCCGTGGAGGGTGCGGATGCCCCTTGAGAACGGCCGTCTCCCCCCCTTTTTTTTAGAGAATTACTTTGACATCACGTCAGGAGGATTTAGCTTGGACTCTATGAAATCGTTCGCGTTCTCCCTCATCGCAACAACGGTCCTCGCGGCTCACACATTAGCCCAGACAACCGCGACAACCGATCCGGT
>JBMTVD010000057.1:0-10838 GCA_049451035.1 Chthoniobacterales bacterium | reverse complement strand
GCCCAGCAGGGCGAGTTGTGGCGCAACCGCTCCTTCAGCGGGGAGTGGATCGAGACATCCGCCGCCCCGGGCGAGTGGACTTGGACCCAGAAAGACTAGCCTAAGCGGCGGCCGGTTCGGTCTTGGCCGCGGATTTTTTCGGTGCTTTGGGCTTCCGCTCTTCGAATTCGAAGCCGACCTTGCCGGACTTTTTGTCGAGCGTGAGGAAGGCGTTGAAGGGGCGCCCCTTTTTGGAGATGAACTTTGTCAGGAGGTTGGTTTTGCCCTCGGAGGCGATCTTGCGCACATCATCCATGCTGATTTCGCGCTGGAGGATCATCTTGCCCATGCGGAAGGAGCACTTTTTCTCCGGGGCGAGGGTGTGCTCGCAGGCGAAGGCGTTGCCCGCCTCGTAGATACCGCCTTTTTCGCAAACCGGGCAGGTTTGCACCACGAGGGTGGCGGTTTCCTTGTTGAACGGCTCGTTGTTGCGCACGCCGCCGTCGCCGAAGTCGAAGGTCGTTTTCCATTCCGTGCCCTCGCTGAGGGCCAGCTTGGCCTCGAACGGACGACCCATCTTGCTTTTGAAACCCTTGAGCGGGCCGACGCTGCCGGTTTCGAGGAGGGCTCGCACTTCCTCGGGTTCCAGTTCGCGGCTGCTCACCGTCTTCCAGACGACGAGCTTGCACTCGGGATTTTTGCAATCGTAGGCCTTGAAGGATTCCTTGAAGCCGGCCGTCCCGCCGCACTTCGGGCACTGGGCGGCGAGGTCTTTGAAATTGCCGCTCATCGTTTCGCTGTTGATGTGGCCGGAGGCCTCCTTGATCTTCTTGATGACCGTGGCCACGAGATTGCGGATCTCCTCCATGAACGCGTCGCGTTTGAACTGTCCGGCCTCGATCTGCTTCAGCTTGTATTCCCACTCGCCGGTCAGTTCGGGAGAGCTCAGCGCCTCGATCTTGATTTCGCGCAGCGCGGTGATGAGTTTGATGCCCTTGGCCGAGGCGGCCAGGTCGCGCCCTTCGCGCCGGATGTATTCCTGGGTGAGGAGGCCCTCGATGATGGCGGCGCGGGTGGCCGGTGTGCCGAGGCCCCGTTCGCTCATCGCATCGCGCAGTTCCTCGTCGTCGACCAACTTGCCCGCGCCCTCCATGGCGGAAAGCAGGGTGGCTTCGGTGAAGCGCGCGGGCGGCTTGGTCTGCAGTTCTTTGAGTTCGATGGACTTGGTCTCGGCCGGCTCGCCTTCCTTGACCGGCACGAGCGACTCGTCATCGGCGGTCGCGGCCGTTTTGCCGTAAACCTCCAGCCAACCGGGTTCGCGGAGAATTTTCCCGTCCGTCTTGAAAGTCTCCCCCTCCACCGTGGTGATGCGCTTGGTCACCTCGTATTTGGCCGGCGGGAAGAAAACGGCGATGAAGCGCCGCGCCACGAGGTCGTAGAGCTTCATCTCGTATTCGTCCAACTTCTCCGTGCCCGCGCCGGTCGGGATGATGGCGTGGTGGTCGCTGACCTTGGCGTTGTTGAAGACGCGCGGAGTTTTGGTGACCCAGCCCTGGTCCAGCGCCTTGCGCGCATGCGGGGCGAGGGAGGGGTCTTCCAGACCGGCCAGCACCTTCTTCACCACCGGCAGGTTGTCCTCCGGCAGGCAACGCGAGTCGGTGCGCGGGTAGGTGAGCACCTTGTGCCGTTCGTAAAGGGCCTGCGCGAGCTGCAGCGTGCGCTTCGCACTGAAACCAAACCGCCCGTTGGCCTCGCGTTGCAGCGTGGTCAGGTCGTAAAGCAACGGCGAAGCCTGCGTGGTCGGCTTGCGTTCCTCGGTCACCGTGCCCGTCCGGCCCTCGCACTTGGCCTTGATTTCCTCCGCCTGGGCGCGGTCCCAGATGCGCTCGGCCTTGGCGTCCTCGTCGGTCGATTTTTTGAACTTCTCGTCGAACCATTTGCCCGGGTAGGTGCCGGCCGCCACGCCGAACTCGCCGTGCAGTTCGAAATAGGGGCGCGGTTCGAAATTGCGGATTTTTTCCTCCCGTTCCACGAGGATGGCGAGGGTCGGCGTCTGCACGCGCCCGACCGGGGTGACTTGGAATCCGCCCAGCAGTTCCTTGTAAAACGCGGTCATGGCGCGCGAACCGTTGATGCCGACCAACCAGTCGCTTTCCGACCGGCAGGTGGCGGCCTCGCTCAGCGGGATCATGTCCGCGTCGCTGCGCAGGTGGGCGAAGCCTTCGCGGATGGCGTCGGCCGTCATCGATTGCAACCACAACCGCTTGATGGGCTTCTTGTTTTTGAAGTGCTGGACGACGTAGCGGAAGATCAGTTCTCCCTCGCGGCCGGCGTCGCAGGCGTTGATCACCTCGGCCACGTCGGGACGGGCGAGGAGCTTCTTCAGGATGCGCAGTTGTTCCTGGGCTTTTTCCCGCGGGACCAGATCGAAACGGTCGGGCAGGACGGGAAGATTTTCCAGCGACCACTTGCCCCGCACGACCTTGAAACTGTCTGGTTCCTGGATCTCCAGGAGATGGCCGACGGTGTGCGAGATGACCATTTCATCACCTTCGTAGTAGCCTTTTTCCTTTTTGAATTTGCCGAGGGCCTTGGCGAGATCGCCGGCCACGCTGGGTTTTTCCGCTATGACAAGGGTTTTGGACATCTTCAGACGAGTTTTACGTAGCGCTTTCCGGGGAGTTGTTTGACCAAGTGCCGGATTTCGAGGCCGAGCAACGTGGAAGACGCAACCGCGGCTGTCAATCCGCTTGTCTCGATAACAGTTTCGAGCGGGGTTTCCTCCGCGCCGAGGGCCGCGAGAATTTTTTCCTGGTCCGGCGTGAGTCCCGCGGGAGTGAACGTGGCAGGAAGCGAGGGCTTGTTTTTGAAGACCATCGGCAAGTCATCGAGGATATCCTCGGCGGCCGTGACAAGCTTCGCGCCCTGCTGGATGAGCCGGTTGGAACCGAGGCAGGTCGGCTGGTCGATCCGTCCCGGCACGGCATAGAGCGTGCGTCCCTGCTCGGCCGCCATATTCGCGCTGATCAAGGCCCCGCTGTTGGCCCCGGCTTCGACGACGAGCACGCCGAAGGACAGTCCGGTGACGATGCGGTTGCGGATGGGGAAAGTCTGGCGGTCGGGTTTGGTGTCGACCGGGAACTCGGAAATCACCGCACCGTTGGCGGCGATGCGCTCGGCCAGTTGCGCGTTCTCCGGCGGGTAAAGGTGGGCCAGGCCCGCGCCGATGACTGCGATGGTGCGCCCTTTGGCGGCCAGGGCGCCTTGGTGTCCCGCGGTATCGATGCCGCGGGCCAATCCGCTCACCACGGTGAGCCCGGCATAGGCCATCTGAAAGCTGAGCTTTTTGGCACATTCGGTCGCGTAGTGGCTGGCCTTGCGGGAGCCGACCACCGCCACGGCATTGCGGTCCCGGTCGGTGATCCGACCGAGGACATAGAGCACGATGGGCGGATCGTGGATTTCGCGCAGCAGGGGCGGGTATTCCCCGTCTTCCGCGGTGATGACATGCGCGCCAAGTTCGCGCGCCCGGCGTTCCTCGGCGGCGGGGTCGGCGAAGTTTTCCCAGTTGGCGATATTTTCCGCCAGCTTCGCGCCGATGCCGTCGACCAGCGCCAGTTGTCCCGCGCGGGCCGAGAGTATCTCTCCGGCCGAGCCGAAGGTTTCGAGCAAACGGCGCAGGCGCACCGGTCCCATTTGCGGGATCATGTTGAGCGCGATGCAGGCCTCGCGGTGGTTCATGGGGGCGCCATGCTAAACCCGCCTGTCAAGAGTGTGACCTTTTGTGTGCGGTGCGTGCCGGGCCGGAGGGGGCTCGTCACAGGATGCGCATCCTGTAGAGTGTCCCCTGTGAAGGCCCTCCTCCTGACCAACGAATATCCCCCCAATGTCTACGGCGGGGCGGGCGTGCATGTGGAATACCTGTCGCGCGAACTGGCCCGGCTCATGTCCGTGGAGGTGCGCTGCTTCGGGGCACAGTGCTCGCACGAGGGGCGCCTGACGGTGCGCGGGTATCCGGCTGATGAGTCGGGGTTCGGGTGCCCCAAGGCCCTGCGTTCCGTCTTCGGCGCGGTGCAACGCGATGCGGCGATGGCCGCGGCTGGGACGGATGCCGATTTGGTCCACGTGCACACGTGGTACACGCATTTGGGCGGGATCCTGCTCAAGCAGAACTATGGCATTCCGCTCGTCTTGACCGTGCATTCGCTCGAACCGCTCCGCCCGTGGAAGCGGGAGCAACTGGGGGGCGGTTACGATTTTTCCTGCTGGGTGGAGAGGACGGCGATCGAAATGGCCGATGCGGTCATTGCCGTTTCGGAGTCGACCAAAACCGACGTGCTGCGTCTCTTCGATGTCGATCCGGCCCGCTTGCACGTCATCCACAACGGGATCGATCTCGAGGAATACCGCGCCCGGCACGATGCCGATGTGCTGGCGCGGCACGGCATCGATCCGGGGCGGCCGTTCATCCTCTTCGTCGGCCGCATCACGCGGCAGAAGGGCATCATCCATCTGGTCAAGGCCCTCCGGCATCTCGACCCGGGGTTTCAGGTCGTGCTCTGCGCCGGATCCCCCGACACTCCGGAGATCGCGGCCGAAATGAAGGACGCCGTGCAGGCGGTGCAGCGGGAGCGGCCCGGTGTCATTTGGATCGAGCAGATGCTGCCCAAGTCCGAAATTATTCCCCTTTATTCGCAGGCGGCGCTTTTTGTCTGTCCTTCCATTTACGAGCCCTTCGGCATCATCAATCTCGAGGCCATGGCCTGCGGCACGCCGGTGGTGGGCAGTGCGGTCGGGGGAATTCCCGAGGTCGTCGTGCCCGGGGAAACGGGATTGCTGGTGTCCGTCGAGCAGATGAAGGAAGCGCCCTTCGAACCGCTCGACGCCCCGCGTTTCGCCTCCGATTTGGCCGCCGCGATCAACGAACTCATGCGCGATGAGTCGCGACGCCGGGCGATGGGGCAGGCGGCGCGCCGCCGGGTGGAAGATGTTTTCGGCTGGGGTGCGGTGGCGCGGAAAACGGCGGATCTTTACCGTGAGGTTTGCGCATTTGACAGCGGGGTCGAAAGGTAGTTGTTTTGCTTCAATGTTCCGTTCCTGCAATTGCGGGCTTTTCCTTTTTTTGGTCTCGGTAACTGCCTCTTTCGGCAACTTGACTGTGACCAACAATTTCGCGGTCTATGCCCCCGCACTGACCAACGGGGCGTCAGGGCCTGACGGGATTTGGCAGTGGGGTGTGACCAACCATGTTCCGGGCCACGGAAGCGATCTATCGATCATCAGCGGAACCGGCTATTCGAGCGGCTTGAAGCTCGCCGGCTATTTCCACGAATCCCACTCGGGATACGCCGGGTTCGCCACCGCCACCTTCCTCGGAACCAACGCCCCTTCACTGGCCAACTTCGATCTCACGTTCGGTGTGCATGAGCGTCACGACAAGCTCGAGCTCGACATCAACGTCAGCGGGAAGACCTCCGCGCATTTCATCTTCAACAGCGGCGGGACCGCCCACATCAAATTTACCGCCACCGGGATAGAGGAGTATCTCAACGGAGTTTTGCAGCAGTCCCGCACCTATGCCAGCTTGGGATGGACGACCAACGACCTGGTTCATTCGTTCGACTTCAAAGGACTGCATCACGATAGTGGAAATGCCTATGTCGTAGTCGACAACCTCGTGACTACTGTCCCTGAGCCTTCCACCTACGCGCTACTGGGTATCGCCGCTTTGGGGGCGGGCTTTTCCTTCTGGAGGCGCCGCCGGCGTTGACCGGCTTCCGGGCTGCTCCGAAGGGTGGAGTGCCGGGCCGGTGATCAAGCTGCCGTGAGAGTCGCCGCCCGCGGATTCGCGGCGTAGAGAGTGAAACCGGCCGTATCGGTGACATCGACCTCAACGAGTTCCCCGGTCAGCTGGGCGTCGCCTTCGAACACGACGATTTTGTTGCCGCGGGTGCGGCCGGTCAGGCGGGCGTCGTTGTGCCGGCTGGGGCCGGTGCAGAGGATTTCGACCGTCTGGCCAACCAGATCCTGCAGCTTTTGTTGCGCGTGGCGGTTGACGACGCAGAGCAGATCCTGGTTGCGCTCTTCTTTCACTTCCTCCGCAAGCTGCGCGCCCATCGTGGCGGCTGGAGTGTCTTTGCGCGGCGAGTAGCGGAAGACAAAGGCGTTGTCGAAGCCGATCTCGTCGGTCAGGGCGCGCGTGGCCGCGTAGTCCTCCTCGGTTTCGCCGGGGAAGCCGACGATGATGTCGGTGGTGATGGCGATGTCGGGGCAGTTGGCCCGCAATTTGGCCACGAGGGCGCGGAATTTGTCCGCCGTGTAGCCGCGGTGCATGGCTTTGAGCAGCCGGTCCGAGCCGGATTGCAGCGGCAGGTGGACGTGCTCGGCCAGTTTGGCCAGGCGGCCGAAGCAGTCGACGAGATCGTCGCGGAACCCGATCGGGTGGGGGGAGGTGAAGCGGAGGCGTTCGAGTCCGTCGACTTCGTGCACGGCTTCGAGCAGTTGCACGAAGGGGCTCTTTCCCTCGACTTTGGGAAATTCGTGGCGGCCGTAAAGGTTGACGATCTGGCCGAGGAGTGTGACCTCCTTGCACCCGCGTTCGACCAATTCGCGCACCTCGCCGACGATGCTGCCGATCCGGCGGCTGCGTTCGGCGCCGCGTGTGTCGGGCACGATGCAGAACGTGCAGCGCATGTTGCAGCCCTGCATGATCGAGACAAAGGCGCTCGGGGGAACGGAGGCATGGTCGCGGATCGTCTCCTGCGAGCCGGCCTCCTCGTCGGTGTCGACGATGGAAAAGCGCAAGTCGTCCATCGCGGTGTCGTGCGCCATCTTGCGGCGCAGGATGGCGTCCACGTGGTCGGCCACCTTGTGGAATTTCTGGGTTCCGACCACGAGATCGAGGTGGGGGACTTCCGAGAGGAGCGCGGCGCCGCGGCTTTGGGCCATGCAGCCGAGGAATCCGTAGACGGTGTGGGGGCGCTTCTTCTGCAGGCGCCCGAGAATCCCCATTTTGCCCAGTGCTTTTTGTTCGGCCATATCGCGCACGCTGCAGGTGTTGAGCAGGACCACATCGGCTTCGTCGGCGTCGACGGTCATTTCGTAACCCCGCTTCACGAGCATCTGTGCGACCTGTTCGGAGTCGCGCTCGTTCATCTGGCAACCGTAGGTTTTGAGGAACACCTTGGGCATGGCAGTGCGAAGGTAGTCGCCGCACGGGGGCATTTCCAGCGCGGCTTGCTTTTTGTCCGGCCGCGGCGGCAGATAGGCGCATGGCAACGCCAGCCGAGTTGGGATTCCGCATGCCGGCCGAGTGGGAGCCGCACGAGGCAGTGTGGTTTTCCTGGCCGCATCCCGACACGGACAGCTTCCCCGGCGCCTACGATCGCATCCCGCGGGCCTTCGGAGCGCTGATCCGCGCGGCGGCGGAGTTCGAACCGGTGCGGGTGAACGTGCGCAATGCCGCGGAGGAGAGCGAGGCGCGCCGCCACATCGGCAAATGCGACGCGGTGGAATTTTTCCCGATCGATACCGACGAGCCCTGGTGCCGGGACCACGGGCCGATCTTCGTGGTCAACGACCGCACGGGCGAAGTGGCGGTGGCCGATTTCGAATTCAATTCGTGGGGGCGCAAACTGCCGCGCTGGGAACTCGACCGCCGCGTCCCGGCGGCCATCGCGCGCAGCCTCCAATTGCGCCATCTGGCCTGTCCCGCCGTGCTTGAAGGCGGTTCGGTCGATGTCAATGGCACCGGGTCCGTTCTGACCACCCGCAGTTGCCTGCTCAACCCGAACCGCAACCCGTCCCTGACCGGGGCCCAGATCGAACAGACCCTCCGCGACTGGCTCGGCGTGCGCAACATCCTCTGGCTCGGCGACGGCATCGAGGGTGACGATACCGACGGGCACATCGACGATCTGACGCGCTTTGTCGGGAAATCGCGCGTCGTCACCGTGGTGGAAGACAATCCCGACGACCCCAACCATGCCGTCCTGCAGGAAAACCTCGAAGCCCTGCGCGGCCTCCGCGACGAGGACGGCCATCCGCTCGAGATCGTCACCCTGCCGATGCCGGAAAAACGCCGCGAGTGGGACGGGCACCGCCTGCCGTGCAGCTATGCCAATTTCCTCGTCGTCAACGGCGGCGTCCTGGTGCCTTCCTTCGACGACCCGCGCGACGGGGAGGCCGGGCACATTCTCGGGTCGGTTTTCCCCGGAAGAAAAGTCGTGCCTGTCGACTGCTCCGACCTCATCATCGGGCTCGGTTCGATCCACTGCCTCAGCCAGCAACAACCCGCGCCTCCGCGCGCTTGACTCGATATGCCCCGAAAATCATCCTCCCGTCCCCCGAAACAGCAAAAGGAGACCAACGTGGACCTCAAAGATATCAAAGCCATCATCGACTTGATGCAGAAGAACGGCCTGACCGCCTTCGAAATGGAGAAAGGCGGCTTCCGCATCTCTCTGGCCAAGGAAACCGGCTACGCCCCGGCCATGACTTACGCCGCGCCCCCGGCCGCCCCGGGCGCCGCGGTGCCTGCACCCGCCGCCGCCCCGGCCGAAGCCGCCGCGCCCGCCGCCTCGGGCCAGGAAATCGCGTCGCCCATGGTCGGCACCTTCTACTCCGCCCCGTCGCCCGAGTCGCCGGCCTTCGTCAAAGTCGGCCAGAAGGTCACGCCCGACACCGTGGTCTGCATCATCGAGGCCATGAAAGTCATGAACGAAATCAAGGCCGAGGTCTCGGGCACGATCACCGAAGTCGCCGCGGAGAACGGACAGCCCGTCCAATTCGGCCAAGCCCTCTTCCGCTACAAATAAGCGGCTCCCGCGCGGCGGACCGGAAATGATCAAGCGCCTCCTTATTGCCAACCGCGGCGAGATTGCCCTGCGCATCATCCGCGCCTGCAAAGAACTCGGCATCCGCAGCATCGCGGTCTACTCGGAGGCCGACGTCCAGTCGCTCCACGTGCAACTGGCCGACGAGGCCATCTGCATCGGCCCCGCGCCCAGCCCGCAAAGTTACCTCAAGATCGACCGCATCATCAGCGCGGCCGAGATCGCGGACGCCGACGCCATCCATCCCGGCTACGGCTTCCTCGCCGAGAACGCCCACTTCGCCGAGGTCTGCGCCAGCTGCAAAATCAAATTCGTCGGACCGTCCCCCGAAGCCATCCGCCTGATGGGCGACAAAAACATGGCCCGCCAGCAGGCGATCAAAGCCGGTGTGCCCGTCACCCCCGGCAGCGACGGCATCGTCGAGACCGAAGGCGAAGCCCTGCGCATCGCGCGCAAGATCGGTTTTCCCGTGATGATCAAGGCCGTGGCCGGCGGCGGCGGACGCGGCATGCGCGTGGCGCACAACGAAGTCACTTTGGTCAAAGGCTTCCACAGCGCCCGCACCGAGGCGGAGAAAGCCTTCGGCAACCCCGCCGTCTACATCGAGAAGTTCGTGGTCAACCCGCACCACATCGAGTTCCAGCTCATCGCCGACAGCAAGGGCAATGTCGTCCACCTCGGCGAGCGCGACTGCTCGGTGCAGCGCCGCAACCAGAAAATCATCGAGGAATGTCCGTCGCCCATCATGACGGAAAAGCTGCGCAAAAAAATGGGCGAGGCGTCCATCGCCCTGGCCAAGGCGGTCAACTACGAGAACGCCGGCACCATCGAGTTCCTCGTCGATGAGGATCGCAATTTCTACTTCATGGAGATGAACACGCGCATCCAGGTCGAGCACCCGATCACCGAGGAGGTTTACGGATGCGATCTGGTCAAGCAGCAGTTGCAAATCGCCTCCGGCCAGCCGCTCTCCCACCACGTGCTCAACGCCGTGCCCCGCCACCACTCCATCGAGTGCCGCATCAACGCCGAGGACCCGGACAACAATTTCATGCCCAATCCCGGCACCATCGACCTTTACTACGCCCCGGGCGGGCGCGGCGTGCGCATCGACTCGCATGCCTACGCCGGATATCCCATCCCGCCCAACTACGATTCGATGATTTCCAAGCTCATCGTCCACGCCTCCACGCGCGAGCAAGCCATCGCCCGCATGCGCCGTGCCTTGGGCGAATACATGATCACCGGCATCAAGACGACCATCCCGCTGCAGCTCGAGATCATGCAGAACAAAGACTTCATGGCCGGCAAATACGACACCGGTTTCCTCGAGCGCATGCTCGCGGAGCGCGCCGCCCCGAAGAAAAAGTGAGCGCGCTGGCCGACGCCCGCCTCTACGGCATCGTCGATCTCGGATACGTCACGGCCGACACCGCGCCGGTCGCGGCGGAAAAGCTCCTCGAAGGCGGTGTCGATATCCTGCAACTCCGCGCCAAGAACGCGGACAAGTCGGTCATCGCCGGACTGGCCGGGGAAATCCACGCGCTGACCGCACCGCTTGGCGTTCCGCTTATCCTCAACGATTATCCCGAGCTGCTCCGCGATGTTCCCGCCGAAGGTGCGCACGTCGGACAGGATGATATGTCCGTGGCCGAAGCCCGCGCTGCCGCTGGCCGTCCGGTCGTCATCGGCAAATCGACCCACAGCCTGACCCAAGCCCGCGCCGCCGCGGAAGAGGGGGCGGATTACATCGGATTCGGTCCGCTGTTTGCCACGCCGACCAAACCCGGCCGCCCGGCCATCGGCCTTGAAGACATTCGCACCGCGTATTCCGAGGTGAAGATCCCGATTTTCTGCATCGGCGGAATCAAGCAGGAGAATCTGGCGCAGGTGCGGGGCGCGGGCGCGCAGAGGATCGTGATCGTCTCTGGATGGCTGCAAGCAGATGACATCGCAGGTGCTGTGCGGTCGGCGTGGCAAATTTTGTCCGAGGTGTAGCGGCGATCTGTGATCGTCGGACCCCGT
>JBMTVD010000056.1:0-12207 GCA_049451035.1 Chthoniobacterales bacterium | reverse complement strand
ATGAAGATGGCGAGAAGGAGGACGCCGAGGGCGGCGCCGAAAGGTTGGTTGCGGGCTTTGGTGAACTGGTTCTGGATGACCTCGCCGATGGTCGGGTTGGTGCCGCCGCCCATCAGTGTGGTGATGGCAAACATGGCGATGGCCGGGACAAAAACAAGGAGGATGCCGGCGGCGATGCCGGGCTGGGTGAGGGGCAGCACGACTTGGGCGAAGACGCGCGCGGGCCGGGCGCCGAGATCGTAGGCGGCCTCGATCAGCGAGCCGTCGAGCTTTTCCACACTCGTGTAAATCGGCAGGATCATGAAGGGCAGGAAATTGTAGACCAGCCCGAGCACCACGGCGAAGGGGGTGTACAGAAAACCGATCGGCGCGGTGACGAGACCCGCGCCCATCAGCGCGGCGTTGAGCAGGCCTTCCTGCGAGAGGATGGAAATCCACGCGTAAGTGCGTACGAGGAAACTCGTCCAGAACGGGATCATAACCAGCATGATGAGGAGGCCGCGAACCCGCTCGCCGGAGCGGCCGATGAAATAGGCGACCGGATAACCCAAGAGCAGGCAGATGAGGGTGGTGAGGAAGGCGTACCAGACGGAGATCCCGAGGATTTTCAGCCACATCCAATCGAAGGCGCGGATGTAGTTGTCGAAATTGAAATTGTAGATGACCCGGCCGAGGCTGTCCCGTTCGCAGAAGCTGACCACGACCAGCATCAGGGTGGGAACAATGACGAAAAGCAGCAGCCACCCGAGCATCGGGGTCAGGCAAAACCAGGGTCCGAGACCGGCCCGCCGCTGTTGCGACGGGCCGGAATCGAGAGCTGCTGCGGCCGTGATGGCCATCCTTACTGCTGCACCTTGAGCGAGGTGATCAATTCGTCGACCTTGGATCCCTGCTCCCCGATATCCTTGAAGAGGCTGGCTTTGGTGACGTCGAGCCCCGGCGGATAGCTTGCGGGGTTGTTGCGAGCCGCCTCGCTGAGAAGTTCGCGCGCCGCGGCGTTCGGGTTGTAGTAGGGGAATTCCTCCGAGATCATCTGGCTGATATCGGGACGCAGGATGAAGTTGATGAACTCCTCGGCCATGTCCTTGTTGCGCGCGGTCTTGGGGATGGCCAGGCTGTCAATGAACATGTGGAAGCCCTCGGCGGGCAGCACCCACTGGAACTTCGGGTTCTCGTCGAAAAGAAGGGCTCCTTCGCCGCTCCACACGATGCCGATATCAACTTCGCCGTTGCTCAGGGCCGTTTTCGGGCTGTCCGAGTCGTAGACTTTCACTTTGGACATCCAATCCCGGAGGATCGGCGTGATTTTCTCGAGGTTCTCGTCGGTCACCTCGTTGATGGGCAGTCCGGCGGTGGTCATGGCCCAGCTGACAATTTCGCGGGAATCGTCGAGAGCCACGATGCGTCCGGCGCGCTCGGGGGCGAAGACGTCGCCGTATCCGACGACGGGCGTCGTCACGACCTCGGCGTTGTAGACAATGCCGACAAAACCGGCCATCCACGGCACGGAGTACTTGTTGCCCGGATCGAAAGGCATATTGCGGAACTCGGGAGCGAGGTTTTTGAGGTTTGGGATCTTCGCCTGATCGAGGGGATCCAGGAGATTCTCTTTGATCATCGCCTCAACCGTGTATTCGCTGGGTTGGATGAGGTCGTATTCGCCGCCCCCGGCCAGCAACTTGGCCAGCATTTCCTCGTTGGACGAGTAGTTCTCCACCGCGACTTTGATGCCGGTCTCCTCGGTGAACTTGTCGATGACCGCCTGCGGGACATATTCCGTCCAGCAGAACAGGTTGAGCGTGTCGTCTTTTTTCCCGCAACCGGCGAGGAGCAGTGCTCCGGCGACGGCCGCGGACATTAGGTTTGTGGTGTGTTTTTTCATGTGGATTTTTTGCGGCTGAAAATCTGGCTGGCAATGACAAGGAGCGCGGTCCCTCCGATAAAAAGCGCGCTCAGGGCGTTGAGCTGGGGGTTGAGGCCCACGCGCACCATTCCGTACACTTTGAGCGGGAGCGTCTGCGAATTGGCGCCGCTGGTGAAAATGGTCACGATGTATTCGTCGAAGGAGAGGGTGAAGGCCATCAGCGCGCCGGCCACGATGGCCGGCATCAGGTAGGGGACGATGACGAGCCAGAAAGCTTTCATCGGGGTGGCGCCGAGGTCGAGCGCCGCTTCCTCCAGAGCGGGGTCCAGGCCCTGCAGCCTCGCCTGCACGCCGACCAGCACGAACGGGAAACAAAAGGTGGTGTGCGCGATGATCAAGGTGGTGTAACCGAGGGGCAGGCCGATGTTGACGAAGAGCACCAAGAGACTGACGCCCATGAGAACCTCGGGCATGACCATGGGGATGAAGATGAGCAGCCCGAGAGCCTGCTGCGCGGGAAATTTGTAGCGGTACAGGAGCCACGCCGCGGTGGTGCCGATGAAAACCGAGAGGACGGTGGTCGCGCCGGCCACGATGAGGCTGTTCTGGAACGCGCGGATCAGCACCTCGTTCTGGAAAAGCAGGCCGTACCACTTGGTGGTGAAGCCGACCCATTGCAGATTGAGTTTGGAGTCGTTGAAAGAGTAGACAAGTAGGAGAAGGATCGGGACATAAAGAAAGGCGAAGACCCCCGCTGTCCATGTGCCGAAAAAAACGCGTTGCATGGCCGGGCCCTGCGGAAGCCACCACCGGCGCCCGGGGGGAACGGGCGCGACTGCGCTGCTCGAAGTCACACTTTTTCAATGCGCCGACAGACCGGTGCTGACCAGCACAAAATTCCCTAATTTTTTCCGGTCAACGCGCGGCAGGCTCGCACGGTGTTGGCCATGAGCATGGCAATCGTCATCGGTCCCACGCCGCCGGGAACCGGAGTGATGGCGCGGCACTTGGGGGCGACGGCCTCGAAGTCGACGTCGCCGACCAAACGGTATCCTTTCGGCGACGAGGTGTCCTCGATGCGGTTGATGCCCACGTCGATGACCACCGCGCCCTCGCCCACGTGCTCGGCCCCGAGGAAATGCGGCCGGCCGATCGCGGCGATGACGATGTCCGCCTCGCGCGTCACGGCGCCCAGGTCCCGGGTGCGCGAATGAGCCACGGTGACCGTGGCGTCGGCGCCCTTGGCCATCAAGAGCAGCGCCATCGGCTTGCCCACGATGAGGCTGCGCCCGACCACAACGGCACGGGCGCCCCGGGTTTCGACGGCGTGGGCGCGGAGCAATTCCATGCACCCCAAGGGCGTGCACGGCACGAGGGCGGACGGATCCTCCATGGCCAGAGCGGCCACATTGAGCGGGTGGAAGCCGTCCACGTCCTTGCGCGGATCGATCGCCTTCACGATGGCGGCCTCGTCAATCTGGGGAGGCGGGGGAGACTGCACGAGGATGCCGTGGATGGCGGGGTCCTCGTTGAGTTCAGTCACCACGGCGAGCAGGCGGTCCTGTGCCGTGTCCGCCGGCAGTTCGATCTTGCGCGAGTGCATGCCGAGCTCGCGGCACGTCTTGTCCTTCGAGCGCACGTAGGCCCGTGAAGCCGGGTTGTCGCCGACGAGAACGACGGCCAGGCCCGGCGTGACGCCGGCCCCGCGAAGGGCGGCGATGTGCTGTGCGGTTTCCGACAAGCAGCGCGCGGCAATCTGTTTTCCGTCGATGATCTGCGGCATGGCGAGACTTTACCCGGCTTCCCCGCGGAGCAACGACTCGATTCTGCGGCGCTCCTGCTCGAATTCTTTCTCGGACAAGTCTGCCGGGATGTGCTCGGGTGCGCCGACGGTGACCTCCAGAGTGCTGAACGGCTTCGGGATGCTGAAACCATCCCAAGTCTTCAGCTGCCAGCAGGCGCGGAAGCGCGCGTGGAGGGGAATGACGGGAATGGCTGCTTTCTGCGCCAGATAGATCATGCCGGGACCGAGTGCATAGCGCGGCCCGCGCGGTCCGTCGGGTGTGATGGCGATGTCGTGCCCGATTTCCACTTTGTCGATCAGTTCGCGCATGGCCGACGCGCCGCGTCGCGAACTTGATCCGCGCACCGAGCCCATCCCGAGACGCCCCGCCACCGCCCCGAGCCACATGCCGTCTTTGCTCGCGCTGGTCAGCACGAGCACCCCCCCGCGGTCGCGCGGGTAGGCGCGCAGAAAGGCCGCCGTGATGGCGAGGATGCGGTTGTGCCAGAAAGCGAAAATGACGGGATGGGCGGGCGGCTTGACGAGGAAGCCGCAGGGATCATGAATGTGCACGCGCAAGGTGGCGAACAAGGCGCGCAGGAGTGCCGCCCCGGCCGCTGCAGCCAGTCGTTGCTTGGCATCCGGTCGGACGGGGGCATTTTTCACCGCGCGAGGGTGGCAAAGCTCCGCGACCCCGCCAAGCGCCGAGTCCGGCGTTGATTTTGACCGCGCGGCACGGGATAGTCCTCCGTTGTTCCCTTATGGAAGGCCAGCCTGATCCCCAGAACCAGCCCGAGCGCAAGAAATCGATGCTCGACCGCCTGATCGAAAAGTTCAGCGAATCGAGATTTTTCACGATTTCTTTTGTCCTGCATGTCCTGCTCATCGCCATCTTCGGCGGGACGGTGCTCTTCGAGGCGATGCAGGAACCGAGCGATTTCGAAGGGGGTGAGGGAGGGTTTGTCGCCGCCGGCGAGGAGTCGGCCGCACCGCCGCCTTCCCAGACTCAACCGCAGGAGACCACCTTCACGGTGAGCACGCCGACGGTGCAAAACACCACGGTGGCGGCCATCACCACCACCGGTCAGAACCCCCTCAATTTTTCGATGGATGCCATTGTCACGCCGTCGACCATGGTCAAACCGACCACGGCGGCGGCCGCGGCTCCGGTCACGCCATCGTCCGTCGGGGCGGCAGGCATGAGCGCGCAGGTGGCCGCCGGCATCCGCGGCTTCACCGGCGGCTGGGGGAAGGGCAGCGGCAGCGGAACGGGCGTGCGCCAGCGCGAATTCAACTTCACGGCTTTTGTTGCCCAATACGGTGACCCGAGGAGCAGCGGGTGGAACTCGGTCTACCGCTTTTCCAAAGACAACAACATTCCGACGGGGGCACTGCCAAATCTCCTCGAATTCATGAGCAAGGCTTCGCGCGACAAAATCAAAACAGATTATAAAAACGTGCAGGCCATCAAATTGGACAGCGACGAAATCTTCGTCGCGAAGCCGCCTTTTATCTTTTTCACCGGATCGCGTGATTTCACCCTGACCGACAAAGAGGTGGAGAACCTGCAAAAATACATCCGGCTGGGCGGTGCGATCTGGGGCGACAGTTCCGTGCCGGGCCGGGGTTCGCGTTTCGACATCGCCTTCCGACGCGAAATGAAGCGGATCATTCCCGACAAGGACAAAGACTTCGAGGATCTCGAGAGCAACGACCCGGTGTTCCGTCGCCTGCCCTACTACACCGAAATCAAGGAGCAGCCCCCGGGCATCAACTATTACCAGGAACCCGTCCGCGTCATGCGCTACTTCGGGGAGGTCGCCATCATTTACACAGCCAACGATTACGGAGACATGTGGCAGTTCGGCGTGAAGGAAGAAGGGCGGGATTGGGTGATCAACACCGACAAGGATGAGGCGAGAGGCGGCTTCCAAGGACCCCTGGTCGCGCAGGACGAGCAGATTTACTGGCTGGCGCAGCTTTTTTTGCACAACGTCGACCCGAATGATGTGAAAAAAAAGGACGGCATCCTCGACTCCTACAAATTCGGGACGAACATGATCATCCACCTGCTGACCCGTTGGGAGGACAAGCTGCGCAGCGCGCCGCGACTCTAGCTGCTCAGGTTCCGAAAATCCGGTCTCCCGCATCGCCGAGTCCGGGCGTGATGTAGCCCCGCGCATCAAGTGCTTCGTCGAGGGCTGCCCCGTAGATCGGCATGTCGGGATGTGTTTGGCGGAGGTGGGTCACCCCGGGGCGGGAGGCCACGATGCAGGCGCAGGTCAGGCGTGGGATACCTTCGCTTTTCAGTCTCCGGGCGGCGGCGGCTAGGCTGTTGCCCGTGGCCAGCATGGGATCAAGCAGCAGCACGTGCGCCTCGGCCGCGTCCGGCGGCAACCGGAAGAAGTAGTTCACGGGTTCGAGTGTTTTCTCGTCGCGGAACATGCCGATGTGACCGACGGCAGCCGTCGGGAATATGCGCAGAATCCCGTCGGCCATGGCCAAACCGGCGCGCAGCACGGGCACCAGCACGAGGGGACGGGCGGCACGCGTGCCGCTGGCCGGCCCGAGGGGGGTTTCCACGCGGCATGGTTCCACCTCGAAGTCGCGCAGCGCCTCGTAGGCCACAAGCTGGGACAACTCCTGCAAAATGCGCCGGAAGTCGGGCGCGGCTGTGAGTTTGTCGCGCAGCGCCGTGACCTTGAGGTCGGCAAGTGCGTGGCGCACGAGGTGAAAGCCGTCGATGGGATGTTCGGTCATGACGTCCGATTTTGCCCGCGGAAACAGAATGGGGTCAATCAGCAGCTCAAGGCGGGTTTGCCGTGGGTCATCCGGGCCTGTTAGTCTGCTGGTCCGCGCGACCGTCTCACCGCCAGTTGTCGCACCCGCTCATGCACGCAAAACAAAACAAGAAAGGCCGCCCTGGTTTCGAATCCCAATGGAGGCCCTACGCGGAGCTCCTTTCTTACTTGAAGCCTTACCGTGCGAGATTTTTCTTCGGCGTGGCCATGGGGGTGCTCTACGCGCTGCTCAACGGTTCGATTCCTCTGTTGGTCAAATTTGTCGGTGACGAGGTCTTCCCCGGCGGGGGCGCCAGCCAAGAGGCGATCCGCGAGGCGGCCGTGGCCGGTACGGGTGGCAAGGTCGACGGGGTCATCTTTGCCTGCCTCCTGGTGCCCCTCGTGATGATCCTGCGGGGATTTTTTTCCTTCATGAACTCGTTCCAGATGTCGTGGGTCAGCCTGAGGGTCTTGACCGACATTCGCAGCAGGCTCTTTGCCAGCATCGTCACGCAGAGCATGGAGTTCTTCGACAAAGCCCGCGCCGGTCGCCTCATGTCGCGCGTGATGAACGACACGGCCGTGGCCCAGAGCACGCTCTCCCAGCTCAGCGTCAACCTCTTCAAGCAGCCCATCGCTCTGGTGGCGGGGGTGGCGGCGGTCATGTACATCGACTTCAAGTTCAGCCTCATCACCCTCCTCCTTTTTCCGATTTGCATTGTGCCGGTCGCTTTGTTCGGCCGCAAAGTGCGCAAAGCGGGACAAGCCGAAGAGCAATTGGCCGGGGAGATGAATGTCATCCTGCAGGAAACCTTCGCCGGCATCCGCCTCATCAAGTCCTACGCCGAGGAAGGGCTGATGATCAAAATGTTCAACGCCGCGGCCAAGAGGCAGTTCCGCAACTCGCTCCGGGTGCGCAAGAGCACGGAGATCACCTCGCCGCTCGTCGAGATCGTGGCGGCGGCCGGCGTCGGGCTGGCCCTGTTTTATGTCTATGCGGCGGAGCTCTCCGCGGCGCGGTTCCTCGCCCTCATGGCGGGTATCTTCCTGCTTTACGAGCCGATCAAGTCACTCAGCCGCATCCACATGCAGCTGCAGAAATGCCTCTCTGCAACAACCAACATTTTCGAGTTGATGCGGCGTCCTCCGTCCATCGTCGACGCCCCCGAGGCCCGCGGGCTGGAACATTGCCGTGGCGAGATCGTCTTCGAGAACGTCGAATTTTCCTACGGTCCGCAGTCCCCCGCGCTGCAGGGCGTCAGTCTGCGCATTGCGCCCGGGCAGCGCATCGCGCTCGTCGGGGCCAGCGGTTCGGGCAAGAGCACGATGCTTTCGCTGGCCCTGCGTTTCTATGATCCGCAGAGCGGCGCGGTGCGTCTCGACGGGCACGACCTGCGCTCGTTGAAGATCGGATCGGTGCGCAACCACATCGGGATCGTCACGCAGGACACCTTTCTCTTCCACGACACGATCTACAACAACATCCTCTTCGGGCGCCAAGACGCCACGCGCGCCGAGGTCGAGGAGGCGGCGCGCCAGGCCTACGCCCACGATTTCATCCTGGCCCAACCCGACGGGTACGAGTCCGTGGTGGGCGACAAAGGCTGCATGCTGTCCGGAGGGCAGCAGCAACGCCTGTCCATCGCGCGCGCGCTGCTCAAAAACGCCCCGGTGCTTCTGCTGGACGAGGCCACGTCCGCCCTCGACTCGGAGAGCGAGCGGATGATCCAGTCGGCTTTGGAAAAACTTTCCGCGGGCAAAACGGTGGTTGCCATTGCCCACCGTCTTTCCACCGTGCTCAACTCCGACCTCATCATCGTGATGAGTTCGGGTCGCGTCGCCGCCAGCGGAACGCACGCCGAATTGCTGCAATCCTCGCCCGACTATCGTACCCTTTACGAAATGCAATTCCACCACATCCCCGAAACCGCGGAGGTCGCGGCGGTATGAAGATCCGGCGCGCCCTCCTTTCCGTCTCCGACAAAAACGGCCTTGTCGAGTTTGCCCGCCGCTTGGCCGACCGGGGTGTCGAACTTCTTTCCACCGGCGGTACCGCCGGTGCCCTCCGCCAGGCGGGACTGCAGGTCAAAGACGTCTCCGAACACACCGGATTCCCCGAAATGCTCGACGGTCGCGTGAAGACGCTCCACCCCCTGGTGCACGGGGGCCTGCTCTTTCGCCGTGACCTGCCGGAACATGTGCGCCAAGCCGAGTCGCACGGCATCGCGCCGATCGATCTGGTGGTGGTGAATCTTTACCCTTTCGAGCAGACGGTGGCCAAAACCGGAGTGTCCCGCGAGGAAGCCATCGAAAACATCGACATCGGGGGTCCGTCCATGCTGCGCAGCGCGGCCAAGAACCACGCCGCGGTGACCGTGGTCTGCGATCCGGCGGACTACGCGCCGGTGCTGGCGGAGATGGAGGCGAACGACGGGGCCACGCTGCTCTCGACGCGTGCCAAGTTGGCGCAGAAAGTGTTCGCCCTCACCGCGCGCTACGACGGCGCCATCGCCGCTTACTTGGACGGGGCCGGTTCATTCCGTTGTGCCGCGCCGTTGGCCATGGGTCTGCGCTACGGGGAAAACCCGCACCAGAATGCCGAGCTCTACGGCGACCTCTCGGCCCATCTCGAACAACTGCACGGCAAGGAACTTTCCTACAACAACCTTCTCGATATCACCGCCGCGGTGGACCTCATCGGCGAATTCGCCGAACCGACCGTGGCCATCCTCAAGCACACCAATCCCTGTGGGGTGGGCAGCGACACCACCCTCGTCGGGGCGTGGGACAAGGCCTATGCCACCGACCGCCAGGCGCCCTTCGGGGGCATCATCATCTGCAACCGCACCCTCGACGAACCGCTCGCCGCCGCCATTTTGGAAATTTTCAGCGAGGTGATCATCGCGCCGGATTTTGCCCCGCCCGCTCTGGCCATGCTCCGCAAAAAGAAAAACCTGCGCCTCATGCGTCTGAAAAGCACGCCGAAGCCGCCGCCGCGCGATGTCCGCTCGGTTCTCGGCGGTCTCCTGGTGCAGGACCACGACGCGGCTTCCGAAAATGTCGCGGAGGGGAAAACCGTCACCGGTCGCGCGCCGACGGCTGATGAAATCCGGGCTCTCGATTTTGGCTGGAAGGTGGTCAAGCACGTCAAGTCGAACGCCATCGTCTTTGCCGGGCCCGACCGCACGCTCGGCATCGGGGCCGGCCAGATGTCGCGGGTTGATTCCGTGCGCATCGCCGTGTGGAAAGCCGGCGAAGCCGGTCTCTCCCTGGCCGGCAGTGCGGTGGCCAGTGACGCGTTTTTTCCTTTCCCCGACGGTTTGGTATCCGCCGCGGAGGCCGGGGCGACCGCCGCGATCCAGCCGGGCGGCTCGGTGCGCGACGCGGATGTCGTGCGCGCGGCCGACGAGAGAAAGATGGCCATGGTTTTCACGGGAAAACGCCACTTCCGGCATTAATTCCTCCGCACCGGCGCCGGGCTTGGGTTAGATTGGCAATCCGTGAGCTATCAAGTTTTCGCCCGCAAATACCGCCCGCAGGTTTTCGAGGAAGTGCTGGGGCAGGATGCCGTGGTGCGCACGCTGCGCAACGCGATCAAGTCGGGCCGGTTGGCTCATGCGTATCTCTTCGTCGGGCCGCGCGGGGTGGGGAAGACTTCCACGGCACGTATTTTCGCCAAGGCTCTCAATTGCGTGAAGGGGCCCACGGAGCTGCCCTGCGGCGAATGCGCCCCATGCCGCGAGATCGCCGGGGGCAACAGTCTCGATGTCCTCGAGATCGACGGCGCGAGCAACAACGGGGTCGAGCAAATCCGGGACCTGCGCGAAAACGTCCGCTTCCTTCCTTCGCAGGGGAAATTCCGCATCTACCTCATCGACGAGGTCCACATGCTCAGCACGGCGGCTTTCAACGCCCTGCTCAAGACGCTCGAGGAACCGCCGGAGCACGTGAAGTTTCTCTTTGCCACGACCGAGGCCCACAAGCTGCCGGCCACCATCATCAGCCGCTGCCAACGATTCGACCTCCAGCCTATCCGTGACGAAGTGGCCGCCGCCCACCTGCTGGCCATTGCCAAAAAGGAAAAGATTTCGCTCGATCCGGCCGCGGCCGAGGTCATTGCGCGTGCGGCCGAGGGAGGCATGCGGGACGCCGAGTCGATGCTCGACCAGGTCGTCTCCTTCTGCGGCGATGAAATCGGCGAAGAGGAGGTTCTTTCCATCTTCGGTTTCGCGTCCGCGGCCGATGTGGCCGCGTTGGCCGGACACCTTCTCGCCGGTGATACCGCGTCCGCCCTCGACCTCGTTGCGACGCAGTCGGAAAACGGCAAGGATCTCGGGCGCCTCCTCTCCGATCTCGTCGCGCTGGGACGCGATCTCCTCGTCAGCGAGGCGACGGGCAAAGAACTTCCGGGCCGGCGCGGCGAACTCCTCGCCCCCCTGCGCGGCCGCTACTCGGCGCGCAAGCTCACGGAACTCCTCGAAGTATTGTCCGCCGCCGAGGCGGGCCTGCGTTTTTCGCCCGACAAGAAGCTTCCGCTCGAGATTGCCGTGATCAAATCGATCCAGCTCCTGCATACCGCCGATCTGGACGAAGTGCTCGACACGCTTTCGGCCATGAGCGGCGGCGCCCCGGTTCCGCCGCGTATGGCGCCCCGCGCGGCGGCGCCTCGTCCGGTTGCCGCAACCAAACCCGCGCCCGCGGTGCAGGAAGTGCGTCGCGATGACGGAGCGCCGGCGCGGGACATATGGAAAATGGTTGCCGCGGAAATCTCGGCCAAGCATCCGCTGCGCAGCGAATGGCTGGACAGCGCTCAGGACATAACCGAGGAGGGAGGTGAGCTGCGCGTCATTTTTCCGTCCAGCAAAGCGAAGGTGCTGCAGACGCCGGTGGTCAAGGAGCAGGGTGCCTTGATCGAAGAACTTTGGAGGAAATCGACCGGCCGGAAAATTTTCTTCCGACCCGAAGCGACCGGTGAAGTTGTTGTCGGGAAGGCTCCTTCGCCCGTTCCGGTGACTGACGATTTCGAAAACGACCCGGGCATTGAAGCCGCCATCGAACTTTTCGGCGCGACGCTCGAACCCGAGGAAGCCAACCAATCATGAACATCCAGAAAATGATGAAAGAGGCGCAGAAAATGCAGGAGCGCCTGGCCAAAGCACAAAGCGAACTATCGCAGGAGTCGATCGATGTTTCCGCCGGCGGCGGCAAAGTGAATATCACGGTCAACGGGGCGGGGGACATCACCGCGATCAAAATTTCCCCCGAGGTGGTCGATCCGCAGGATGTGGAAATGCTCGAGGATCTCGTGCTCTCCGGAATCCGCGAGGCCCAGGAAGCCTCGCGCAAGCTCCAGGCCGACACGATGGGCAAAGTGACGGGGGGCCTCGGAGGATTGCCCGGCTTCGGGATTTGAGTTAGTATTTCTTTTTCTTCGCCGGCATAGCTCAGCTGGTAGAGCAGCTGATTTGTAATGCGGGTTTGTCGCGCTACATGGGTAAGGGGGGGGTAACGATACGCTTATATCTATGTGGTTGCCGCCAATAGCGTCAGCCGCGCCTCGTCGGCTCGTTTTTGTTCGGAAGCGGTCCGCTGGCGGCGGCCTCTTCTAGCCTGTTCCACTGCGCGGGGAGATCTCCGTCGAGCACCCGTGCGCTCCGGCGATCTGTCGAAAAAGCTCAGGAAACTTTGGCGCGCTTGCGCCAGCGCATGAAGGCGGCGCCACCGACGAGCAACGCCGCCGCGGCCCACGTGCCGGGTTCGGGGACGGCCTGGGAAACTTG
>JBMTVD010000055.1:0-12596 GCA_049451035.1 Chthoniobacterales bacterium | reverse complement strand
TGGATTGCCCGGCTCAACTGCCTCGCGGCATGGATGCCGGAACTCGAATTGCCGCCCATTGGTGCGGAAGAGCGGGGGTTTCTCCTCGAGCAATTGGCGCAAGGCGTGACGAACTACCGCGCGTTGAAGGACAAAGATCCGTGGCCTGTTTTGCGCGGGTGGCTTTCCGGCGCGCAGTTGTCGGCGCTCGATGCTTATGCGCCCGAGAAAATCAAACTGCCGGGTGGACGCAGTGCGCGGGTTGTTTATGCCGAAGGCCAAGCACCCGTCATGGCCGCCCGCGTTCAGGATCTCTACGGCGTGGAGAAACCGCTCGACGTGGCCGACGGACGTCAGCGCGTGCGGGTGGAGGTTCTCGCTCCGAACCAGCGCCCGATCCAGGTGACCGACGACATGGGAAGCTTTTGGAAGAACACCTATCCGCAGATCCGTCCCGAATACGCGCGGCGCTATCCGAAGCACGAGTGGCGATGAGAGACCGGCGTTTTGTCGCTGTCCATCGCGGGGGTCCGCTCGATCTTGATAGCCATAGAATTCTAGCGCGCTGGGGTGCGGACTGTGCCAAGCGTGTTCTCCCGTTTTACGAGCGCGAAAGCAAAGATCAGCGTCCGCGCTTGGCCATCGAGGCAGTGCGCGCGTGGGCGCGGGGAAAAACGAAACCCGGTGTGGCTATGAAGGCCGCGCTCGCCGCGCATGCCGCAGCGAGAGAAGCACAGAACGCGTCTTCGATTGCCGCAGCGCGCGCCGCAGGCCAAGCGGCCGGCGCGGCGCACTGCGCGGATCACTGCATGGGTGCTTTGCTTTATGCGCTCGAAGCCAGGGCGGCTGACGGGCGGAGCGTGAAGGCCGAACTGCGGAGGCAACTCGGCAAACTTCCCGGCCATTTGCGCGACCAAGTGCGCAGTGGAGTGATGGTGCGACTCGGGCATTTCAAATTCGGGAAATCGCTTGCCTGAAGTTCGCGGCAGGGCGAATTTTTGGTCATGGCCATTTACGTCTACGAAACCATCCCGGCGGGAGACGGCCAACCCGCGCGGACTTATGAAATCCGCCAAAGCATGAAAGACGCGGCGCTGACCCGTCATCCCGAGACTGGTGAGCCGATCCGCCGAATCATCACCGGCGGTTTTGGGGTCATGACCTCCTCAAAAGGTCAACCGGCCCCTCCGGCCTCATCAGGTGGTCACTGCTGCGGCGGGGGCTGCGGGTGCGGTTAAAAAGCGCGGTTCCATAGAGAAAAACCCGCCTGCAGGACCACATGTCGACTTTTTGCCAAAAGTAATAATGTGCCCGGAATGGGTAAGCATTGGCATGGTACTGGAGGAGAAGAGTCACAAGGCCTGGGTGGGGCCGTCGGTCGATCCATGGTTGGAGCCTTGCAGTCAGGCCGTGTGAGTGAACCCATTGGCTGGGCTGGTCTCCGCTTCATCCGCGCGTTGAAAAAAGTGCTCGGGAAGGGAGTCGAACCCTTACTCCTTTCGGAACCAGATCCTAAGTCTGGCGCGTCTGCCAGTTCCGCCACCCGAGCGCAAAGGAACGCGAATGTAACATGCGGCCCGGGCCGGCGCCAGTTCTGGCGCGTGGTCGCTGGGGTGTCACGGGCATTGGCTTCGGGCCGTTCCTTGTTTAAGGTCTTTGCGGTGAAGATCTGTATCCCCCTCATGGCCCTCCTGCTCAGCGGTTGCAGTGTCCTGCAGCAACTCGACGAGTGGTCGCGCCCGAAGATTCGCTATGTCGATCCGCGTGATATCGGCCCCGACGGTTTGCCGAACGCCCAACGTGCGGGATTCGTCAACAAATTCATCCTGGCTTCGGAGATTCCCGTCGAGGAGTTCTACCCGGGCCAGTGGTACAGTTCGAACCGCTGACGGCGCCGCCTAGAGAAGCCCGTTGGCGTACAACGAGGTGATCAGCGCGGCCTCGACCCAGAAAAGTTCGTTTTTACCGCCCAGAACCACGCAGATGATGGTGCGTCCGGCCTCCTCCCAACTCAGCACGAGGCAGTGCCCGGCCGCGCCGGTGTAGCCGATTTTGAGTCCGGTGGCGTTGGGGTGCCGGTGCAAAACCCGGTTGGAGTTGCGCAGGCTGTGCGACTTGCCCTTGGCGTCGCGCCAGGGGAGAAACTTCATCCGGGCCGTTTGCCGGATCAGCGGATCCCGGTAGGCGGCGCGTCCGATGATGGCCATGTCGCGCGCCGTGGAATGCTGCCCGCCGGCCGAGAGACCGCTGCTGGTCTTGAAAACGGAGTTCTTGGCACCGAGCGAACGGGCCATCTGCGTCATTTTCGCCCCGAAGGCGGCCTCGCTTCCGGCGTTGTCGCGCGCCAGCGCACGGGCCGCGTCATTCGCGCTCATCACCAGCATGGCCTGCAGCAACTGCCGTCTGGTGTAAGTGCCACCGACCGAGTTGGGCAATTTCGTCGGGCTGCAATTCGCGTCGGCCGCGGTGATGGTGACCGGCTTGTCGAGATTGCCCGCCCGGGTGATGACCAGGGCGGTGACGAGTTTTTGGATGCTGGCCACCTCCCGCCGCCGGTCGGCGTTCTCGGCGAAGAGAGTTTTGCCCGATCCGTCGGTAATGTAGACGGCTTCGCCGCCGACGGAGAAGGCGTTCTTTGGCGCGGCCCGGACCGGTATCCAAGCGGCCGTCAGGCCGACGGCGGCAAGAACCAACGCGCTTGCGCACGCCTTCATTGCTTCACGTAGGGCGGCCGGAAAAGGAGACGCCGCGGGATGGGATCGCCGCCCCGCCACTTCTTTGTTTCGACGAATCGGTTGTCCGGGGTCGAGACCGAGATGGCATGGACGACGTCGCCGCCACCCCGCCAGCGTCCGTCCGGCGTCGCCGGCACGGAGACTTTGAGCGGTGTGGCTCCCATGTACTCGCCGCCCATCTCGACGACGCAATTGCGGGGCAGGCTGAGAATTTCCACGGTCAGTTCGGCCGGGACCGCCGCGGCCGTGTCCGGTGAGCGGGAACCGCCGCACCCCGCCGCCAGCACCGCGCCGAGGCAACAAAGGGTCACGATGAGGCGCGGGATTTTCATGTCCGAAAGTTCCTTCATTGCTGAACCACACCCGCCGCGCAGGCCAGAAAAATCGTCGCGGCTCGGTGCGTTCTTCATCCGGTGCGCGCGGCTTTGTCGAGTACCGCGGCGAAGAAAAGCATCACATCCTCGGGCAGGCTGGCGCCGAAGTGCACGGCGTGTCCGTCGTTCTCGACCCTGATCTCGCGGCTCAGCCGCCCGCGGGTGCGCCAGCGGCTGCGGACCACCTCGACAACGGCGCGCGGACCCAAAGGAATCTCCAGACTCCTGCCGAAAGGGCCGATGCCCGAGAAAATGCGGGCCCGCCCCCGGTCAATGTGAAGGCGCCATGATCCGAACAGCATATGGAGGATGACCGCGGCCAGCACGACTGTGCCGGCGACGAAGGGCAGGCCGGCCAGGCTGGCGGCCGGATCGAACGTTCCCGTGGTGTACTGCGAACCGTAGATGCCCCACAGCGAAAGACCCGACCACAGGGCGGTGAAGGGAATGAGGAACAGCACCGCCGGATTGACGCGGTGCCAAACGACATCGATGCCGCTGATCAGGCTGTGGGAGGATTTGAGGCCGCGCGGAGGTTTGGCCAGATCGACAGAGGACAACTCGTCCCGGTCCCGGCTCAAAGTTTGGCCCCGGCCTGCGCGACACCCGCGCTGGCGTGCCGGCGCTCGGCTTCCTTCACGATGGCGTCCACGGTTTTGGATGCTTCCTTGAGTGCCAGTCCGCGCAGGCCGGCCACCAGACTCGTGGCCGGTTCGACATGGTTGGCGTAGCAGATGACGGCGGTTTCGCCGTGCGGTTCCACGCGCAGCTTGCCCACGGCGGACTTGGCGAAGAGTGACTCGAGCAGGTTCCAATGCACGGTGTAGCCTTGCGGCGTTTTCTCGTAGCGGTTGCGCACCAGGTAGCTGATGGTGAAGAGCACGGGCAATTTGACGGTGTAACGCACATCCTTGGTGTTGCCGTCGGGCTCGTGCTCGACCACGGCGGACTTCAGGTTCGCGATGAAAGAGTTGGCATTCTCGTAATCGAGGAAAAGGTCCGTCACACCCTGCGGGGTCGCCTTCACCTTGCGGTAGATGCGCACCTCGGGCCAGATGGCGTCGGGTTTATCGATGGTGGTCAGGACATTGCCGCCCGATTCCAATTCGGCCAACTCGGCCGGGGACAATTCGGTGAGCATCTCGGCCCGGACACCCGGGGTACCCAGAACGGCGAGCAACAGAATGGGGAGCAGCTTGCGCATGAGGGGGTAGACACGACGGGAGGCGGGTTCGTTCATTCGTTAACTGGTTGCCTGCGGTCGGGCATGGTAGCAAGTGATTTGTGCAAATCGACATCCTCACGCTCTTTCCCGCCATGGGCGGGGGCATTCTGGGTGAAAGCATGCTGCGGCTGGCCCGGGAAAAGGGATTGGCCGACATTCGCCTGCGCAATCTGCGCGACTGGGCCGCCGGCAAACACCGTGTCACCGACGAACCCCCCTACGGCGGCGGTGCGGGCATGGTCATGAAGGTTGAGCCCATCGCGGCCGCGCTGGGCGAACTGCGGCGCCCCGAATCGCGGGTCATTCTCCTTTCCGCCCAGGGGGCCCGCTTCGACCAGGCGGCGGCGCGTCGTCTGGCCGGGGAAAAGCACCTGATCATGATCTCGGGCCATTACGAAGGGGTCGACCAACGCGTGGCCGACCATCTTGTCGACGAGGAGGTCTCCATCGGTGACTACATCCTGACCAACGGCACGCTGGCCGCTTTGGTCGTGGCCGATGCGGTGGTGCGCCTGCTGCCCGGTGTGCTCGGCGATGCGCAGTCGGCGGCGGACGAGTCTTTCTCCCATGGTTTGCTCGAGTATCCGCAATACACGCGTCCGGCCGAGTTCCGCGGATGGAAAGTCCCGGACATCCTGCTCTCCGGCCACCACGCGGAGATCGAGGCCTGGCGGTGTGCGCAGTCGCGGGAGCGCACGCGGGCGCGCCGGCCGGACTTGGAGCGTCCGTGACATCACCCCGTATCCATGTAAGTTCTAATTCGTAGGATCCTGCGGTCCGTTCGCCGTTTTGCTGCCATGAAGCTCAAGCCCTTTCTCTATGCCGCGGGAATTCTCCTTGTGGTGGTCGGTGCCGTGGTCGGTACCAAGGCGCTGCAGATCGGCCAATTGATTTCCTCCGGAAAGAAAGGCGGTCCGCCGGCCGAGACCGTCAGCACCGCGGCCGTGATCGCGGCAAAATGGGAGCGTTCCGTCGAATCGGTGGGCTCCCTGCGTGCCGTGCAGGGCGCCGATTTGAGCACCGAGTCCTCGGGCGTGGTCACCACCATACTCTTCGAAAACGGGCAAGAGGTGAAAAAGGGGGACCTTCTCCTCGAACTCGATCACGAGACCGAAGATGCGAACCTCCGCTCGGCCGAAGCCGAGGCCGACCTCGCCCGCACGGTCCTCGAGCGCACCAAGCGGTTGCGCGGGAACAACACCATCCCCCAGTCCGAACTCGACGCCGCCGAGTCGCAAGCGCGCAAAATGAACGCGCTGGTGGAGCAAATCAAAGCGACCATCAGCAAAAAGCAGCTCAACGCGCCGTTTTCCGGACGCCTCGGCATCCGTGAGGTTAATCTCGGCCAGTTCGTCGACCAGGGCGACAAGATCGTCTCTCTCCAGTCACTCGACCCGATCTACATCGATTTCCTTCTGCCCCAGCAACTCATCGCGGGTCTGGCCGTCGGCCAACCGCTGGTGCTGCTCACCGATGTCTACCCCGGCCGCGAATTCGCCGGAGAACTCACCGCCATCAACTCCGAAATCGATCCCGTGACACGCAACATCCGTCTGCAGGGGACGCTGCAAAACGCGGACGGTGCGCTGCGCCCCGGGATGTTCGCCCGCGTCATCCTCACCCTCGGCGAAGCGGAGGACGTGGTGGCGATCCCTTCCACCGCGCTGATCTCCGCCCCTTACGGCGACTCGGTCTTCGTGCTCGAAGCCGGGGACGGGGCCTCCCCCGCGGTGGCGCGCCAGCGTTTCGTCCGCACCGGGCGCGCGCGGGGCGACTTTGTCTCGGTCACGCAAGGTGTCGAACCCGGCGAGACGGTTGTTTCCGCGGGTGCCTTCAAGCTGCGCAACGGCACGCCGGTCGAGGTCAACAACGATCTGGCCCCCCAGGCGGAGTTGGCGCCGACCCCGCCCGACTCATGAGCATCCGCAAAATGTCGGGGCACGGCGGCGACGCAGCCTTCACCGACCTCTTTATCCGCCGCCCGGTGCTGGCCGTGGTTCTGGCGCTGCTCATCCTTGTGGCCGGTGGCCAGGCCCTGCTTTCGCTCAATGTCCGGCAGTATCCGCGCAGCGACAACGCCTCGGTCACCATCACCACGGTCTATATCGGGGCCAACGCCGATCTGGTGCGCGGCTTCATCACCGTGCCCTTGGAGCGCGCCATCGCCGGTGCCGACGGGATCGACTATCTCGAATCCCAGAGTTCGCAGGGGCGCTCCCTCATCACCGCACGGCTCAAGCTCAACTACGACCCGAACAAAGCCCTGGCCGAGATCGGTTCCAAGGTCGACCAGGTGCGCGGGGATTTGCCGCCCGAAGCGGAGGTGCCCGTCATCAACATCGAAAACGCCGATTCGCAGCGTGCCGCCGCCTACCTGCGGTTTGTTTCCGGCATTCTTCAACCCAACGAGATCACCGATTACCTCGCGCGCGTCGTGCAACCGCGCCTGACCGCGCTGCCCGGCGTGCAGCGCGCGGAAATTCTCGGCGGTCGCATCTTCGCCATGCGCATCTGGCTCAAGCCGGAGCGCATGGCCGCGCTCAACATCAGCCCCGCGCAGGTCCGCCGCGCGCTGGCCGGAAACAACTACCTCTCGGCGGTCGGACAAACCAAAGGCTCGCTCGTCACGGTCAACCTCAAGGCCAACACCGATCTGCGCACCGCGGAGGAATTCCGCGACCTGGTTCTGCGCGAAAGCGGGGGCGCCGTGGTCCGTCTCAAAGATGTGGCCGACGTGGTTCTCGGTGCGGAGGATTACGATTCGGAGGTCCGCTTCTCCGGCGAGAAGGCAGTTTTCATGGGTATCTGGGTGCTGCCCAATGCCAACGCGCTCGATGTCGTCCGCGAGGTGCGCGCGGAACTCGAGAACATCAAAAAGGAACTGCCCGCGGGCATCGAGGCGGGCATCGGTTACGACTCGACGGTCTACATCGACGACGCCATCGGCGAGGTGGTCAAAACCCTGACCGAGACGCTGCTCATTGTCGTCGCCGTCATTTTTCTTTTTCTCGGTTCGCCGCGCGCCGTTTTGGTGCCGGTCGCGGCCATTCCGCTCTCCATCATCGGGGCGTTTTTCCTCATGCAGGTCGCCGGTTTCACCATCAACCTGCTCACGCTTTTGGCTGTCGTGCTGTGCGTCGGGTTGGTCGTGGACGACGCCATCGTCATGGTGGAAAACATCGAGAGGCATGTTTCCGAGGGATTGGCGCCGCTGGATGCCGCCCTGCGCGGCGCGCGTGAGTTGATCGGCCCGGTCGTTTCCATGACCGTGACTCTCGCGGTGGTTTACGCCCCCATCGGGCTGCAGGGCGGATTGACGGGGACGCTCTTCCGCGAGTTTGCCTTCACGCTGGCCGGTGCGGTTGTTGTTTCGGGCCTCGTCGCCCTGACGATTTCGCCGGCCATGAGTGCCAAGCTGCTCAAGCCCGGCATCGAGGAACGCGGCTTCGCCCGCATTGCCGCCCTCTTCTTCGCGCGCTTGCGCGATTCCTACGGGAGGATGCTGGACAAAGTTCTTGCCTCGCGTCCGGCGGTTTATGCCGTCTGGATCGTGCTGGCCCTGCTGTGCCTGCCGATGTTCAAGATGTCGCCGGGCGAGTTGGCGCCGGGCGAGGACCAAGGTGTCATATTCGGCATCGTCGACGCGCCGGCCAATGCCACGGTGGAGGAGACGGCGCGTTACGCCTCGGCGGCCAACGAGATTTACTTCGGCGAACCCGAAACCGACTTCAGTTTCCAGCTCACGCAGCCGTCCTCGGGTTTCAGCGGCATGCGGCTCAAACCCTGGAGCGAGCGCGACCGCACACCGGCCGAAATCCTGCCCGGATTGTCGGCCAAGCTGGAGAAAATCCCCGGCATCAGCGTGCGGGCCGTCACGCCCCCCGCGTTGCCCGGCGGCGGCAACTTTCCCGTCGAGTTCATCCTCGCCTCCACCGCGGAACCCGTGCAGATCCTCGAAATCGCACGGGAATTGCAGCAGAAAGCCGCGGCCAGCGGCCTGTTCGCCTTCCCGCCCATCATCGACACCAAGATCGACCAACCGCAGGCCGAGATCGTCATCGACCGGGACAAAGTCGCGTCCATGGGCCTCGACCTCCGCCAGGTCGGCGAGGACGTCTCGGCCATGGTGGGGGGCAACTATGTCAATCGTTTCAACATCGCGGGGCGCAGCTACAAGGTGATTCCGCAAATCAAACGCGCCGGTCGTCTCAATCCCGACCAACTGGAAAGCATCTATGTGACCGGTCCGGGCGGCCGTCTTATCCCGCTCGGTGCGGTGGCCACGATCGAGGAAACGGCGCAACCGCGCTCGCTCAACCGCTTCCAGCAACTCAACGCCGTGAAGTTGAGCGGCGTGGCCATCCGCCCGCTCGACCAGACCCTGCGCTTTCTCGAAGACGAGGCGGCCAAGATCATGCCGCCCGGCTATGTCATCGACTACACCGGCGAATCGCGGCAACTGCGCGCCGAAGGCGACAAATTTCTGCCCGCGCTCGCGCTGGCTCTGGTGCTCATCTTTCTCGTGCTCTCCGCCCAGTTCAACAGCTTCCGCGATCCGCTCATCATCCTGCTCGGGTCCGTCCCGCTGGCCATGTTCGGTGCGCTGGTCTTCACCTTCCTCAAGATGCCCGCACCCAACGTGCCGTTCTGGACCGAGGGGTGGACCACCACGCTGAACATCTACTCGCAGGTCGGACTGGTCACACTGGTCGGCCTCATCGCCAAGAACGGCATCCTCATCGTCGAATTCGCCAACAAGTGCCAGGTCGCCGGTATGGACAAAATCACGGCCGTGCGCGAGGCGGCCCGCGTGCGTCTGCGGCCGGTGCTCATGACAACGGTGGCCACCGTGGCGGGGCATTTTCCTCTCGTCTTGGTCACCGGAGCCGGGGCCGCGGCGCGCAACTCCATCGGGCTGGTTCTTGTCGGCGGCATGGCCATCGGCACGGTCTTCACGCTCTTCATCGTGCCGTGCCTCTATGTGCTGCTGGCCAAAGACACCTCGCGTTTGGCGCGTCCCGCCGGGAGCGGAAAGTCTGCCGCCGTCCCGGCCTGAGCGTTGCCGCGCGGGTTGTTTGCGCTTGACCCCGCGGAGAGGCTGGAATCATCTGCCGCCAGTATGAAACTTCCCCTTCTTTTCCTCGCCCTCGCTCTGGTCCTCTGCGGATGCGCCACCGGCCCCTCCGCCGGCGAGGAGGCGGCTCTGAAAAAGCGCTTTCACCAGGTGGATGCCTCGGGTGACGGCAAAATTTCCCGCGAGGAGTTCACCGACTTCATGATCGAGGAGGCCTTCGCCATGTACGACAAAGGAGGCAAAGGCTACGTGACTCTGGATGAATACATTGCGGGCGGGGGCACCGAACGCGGCTTCAAGTCGATCAACAAATCCGGTTCCGGCAAGGTGACGCTTGCCGAGGCCAAGCAAAGCCAGCTCGCGCGCCACCAGATGGCCCAACCGTTCGACGAAGCCGATGCCGACACGGGAGGAACGGGCTACGTGAGCTACCAAGAGTTCGTCGCTTTTCGCGGCAAGGTTCTCGACGCCGTTCGGTAACAAAACCGGCCCGATGCGGCCGGCCAACTCTTCCGACAGAGTAAAACTGGCCTGTTCGCGCGACATGTCGATGTTTGGCAAAAAGTCCACATGTCGGTCCATGGAGCGATTTGGCCGGCTTCGCCGCGGGCTTCGGGATCGTCAGGCCGTGGCTGCTCCGGCTTCCGGCCAGTCGCGCCGTGTCTCTATCCAGACGAGTGCGCTGCGGCCCGCTTGGTGGGGCGCCCTGGTGATTCGCGGCGGCAGCCATGCGCTCAGCCCCGCGGATGCTCGCGGCCATGACCATCGCCGCAGATGACTCCTTGTGTCGGTCTTGCTCGACGGAGGAAGAGGTCTGTCTAAGATCGGCGCATGGTTAAGAAGTTCTGTGCCTGTCTGCTTTTGTTCTCTTTGGCTTCGCCGGCCTTTGCCGCCGACGAGCCTGTCATCACGGTACGCAAAGGCGACCGCGTTTCGTTGTCCGTCAAGCCGCTCGGTGGTTCGGCCGGCGGAGCGGTCACCAAGGTTCTGCAGACCGACCTCGAATTGGCCGGGTGGTTCGATGTGGTCGATGCCGCCGTGGCCTCCTACACTGTTTCCGGGACGGCCGGGGGCGGATCGTTGCAGGGCAAGGTGACCGACAGCGGCGGCGGGATCGTCCTCTCGAACACTTACAGCGGCGACGACCGGGAGGCGGCGCACAAATTCGCCGACGATATTGTCGAAACCCTGACCGGCAACCAAGGCATCGCCACGACCAAAATCGCCTTCGTCGGCACGGGCAGCGGCGCGAAGGAGATATATTTCGCCGACTATGACGGCAAGAATTCGCGCCGCCTGACCAGCGACCGGAGCATCAGCGTGGCCCCTTCGCTCGGGCCCGGCGCGCGCCATCTCGCCTACACCGGTTACCACGAAGGATACCCCGATGTTTATGTCATCGATGTCGATTCGGGCGCGCGCCAACGCGTGGTCAAAGCTCCGGGTACCAACTCCGGTGCGGCCATTGCGCCGGACGGCGGGAAGATGGCGCTGACCATGAGCAAGGACGGTAACCCCGAGATTTACGTCACCGGGCTGCGCGGAGGCATGGCGCGGCGCCTCACGCGCACGCGCGGCGTCGAGTCCTCGCCGACCTGGTCGCCGGACGGCGCGCAACTCATCTATTCCTCCGACAACGGCGGCAGCCCGCAACTTTACCGCATCGGCGCGGGCGGGGGCGGAGGCAGCCTCATCTCCACCGGTTTCGGCTACTGCACCGATCCGAGTTGGTCGCCCGACGGCAAAAAGGTCGCTTTCACCGTGCGTTCGGGCGGCGGATTTTCCGTCGCGGTAATGGACCTGGCCGGCGGCGGGGCGAAAGTCGTTGCCACGGGCCAGAATCCCGTGTGGGGACGCAGTTCGCGCCACCTCATTTTCACGACCGGATCGAGCCTCATTCTCCTTGACGTACCGACCGGTCGGACGACAACTATCGTCAGCGGTTTGGGAAAAGTCACCGAGCCGACTTGGTCGCTCTGACGGTCATCCACTCACCATGAAAAACACCATTTTTTTCGTTGCGGGACTCGCCCTTGTGCTTCTCGCGGCTTCCTGCAAAACCAAGCCGAAGGACGAGTATGCCGGGGTCGACGGGGACTATATCAGCGGCGTGCCTCTGCCCGACCGGGCGGACGGGTCGGCCTTCCTCGGCGGCAATGTCACCAAGGGCCAATTTTCGCCGGTGCAATTCGGCTACGACAGTTTCGAAGTGAGCGGCGCCGAAATGGGCAAAGTCCAGGCTGTGGCCGACTTCATGCGGTCCTCCGGACAAGATGTGATCATCGCCGGCTTCACCGACGACCGTGGCACGGAGGAATACAATCGCGGGCTCGGCGAGCGCCGCGCCCTCGCCGTGCGCGAGTCGCTCATGGGTGCGGGGGTGAGCGGCGGCCGCATCCAGACGGTCAGCTTCGGCGAAGAACTGCCGGTAGCTGCCGGCGGCGGCGAAGCCGCGTGGGCCGCCAACCGCCGCGCCGAGTTCGGCGTCATCCGCTAACCAAACACCTTTTTCGTGGCGGTCCCTCTGCTCGATTTGCGCCTGCAGTATGCGCAGGTGAAGGACGAGGTGCAGCGACGCATTGATGCGCTGTGCGAAAGCCAGCATTTCATCCTCGGTGCGCCGGTCGAGGAACTCGAAACGGCGGTGCGCGATTACACCGGATGCGCACACGCCATCGGGACCTCGTCGGGCACGGATGCGTTGCTCGCCATTCTCATGGCCATGGGCATCGGTCGCGGCGACGCGGTCATCACCACGCCTTACACCTTCTTCGCCACGGCGGGTTGCATCCAACGCGTCGGCGCGGAACCGGTCTTCGTCGACATCGACGCCGCGACCTACAACATGGATCCGTCCAAGCTCGACGAATGCCTGCGCAAAAAATGCCATGCCGGTCCCGATGGCCGGTTACTCACCGCGGCGGGCAACCGTGTGCGCGCCATCATGCCCGTGCATTTGTTCGGCTGCGTGTGCGACATGGATCGCATCGGCGCGCTCGCCAAAGAATTCGATCTGCCGGTCATCGAGGATGCGGCGCAGGCCATCGGGGCCGATTTTCCTTCGAAGAGCGGCCAGACGCTGCGTGCCGGCGCGATCGGCGAGGTGAGTTATTTCAGTTTTTTTCCTTCGAAAAACCTCGGCGCCTTCGGCGATGCCGGCATGGCCACCTGCCGCGAGGCCGACCTCGCCGCGCAGATCAAGTTGATGC
>JBMTVD010000054.1:0-12701 GCA_049451035.1 Chthoniobacterales bacterium | reverse complement strand
ATGCCATTGAGGCGCTCTACCAACTGAGCTATGACCCCGCGTAAGGAGTTTATTGAAGCACAGGGGGCGTTTTCTGGCAACGCCGAAGAAGCGCCGAGCCCCAGCTGGCAGGCATCGCACCGTGCCAATCAATCCAGCCAGAAACTGAAATAGAGATAAACCGCCAGAACCAGACCGATGACCACGGTGGCCAGCAACTTGTTGCCCCAGTCCCAGCTCCGGCGGAGTTCCTCTCCCGCGATTTCCCGGATCGACCAGTAAGTCAAACCACGCCACTTGTCCTCGCCGGGCGGCGCCGTGGCCAGTGAGAAGGCAATAACGATGGCGATACTGACCAAAAAGAGCAGGCCGGTGGCATAGAGAAAGTTGAAATCGCCGACGGCAGCGAGGAAAGCCGGGCTTTCCATTTTACCGGATCCGAAAAAAGTCTGTACGGTCAGTTTGCCCATGCCGAGCACGAAGCCGCAACCCAGCCCCCAGACTGCTCCGTGCGCATTGATCCTCCGCCAGGTAAGACCGAGAAGGAACACCGCGGCAATGGGCGGTGCCAAGTAGCCCTGCACGCTCTGCAGATACTGGTAGAGCCCCCCGCCCGAAACCCTCGCCATGACGGGTATCCAAAGAATTCCGAGAACGACAATGACGCCGGTGGCCAAGCGGCCGACTGCCACCAGATGCTTTTCCGAGCGGCCCGGGCGCAACTTCTCGTACATGTCCACGGTAAAAAGCGTGGCTGCCGAATTGAACAACGAAGCAAGGGAACTCATCAGCGCGGCCAGCAGGCAGGCCACGACCAAACCGCGGATCCCGGCCGGAAGCATGGTGGTGACAAGGGTTGGAAAGACTTGATCGCCATTGAAGACATAAGATCCGGCAACCTCCTTCATCGGGATGGCGATGAGGCCCTTGGAGTGCAGCGCGTAGCCGATCATTCCGGGAACGAGAAAAATGAAAACCGGCGCCACCTTGAGCAAACCTCCGAAGAGCGCACCGCGGCGGGCCGTGGCCAGATCCTTGGCCGTCAAGGTGCGCTGCACGATGTACTGGTCGGTGCACCAATACCAGATGCCGATGATGGGCGAGGCGATCATCACCCCGAGCCAGGGAAACTCCGGGTCGGACAGCGGGCGCCAGAGCGAAAATTGCGCGGAATTTTCGGCCAGAATATTCTTCAACTCTCCCCACCCACCCAGCGCACTCAGACCGAAGAATGTCACCATCGATGCTCCGACGATGAAAATCACCGTTTGCATGGCCTCGGTGTAAATGACTGCGCGCATGCCGCCGAAAACTGTGTAAAGACCGGTGAGCACGACCGTGCTGACGGCACCAACCCAAAATGCGGCCTCCGGAGACCCGAAGGTTTCGGGCAGCAGAGTCTGGAAAACAAGTGCACCCGCATACACGGTCACGCTGACTTTGGTCAGCACATAGGCCGTGAGAGAAACGAGGGACAAAATCCATCGTGCCCGGGCATTGAACCGTTTTTCCAGAAACTCGGGAACGGTGAAGACCCCCGAGCGGTAGTAGAACGGCACGAAGAAATAAGCCAACAGCACCATGATCCAGGCATGCAATTCCCAGTGCGCCATGGCCATCCCCGATGTCGCACCCTGCCCGGCGAGTCCCACGATGTGTTCGGATCCCACATTGGATGCGAGCAGGGAGCATCCCACGGCAAAGAAGCCGACATGACGCCCCGCAAGGAAGTAATCCTTGGTCGTGTTTTGCCGGAGGGAAGACCACCACGCGATCAGGCCTATGACACCGAAATAGCCGGCAATGACGATCCAATCGAGAGTGACAAGGGTTTGCATGCGAAGTTTGCCGGGAAGCGGGCAGCTTTTTCCAGAGGCTGTCTGCCTCAAGGCGGCCGGGAAAGGCTCTTCATCAGAGTAAGCATCGACGAGAAAAATTCGTCTCCGTGGATAGCTCCAGACCGACAGCAAAACCTCAAGCTCGTGCGCCCCTTATTTTCCTGGAAATGAGGCAAGGTGCATTTTCCCGCTTGACCAATTAGCTCCGCTTTGTTGAGATTGCGTCTCAATCACAAAGACAAGATGAATTCTCGCCACACAAAACTCGCTACAATCGTTGCAACATTCCTTCTGACAGCATTTTGCGATATTTCCGAGGCCGGGCGCCGGTTCACCTACGTTTACGACGCAAAAGTGGCCGAAAAGGGGGAGATCGAGGTGGAAAACTGGGTGACGTGGAAATCCGGCCCGGATGGCCAAAGCGGCTTCGACTTCCGTCACGAGCTGGAATACGGCGTAACCGATCGCTTCCAAATCGCGATTTATGCCGCGGACTGGAAAGTGGAGGACAACATCGCCAGCTACCAAAACACATCGCTCGAAGCGATCTACCAAATCACCGATCCGAAAAAAGCGCTTCTCGGATCCGCGATCTACGGGGAGGTGAAACTCGGCGACACGCAGTTCAAACTCGAGACCAAAGGCATCCTGCAGAAGAATATCGGACCGCTCCTGCTCGCCTATAACGCGACTATCGAAGCCGAATGGGAAGGGGCCAACCTCGGCAACCTCGACGAACGCTACGGCAAGCTGGAACAAAGCGCCGGCGCGAGTTGGAAGTTCTCCGACAACATCAAGGTCGGCGGCGAATTCCAGCAGAAGTTTTACCTCAAAGATGATTGGTCGGTGCCCACGCAGAGCGTCGTCTACGCCGGCCCCAACATCGCGCTGGAATACGGACGCTACTTCGCCACCTTCACGGGGATGATCCAAGCGACCGGCATTTCAGGTCAACCGGACTTCCAGCTGCGGACCATTTTCGGCGTCGAATTCTAGAAGCGGGGCCGCGGCTTGAGGAGGGGTGTGCGTGTGCTAGGGTGCAGGTGATGAAGCGCGCCCTCTCCGTCCTCTTTCTCGCGATCTTTGCCGCTGTTGGCAGCGCTGGTGCGGGGCTTCCGTTGGACAAGACCTTCGTCGGCCAGAAAAAATTCCGGCAATTGATGGACCGCGGTTATCGCGCGGGCTGGGCCGACCTGCCGGTGGGCGAGCGGGTGAACAATTTTGCCCTCGCCCTGCGGAGCACCCCCTACGTGAACTACACGCTCGAACTGCATGACCGGGTCGAAGCGCCTTCGGTCAACATGAACGGCATGGATTGCTGGACACTCTTCGAAATCGCCCTGGCCATGGGGCGCTTGGTTGCGCTCCATCCCCCGCCCTACTCGACACAGGAAATGCTTCGGCTCATCGAAATTGACCGTTACCGCAACGGTCGTTGCACCGGACGTTTCGACTCGCGTATGCACCACCTGGAGCATTGGATCCAAGACAACCAGCGCCGGGGCCTGGTCAAGGACATCACGCCCGCGCTCGGCGGCAAACCACTGAAGCGGCGGATGGCCTACATGGGCAAAAAGCCCCACCTTTTCCGCCAACTCAAGGCCGACCCCTCCATGGTTCCGGAATTCATCCGCATCGAAAACGAACTCTCCCGCCGCGGCATCACCTACATCCCGAAAGCACAGGTGCCCAAGATCGAGTCCAAGCTGCGCAACGGCGACATCATCTGCATCGTGACCGATTGGCACGAGACCTACACTTCGCACGTCGGACTCGCTTCGCGCGACAGCAGCGGAGTCCTTCGCTTCCTCCATGCCTCGAAGAACCACCGCGAAGTCGTGCTCGATGACCGGCTGAGCGACTACCTGAAAAAATTCAGCAAACACGCGGGCATCTACGTGGCCCGACCGCTCGACTTGCCCTCGGGGCGGGAGATGGCGTCGAATTGAACAGGCTCCCGGCGGTCTCCCGCCCGGCCCCGGTCAAGCCGGCACCTTTTCCCCGCGCACGAGATCGTCCCACGATTGGCGCTCGCGCACCACGTCCGCCTGGTCGCCATCGACCAATATTTCCGCGGGCAAACGCCGCGAGTTGTAGTTGGAGGCCATGACGAATCCGTAGGCTCCGGAACTGAGCAGGGCGATGCGGTCACCCGCGGCCAGGTCCGGCAGATCGCGATCCTGCGCGAAGAAATCCCCGCTTTCGCAAACCGGCCCGACCACATCAACCGGATCGCGCGAGGCACCCGCGGCGGGTTCCCTGAGCGGCACAATCTCGTGGTGGCCCTCGTAGAGCGCCGGGCGGATCAGGTCGTTCATGCCCGCGTCGGTGACGACGAAGGTCTTGGATGGCGTGCGTTTGACGTACAGCACCGTGGCGAGCATCGCGCCGGCGTTGCCGACGAGACTGCGGCCGGGCTCGAGGAGAATTTTCACGCCGAGTCCCTCGAGCAGCGGGCGCACCGCGGCGGCATACTCTTCGAAACCGATGCGTTTGTGTTCTCCCGAATTCCACCAATCGGCGTGGCCGCTGGCCAACGCTTCCTGGTAAACGATGCCCACCCCGCCGCCGATGCTGAAGAACTCGATGGCGTAGCGTTGCTTGAGTTCCGCGACCACCGGAGCCAGCTTTTCCAGCGCCTCCACGAACGGCTTGGTCTCGAGAATTTGTGACCCGATATGCGTCTGGATGCCGCGCAGCTGCAGATGCGGCAAGCGGGCCGCCTGCTCGTACACGCCAAGGATTCGGTCGATACCGATGCCGAACTTGTTGTGGCTCTTGCCGGTGGAAATGTATTTGTGGGTCTGCGCATCGACGTCGGGATTCACCCGCAAAGCCACCGGCGCCTTGCGGCCGAGGGTTCCGGCCACCTCGTTGATAAAGTCCAACTCCGCCTCCGACTCGACGTTGAAGGAGTAAACGCCCTCGCGGAGGGCGAACTCGATTTCCCCGCGGGTCTTGCCCACCCCGGCGAAGGTGCAGACTCCGGCGCGGCCGCCGGCTTTGAGGACCCGGAACAATTCGCCCCCGGACACGATATCGAAGCCCGCTCCCTCGGAGGCAAAAAGGTCGAGGACGGCCAAATTGGAGTTCGCCTTCATGGCGAAACAGATCCGGTGATCCAGCCCCTCAAGGGCACGGTCGAGCCGCCGGAAATTTTCGCGCATGGTCGCCGCGCTGTAAACATACAGGGGAGTGCCGTGCTTGGCAGCCAAGCCGGCCAACGCGACACCGTCGCAGTACAGCTCACCCCCGAGGTAGGAAAAATGGTGCATAAGAGGGCGAGGAGATTAGCCGCGCCCGCGCCTGCTGCAAAGCAGAAGCCTCAGGCCCGCCCGCGGAAAGCGCGCAGAATCAGATGGTCGAATGAATGGCGACCCGGACCGGCAATAAAAAGCGCAACAAAGCCCGCAAGATAAACGAAGGCCATCTCTCCGTTCCCCTTACCGGTCAAAACCCCGCCGTGGACGACAAAAAAGGCCACCGCCATGGTGACCACGAGAGGAAGGGCGGCCAAACGGGCGGCCAAGCCGACGACCAACAGCAAGGCGCAGAAAACCTCGGCGAAAATGGCCAGGTTCAAACTCATGGCCGGACCGACGCCGAGGGGATCGGGAAAACCCTCCGACAGGCCGGCATATTTCTCCACCTTCGGCCAACCGTGCAGCAGGAGCATGGAAAGACCGAGCCAGACGCGGAGCACGAGAAGACCGAGATTTTTCAGCCACTCGCCGCCACCGCCCGAAATCCATTGCACGCAACATTTTTGCATACTTCTGTATAGGGCAGCATGTCATCCGATAGCAAACGCGAACGCCGGACTTGAGCATGCGGCGCGGCACCTTCAGCCTCGGGGCGTGGGCAGACAAACATGGCGCTGGGTCCGCAAGGCACCGTTGAAATACGAAGAAGCTTGGCGCGAGCGGTTGTCCTTTCTTCCTCCGGACCGCCTCGTCATTCACGGCAAACCGGGCGGCAAAACCGTGCGCCTCGAAGCCTACGCCGACCGCCCCGACGACCTGCGGACGATGGCCGCGGTGTTCGGGGGAAAGGTGGAGAAATTCGATCCGGACGATATTGTCCGCCAGGCCGGCGCGCCGCGGCGCCCGCTGCGTATCGCAAAAGTCCTCGGCGTGATCGATGCTCACGGAAAGTGGCCGGACTCCGCGACGCGTCCCCGCGTCGTGCTGCGCATCGGCAGCGCCATGGCCTTCGGCACCGGTGAGCACGCCACGACCGCGGCATGTTTGCGCTTTCTCGCCGATGAAGCACGCGCCTTGCCGGAGGGATGGAGTTGCCTGGACCTCGGGGCGGGCTCCGGCATCTTGGCCATCGCGGCGGAAAAACTCGGGGCGGGTGTGGTGCGGGGCTTCGACTACGACCCGCGGGCGGTCAGGGCGGCGCGGGCCAACGTGACACTCAATCACTGCCGCCGCGTGACAATCACCGCGAAAAATCTTCTTGCTTGGAAGCCCGGTTGCCGGCGTTACCGCGTCGTCATGGCCAATGTCTTCAGCGAAACGCTGCGCGCGGCGGCAGCATCCATCGTGCGTGCAGTCGCTCCCCAAGGTTGTCTGGTGCTCTCCGGGATTCTGCGTCCACAGGAAAGGGACGTCCTGCGGACCTTCCGCCCTCTCGGTCTGGCGCTGGAGACGGCCTCGCGCCGCGGCAAATGGGTCACTCTACTTCTGCGGGCGAGTTGAGTTCCTCGAGATTGGCCCGCAGCACCTCCCGCTCCGCATTGTGCAGGTCCGGGAACTCGGCCAGCACGGCCAACGCCGATTCGTAGTGACGTCGTGCTTTATCCTCATCGCCCGCCAGTTGATGGGATGCGGCCAAATGCCCGAGGCTCAATCCGACCTCGGGGTGCGCCGGACCGTAGAGGCTCTCCCGAATGCGCAGGGCTTCCATGTGCGCCTCCACCGCGCCGACCAAGTCTCTCAGGTCGGCCAGCACCGCACCGAGGTTGCTCGAAATGAGCGCGGTCTCCGTGTGGAAATCTCCGCGGCAGCTCCGGCACTGCGCCAGCGCCCGGCGGAGAATCCCGGCGGCTTCCTCGGGAGCGCCCGCCGTTTGGCGCAGCATGGCGAGATTGTTCAGACACATCGGCGCCAGGTGGACTTCGCCCGACCGGAGATAGGCCTCGGCGGCCTGCGCATAGCGCGCGCAGGCTTCCGTGATGAGGCCCGAGGCCTCCTCGGCAGCCGCCAGTTTCGTGGCCACGCGCGCCTCCGAGGCGTCCAGCGCCCGCGCCTGCAAAATAGCGAGGGACTCCTCCCAACAGGAAATCGCCTCGGCGAAATCACCCCGGACCGCGGCCTCGTCCCCGCAGGCTTCGCGCACAGCCGCCAATTCATCTCTTCCGGCGAAGGGAAGGTCTCGGACGGAGCCGGGCGGCGGGGCAGCCATCCATCCAACTAAGCCCCGCCGGGCCCGCGAAACAATGCCGGAAACGGGCTAGAGCACGTGGAGAAGCCGGCGCCGGTTGGCCGGAATGCGCCCGGCGTGGGCCTCGAGAGCCCCCAGCGCATTGCCATCGTGGCCGAAACCGAGCAGCCGGCAGGCTTCCGATTCGAAAAACTCCAGGCTCCTGCGCGTCGGAGGATTCCCGTCGAGATGTCCCAGGGCGCGCCGCAGCAGGTCAAAAAGACCCTCGGCCGCCTGTCCGGGTTCCGAGAGCAAGTCGCTCAACTCGGCAAAATACGAAGCGGCCAGCAAGCGCGCGTAGTCGGCCCGCAAACCGTTCCATGTCTCGAGCAGCCTGACCTCGCGGAGGGCGTGCAAATCCGACTTTCGTCCTTGGGCAAAATGAATCTCCGCGTGGTAGAACAGGTCGAGTCGCCCCCGCAGTTTGCTGTCCCGTCGCCCGGCTCCGCGCGCCGCAGTACGGATTTTTCCTCGATCGGGGGAAAGCCAGATGAGAACAAGACTCGTTTCCCCGAAGCGCGCCCGGCGCAGCAGGATGGCCTCGGTGGTGTCGGTCGCCGCGGGCATTCAACCGGCTGCCTCGACAAGCAGCTCCTGCAAGTGCGCGTAGAAGTGCACTTTGAGCAGGGAAAGCCCACGGCGCGTCGATAAATCGGGGGACTCGGCACCGGACAGCTCCCGCTCGCCGAACTGGTTCTCTTCCACGATGACCAGGCGTGCCTGGTTGAGGGCATTGAGCCAAGCATCGATGTGGTCGCGGGGAATCAAACAACGCCCCGGGGAGGCGCCGCGGCGCGGGCTGCCGAGGTCGGCCGACACCGTCTCGCGACTCGCGGCAAAAAGCCTCTCCAACTCCGGTTGGACGTGCTCGCGCCAGTCCTCCGATCCCTCCGCCGAGACCGCGTCCGGTTCGTAGGGATCCGGATAAATTCTCTCCCGCGCGTTGTCGTGCCGTGCGGCCGCACGAGGCAGCTCGGCCAGCAATTCCGCGAACAGCGGATGGATTTCGCACAATTCGAAGGTGTCGTCCGAATACCGCCGGAAGCGCATGGTCAGACTCCGGATGGTTCGAGCGTGGCGAGAAGCAGATAACCGTGCAACTGCTCCACGATGGCCTCCGCGCGCTCCCGTTCGCCGGAGTAGACAAGCGAACGTCCCTTGTGGTGCACCTCCAGCATGTGCTTGGTCGCTTTGTCGCGCGGAAATCCGAGCACGCGCTGGAAGACCATGGTGACATAAGACATCAGGTTCACCGGGTCGTTGTGCACGATGACATTCCAAGGGAGCGCGAGGGAGTCCTCATCGCGTGTTTCGATCTCGGTGAGAAGGCCTCCCTGGCTCATACCGCAACGAGCTGCGCGGGGGCCGTCGCGGAGGCGGAAGCAGCGACCATCAGTTCCGCGCTTCGCGCCGCCGGAAGCGTGAGCCCCACCGAAGCCGCCCCGAAGATGCATTCGGCCAGCACCAGCGCCATCTCCGCCTGGACCGCAGGGATGTGGAAAGCCTGCGCCCGGACGGCAAAAACAGCGGCCAGATGCCCCGCCCTTTCGTTCGCGGCCGCCGCCTCGCGGAGACGTTCGATCAGCTTGGCCCCGCGCGGCGGAATGGACCCGAGCAGGGCACGCCGGCCCTCGGCCAAGCTGGCTCGCGCGGCGGACTCGGGCAGAGCCGCCCCCAAGGCGGCGTCGCCGCCGAGCAAGGCCATGAAGGATTGCCCGGAGGCTTGGCAGTGCAGGCCGAGGAAGGCCTCGCGCAGAATCGGCGCCCGCAGGCCGGCCAGCCATGCGTGCCAATCACCGACGAAAGTTTCTTCGCCGCGCGGACGGAAAGTGATGGCCCCGCATTCTTGGTGCGAGGGAAGACACAACTCGACGGTGCGCCACAAGTCGGTCAGGACGGTCAGTCCGGATTCCTGCTGGCCGGGCGAACTCATCCCGCCAAGCTAACACAGAACGCGCCAGGCGCGGCGCAAAATTTTTTCCTGCATGTCACGCATATCCGCGGCCGCCCCCGCGTCGGCGTCGGACCATCCGGCCAGATGAAGCAGCCCGTGCACGGCATAGCGCGCCACTTCCTCGGCCAGGCGCAGCGAGCGACGGCGCGCCTCGCGCCGCGCCGTCTCCGCGCTGATCACGATCTCTCCGTGCAGGAAGGTGATCACATCGGTCGGTGCGGGATCGGACATGAATTCATCGTGCAAAGCAGCGATGCGCCGGTCGGAAACGAGCACGATCCCGATTTCCGCGAAACCGCCGAGGACGGACTCGCGGCGTGCGGCATCCCGAACCAGCGGCCAGGCGGCCGCGACGACGGAACCCGCCGCCGGCAGTTCCAGTTGCCCGGCGGGCACGACACGCTGCCGGTTGGTCCAGACGAGGACGGGGCCCGAATTCATGATGACTGCTTAAGCCTGCGGCCCACGCCTGCCAAGGACGGAGGCGGGGCGCCGTACTTCAGCCGGACCGGGTCCCACCCGCCAACCGTGGGTTCAGGCCGTGGCGACGGAGTCTTCGCGGACGGCGGCGGATTCCCCGTCCTGCGGGTAGGCGATGCGGCTGTGCATCATGTTGAGAAGGGTGAAGCGGAAGCTGGCCGCGAGCTTGGCGATGTCGGCCAGCGTGAGCGGGCACTGGTCGAGCAGACCCTCGTCCATCTTGCGCTGGATGACCTCGTCCACCAGATCCTCGATGCGCTGCGCCGTCGGGCGCTCGAGGCTGCGCGAGGCACTCTCCACCGCGTCGGCCAGGCAAACGACACCGCTCTCGCGGCTTTGCGGGTTCGGGCCCGGGTAGCGGAAATTTTCCTCGCGCACGGCGGGCACGTCTTCCGCGCGGAGGTTCATGATCTTGCCACCGAGGCGCGCGTCTTCGGCCTGCTGCAGGGCGCGCTGATGGAAGTAGCGCACGAGCGAGTTGCCGTGGTGCTCGCGGATGACATCGACGACACGGTCGTTGAGCTTGTTCTTGAGCGCGAGGTCGACACCCTCCTTGACGTGCGAAACAATGATGAGCGCACTCATGGAGGGGGCGAGATCGTCGTGGGGATTGGTCCCGCGCGCCATGTTTTCGGTGAAGTATTCCGGTTTCACCAATTTTCCGATGTCGTGGAAGTAAGCGCAGACGCGGCAGACGGTGGGATTCGCCCCGATGGCCTCGGCTCCGGCCTCGGCGAGGTTGGCCACGGCCAGGCTGTGATGATACGTGCCCGGCGCTTCCAAGGTCATGCGCTTGAGCAGCGGATGGTTGAGATCGGCGGCCTCGAGCCAGGAAATGTCCGTGGTGATGCCGAAAATGTGTTCCAAGACAGGCAGGATACCGCTGACGAGGATGGCCGTTCCCACGCCCACCCCGAACGCGGCCAAGGTTTGCCAGGCCACGATGGCCGGGTCGACGGCGGTGAACTGCGAGAGGATCTGCGGGAAGATGAGACCGAAGATGGCGGAGAGAATCCAAACCGAGAGACCGGTGTAAAGACCGGCGCGGATCAACTGGCTGCGGCGCCGCACCTGCAGCGTGAAGAGGACGGCGACCACCCCGGCGATGAGCGAGATGACGAGGAACCACGCATCGATCGTCGGCATGAGGAAAGCTCCCCACAGGCTGACCACCACCGCGCCGAACAGGCCGAGGTGACGCCCGAGCAAAACGGAGAACACCAGCGGGGCCAAGGCGTAGGGGATGAGCATCGGCACAAGCTGCACATCGATGCGCCCGGTGTCGGCCAGGACAAGGAGGCCTTTGATCAGCGCGAGTTGGGCGAGCAGGATGCCGTAAATGAGTGCGAGGCTTGAATTTCGGTAAAAAGCCTGCGGGTGGTTGACCCAGAGCTGCGCGATGGAAATGGCGAAGACGAGCAGGCAGACGAGGAATTTCGTTTTCGGCGCATCCTGCGCGACCAGGTCCAGCGGGGATGCCGCAGGGGCGCCGCTGAAAACAAGCAACCCCAAACCGAGCGCGAACGCGGTGAAAACGGCAACGCGCGGGAGCCATCCCGTGGCGAGCGCCTCGCGCAGGGGGCTATCCTCGACCGAGCGGCGGGAGCGCGCACTGGCCAGACCTTTTTTCACCAACTGCTGCCGATGAAGGAATTTGAACATGGCGGTGGGGCGCCGGGGCGCCTGCGGGAAGAATTAAAAGTAAGTGTCCACAGAAGGAGGGGCAAGCCCCTGGAGACTAAGCGGCCAAAGCAGCCACTCCCGGAAGCTCCTTGCCCTCAAGGAATTCCAAACTGGCCCCGCCGCCTGTGGAGCAATGGCTGACCTGGCCTGCCACCCCGAACTTCTTGGCCGCGGTGGCCGTGTCGCCACCACCGACCACTGTTGTTGCCCCGTTGGCTGTGGCCTCGGCCACGGCTTCGGCCATGGCTTTGGTTGCACTGGCAAATTTGTCGAACTCGAAGACCCCCGGAGGGCCGTTCCAGATGATGGTCTTGGCGCGGAGGATGGCCTCGCGGTAAAGCGCGATGGATTTCGGGCCGGCATCGAGGCCCTCCCAACCCGCGGGAATGCCGGAAGCATCGTCGGCCGCCTGCGTGTTGGCATCGGCCGAGAACGCGTCGCCGCAGACGTAATCGACGGGAAAGATGAGCTTCACGTTGCGCGCTTTGGCTTTGGCCACGAGGTCGGCCGCGATCTTGGCGCCTTCCGGATCAAACAGGCTGCCGCCGATTTCCATGCCATCGAGCACCTTCTTGAAAGTGTAGGCCATGCCGCCGCCGATGATGATCTCGTCGGCCTTCTCGATGAGGTTGGTGATGAGCGGAATTTTGTCCGCGATCTTCGCACCACCGAGAATGGCGAGAAGAGGACGCTGCGGATGCTCGAGCACCGCGGCGAAGGCATTGAGTTCCTTTTCCATCAGGAAGCCGGCGGCTTTTTGCGGGAGGTCCACACCGACCATCGACGAGTGCGCGCGGTGCGCCGTGCCGAAGGCGTCGTTGACATAGACATCGCCGAGTTTGCTCAGGCTGGCACGGAAGGCGGCGACCTGGGCCGGATCGGCTTTGACGGAGGATCCGTCTGCTTTCTTTGCTTTCCCCTCCTCTTCGATGTGGAAGCGGAGATTTTCCAGCAGGACAACGTCGCCGGGAGGCAAATTGGCGCAGGCCTCCTCGGCCAACGCTCCGGAGCATTCGGCGACGAATTTCACCGGCTTGCCGAGGAGCTTTTCCAGTTCGGTGGCCACGGGCCGCAGCGTGTATTTCTCCACCTTCTCGCCGTTGGGGCGTCCGAGGTGGCTCATCAGCACGACCGAGCCACCATGGTCGAGGACGTGCTTGATGGTCGGCAGCGCGGCGACGATGCGTTGGTTGTTGGTGATCGCGCCGGTCGCTTTGTCCTGCGGGACATTGAAGTCGACGCGGATGAGCGCGCGTTTGCCGGCTAGGTCGAGATCGCGCAGAGAAGAGAATTTGGCCATGGCAGTGGAGATGGAAACGGCGCCCGGGTTGCCCCGGGCG
>JBMTVD010000053.1:0-12754 GCA_049451035.1 Chthoniobacterales bacterium | reverse complement strand
CCTGACCCTATCGTCCAGTGGCCTAGGACACCGCCCTTTCACGGCGGTAACACGGGTTCGAATCCCGTTAGGGTCGCTTGTCTTTTTGAAGGCGTTTCCGTCTCAAACCCGCATGTAACCGGGCTTCGCGGGCATTTGCTGATTCGGGTGGAGTTTGCGGCAAATAAGAAGCCACCTACCCCGAATGGAAGGAACCGGAGGAGGCTCGCGGTAAGACTTCATTCTGACGTTGCTGGCATAGCACGCCAGCAGGGCCTCGGCAGCTCTGTTTAACGTCTGGGGCGGTCATTTGACACAGGGCAAAACAGGTTGAAGGGTATCCTGATAAAAACCCTGCAAAAATCAACGGCTCCACGCCTGTTGACGAGGGCATGCGGTGTGCTCGCGGCGTCTTTTTGCGTCCAAATGGTCCGGGCCACGGCTCCGCTCATCATGCTCGAAACAGAGGTGTCGTGGGAGACCGACCAAAGTAACAGCTACGCGGTGCAGTGGTCGCCTCCCCCGGGCGACGGACCTTGGCAGGATCTCGGCGCGGCGGAGGCAAGGGAGGACGGCAAGGTTTATGACACGGCGACCGGCGCGCGTATTTACCGGGTCGTGGAGACGGCGCCGGCTTCCGGGGGGACAACGGCAGCAGTCAACTTGCTGGCGCAGGACAACCCGGGTTTCGAGGACGGATCCACCGGTTGGGTTCTCGGGGCGAGGCAAACAGTGACCACCGCGGAGGCCCGGAGCGGTGCTGCCTCGCTACGCAGTGCCATCCCGGAAATCGCCAAAGGGGCGCTCTTGTTCAAAAACATTGAGGGCGTGCAATCCGGGAGAACGTACACGTTTTCGTTCTGGGCCAAACAGGTCAGCGCGGGACCGTCCTACGTGCAGCATTACAAAGTTGAGTGGATCCGGCCGGACAACAGTGTGGCCGTGGCCACCGGGAATTGGGTGGATTTCCGGGGCGGGGATGGCGCGTGGTTGCAGACAACGTCGGCACCTCTGACTGCACCGGAAGACACGGTCGGCGCGCGGTTGGTCTTCTACTTCGCCACCGGCGCGGTGACCGGCGCCATCGGGGAGGTGCTTTTGGACGACGCTTCTTTTGCTTTCCAAGCGGAGTCCGCGCCGGTTGTCGGGGATCAGACGCGGGTGATTTCCTCGGATGCGCGGCCGGTGGTGCGGCTCGAGTGGGCCTCTACCGAGGGAGTCGACTACCGAGTGGAGGAAAGCAACGGAGCGGATCTGTCCTCTTGGTCTGATATCTCGGGACCGCTGGCGGGAAGCGGCGAAACAATGTTATACCGCGTCCCGGTGGGAAGCGACCGCGGGTTTTACCGCATCGTTCGTCCGCTCTTCAGTCCCGCGGCGCCCGCCAACATCCGCTTGGTACCGACCGGGATCGCGGGAACAATCAGTCTGGCATGGGATGCCGCCGCAACGGGGGGTATCACCGGCTACCGGGTGCTTTACGGTCTGTCACCGGACAACCTCGACCGGTCGATCGACGTGGATCTGTCCGGTTCGGTAACGATACCGGATCTGGAAGCGGGGCAAACCTACCATGTGACGGTGGTGGCGCTTTCCCCGGACGGGGCGGGTCCGGCCGGCACGACGGTGCTGGCTGCGCAACCGGAGGGGGAGCAGGTTTTCCAAGCGCTGTTCACCGCTTCCACCCCGCTGGAACCGGACCCGGTGGTTGAGACCTCGACGGCCAAGGTCACCTACCTCGCCGACCGGGCCCGTGACCGCCATGCACGGGAAGGTCTGGGCTTTCTCGTCTCGGACGGACCGGAAAAAAGCGCCGCCTACAAATACGACCACTATTTGCCCTTCTACTGGGAGCAGCGGGTGGCGCAGATCGAGATCGTCGACGAAGTGGCCAAGGGAGGGAACAAAGTCGTCTTCAATTTTACGACCCAAGCGCAGTTGAACCCCGCCGAATTCCGCACCTTCTTCAATGTCGGATCCCCGCTTTCCGGCTACCACAACAACCAATCGGACTATCTGAACGCGGGCGTGACACTTGTCTCGTCGCATCCGTCGGTACGTTACCCCGGGGAAACCGACTACAATTACACCGCGACGATCCGGACCAAAGCTCCGGAAAACCGCCCGCTGCAAATCGGCGACCGGATGGAGGTGGAATTGAGCCAGTTTCTGCTCGCCCCGCGCAACGGGCGGAACAACTACTATGGTACCGCCTTTCTCTATATCGTCGGTCATGGCGTGGTGCCGTGGTACGCCAAAGACTGGGAAGAGGCGGCCGTCAAAACGGTGGGCGTGACCTCGTTCGATTCCTATCCGCTGCCGGCAGAGGCGTGGCTCGGCGGGACCACCACACTGCCTTACCAATACTCGAACGAGCCGCAAAGTCGGTTCAAGCAGATGGCAGGCAACATCACCCCGGCAAGCGGCCAACCTTTCCTCCTCGGACGCCGCTTGCATCACACGGATTTCGGGACCGGAGCGCATTCCGAGCAGGGCAATCCTGTTTTTGCCGAGCAGATCGGGAAGGCCGGCCCCGCCTTTGTTGCCCGGAGTTGTGTGGCCTGCCACGCAAACAACGGAAGGTCACTGCTGCCCGCCATTGGCTCGCCGCTCGACCAGGCTGTGGTCAAGGTCGGCGCCTCGGCCGACGGGACGCCGCATCCGGTGCTCGGCGAACAAATCCAGCCTTACATGACCACGGGAAGCCCGGAAGGCGGGGTGGTGTTGGCCGGATTCACCGAGACCACGGGAACGTACGGCGACGGGACCCCCTACACCTTGCGCAAGCCGGTGGTCGGATTCACCGGCGCGCCCGCGGATTTTCACTCCCTGCGTGTGGCACCTTCATTGGTCGGTTTGGGTTTGCTCGAAGCTATTCCGGAGGAAAATATTCTGGCCCTGGCCGATCCGGAGGATGCGGATGGCGACGGTATCTCCGGGCGCCCCAACTACATCGCGGATCCCGAGGAGCCGTCCGTCCTGCGCTTGGGACGTTTCGCCTACAAGGCCGACCAACCGAAAGTTGTCCACCAAATCGCGTATGCCCTGAATCGCGACATGGGAGTGACGAGCAAAATCTTTCCCGTGCTCGATGGCGAAAGCAGCCCGCGGCCGCCGGAGGTGAGCGGCGAGGAACTGGACCGGATGAACCGCTACGTCGCCCTGCTCGGCGTGGGAGCGCGCCGGGATCTTAACGATCCGGTGGTGGCGCGCGGGCAGCAACTTTTTGCCTCAGCCTCGTGCGTCAATTGTCATACTCCAAGCCACACCACGGGCCCATACCATCCGATGGGAGAATTGCGGAACCAGACAATACGGCCCTACACCGACCTGCTCCTGCATGATATGGGCCCCGGCCTGGCGGACAATCTGGGCGAGAGCGGGGTATCCGGTGCGGAATGGCGGACCGCGCCACTGTGGAACATCGGGCTGAGCGCCGGGGTCAGCGGCGGCGAGAGCTACTTGCATGACGGCCGGGCCCGGACTTTGGAAGAAGCCATCCTGTGGCACGGCGGCGAAGCCGAGCAGGCCAAAGAAAATTTCCGCACCATGCCGGCAGCCGACCGCGAGGCCATGCTGAAATTCATCCGCTCACTCTGAACAAAGCGGAGCGCTGCCGCTCTCCCGGCCGGCCAGTCGGTAGACTTTTATGGCACGCCCTCGAAGGAAATTGGTCGATGGGATGGCCGGGCTTGATGTCACTTTCCTCCGCTTTTTCAGGGCCTTTAGGTCTGCGCCCGCGGCCGCAAGCCTCCCGGGAAAATGGTCTTGGGACACGGATCGGCTTTCTTACTGCTTGCCGCGGTTTGTCGGAGGATGTTCTGATCAGGAATGAGAATTTTATCAGCCGCATTTGCGTCGGCGCTTGTTTTGACCGCATGCTCCACCACCGAGAGTATCTCCACCCTCCAGACCCGGGCGGCCCAGGGGGATCCCGAGGCGGGTGTGCAACTTGGTCACCGCTATTTCAGTGGAGAGGGTGTGCCGCGGAACTATGCGGAGGGGATCCGGCTTTGGACGAAAGCGGCTGAGCGCGGCAATGCAGAAGCCCAGTGGCTGCTCGGTGGGTGTTACGAAATAGGCTACGATGAGCCGAAGAACCCCGCCAAAGCGGCAAGCTGGTGGCGGAAGGCGGCGGCTCAAGGTTACGCCAAAGCACAGTTCGACCTCGGCAATTGCTACCACTACGGGAGGGGAGTCCCGAAAAATATCTCCACCGCCTACGCGTGGTATTCCCTGGCTGCCGACGGCGGCTCAACCCAAGGGCGGACTCACCGGGATACACTTGCGGCCGGAATGTCGCCCGCTGCTCTGGCGGCCGCCAAAGCCGAAGCGTCGAGGTTGGCGGGCCGGCTACGGTAAGCAACGCCTTCCGCCCAGAGGAAACATTGCCGCCTGCAATTCCTTGGAACGCGGCCGCCCAAGATCTACAACGCTCCCTCGCTCATGGCCAACCGCATCGACCAGACGTTTGCCGCATTGCAAGCGGCCGGGACGCCGGGCTTCATCGCCTACATCACCGCCGGCGATCCCTCGCTTGCGGCGACCGAGGAGTTGGTGCCGGCCTTGGAGAGAGCCGGTGTGGATATCGTTGAACTCGGCGTGCCCTTCTCCGACCCGCTGGCGGACGGAGTGGTCAATCAAATGGCCGCACAACGTGCCCTGGATGCGGGAGCGACCATTGCCAAGCTGTTTGAATCAATCCGTCGCATCCGCGCGAAGTCCGAGATCCCTCTGGTCCTCTTCACTTATCTTAACCCTCTCTATGTCCACGGGTTCGATGCGTTCCACGAGGAAGCGGCCGCCGCCGGAGTGGATGGCATTCTGATCCTCGATCTGCCCCCGGAGGAAATCCAGTCCAACCGCGAACTGACCGACCGGCACCTCTTGAAGTCGATCAGACTGATCGCCCCGACCACTCCGCCCGCGCGCATGGAGCGCATCGCCAAATCCGCCGATGGCTTCATCTACTATGTGTCGCGCGAGGGCGTGACCGGCGAGCAGGCCAAGCTCTCGGACTCCATTGCCGCACAGGTGGCGGAAATCAAAAAGCACAGCAGCCTGCCGGTGGCCGTGGGATTCGGCATTTCCAGCCCGGAACAGGCCGCCGAGGTGGCGCGCCGCGCTGATGCGGTGGTAGTAGGCAGCGCCATCGTCCGTCGCATCGCCGAGCACGGCCGGGAGGAGGGATTGGCGGACCAGATTGCCGCCTTTGTTAAGCCGTTGGCCGAAGCAACCCACACGGCGAGCCATTGAGCGGCGGCTTGTCATCGGCGCCGCGAGAGTGTTCAACAACCCGTCTCCCATCATGATGTACGACCTCACCCTCCGCGCGGCAGGCCTTGTCGTTGGTCTCGGCTTGCTCGTTACACATGCCGCGGCGCTGGTCATGCCGGAGAAGGTCGCGGCATGGATGAAGGTCTTCCCGCGTTCCCGACCGGCGGGCCTCTTCCTGTGCTCCTTGGCCGCCCTCTGGGCGTTTTGGCTCGGCGCGACGATGGATCTCGGAGAATTCTCCCCGCAGCGCACACTCATTTGCGGGGTCATTCTGGCCGGGGCGGTCATGGTGCCGATGTTTGCCGAGGAATTCCTGGCCGTGCGCGCTTTGGGGATTTTGGCCCTGCTGGCCGCGGAGCCCCTGCTGGGCTCGGCCTTTCTCCGGCCCGAGCAGTCCCGCCTGCTGCTGGTTGTTTTGGCGTACCTCTGGGCTTCGGCCGGGCTGGTCATGGTGGGTGCCCCTTACCTGTTGCGGGACGCCATCGAGTGGCTGACCGCCGCGCGTTGGCGGTTTCTCCTGGCGGCCGGCTCGGGCGCGGTCTACGGAGTCACGCTGATAGTGGTCTCGCTTCTTTTCTACCAAGCCTGAACCCGCCAGAATCCGACCGATGTTTCAGATTATTTTCAACGACTTGAGCGCGGCCGAGATGGCGGCTCTGCCCAAATTGCTCCAATTGGAAATTCTCGGGGAGTTTCAAGTCTTGCCCGACGATCTGGAAAGCCTCGACCCCAAACGCTTCGGCAAAGTGGCGCGCGATGGCCGCACTCTCTACCGCTACCGCGCCGGTGATTACCGAATCTATTTCGAGCCGCACGATCATGGCCTCCTCATCCGCCGCGTGCTGAGCAAGAACACCATCCGCGACTTCCTCTTCCGCACCAGTTTGCCCGTTGCCGAGGACGAACAACTGGCCGGCAACCACAAATTCTGGGAACTCATCGAACAGGACGGCACCAAGTCTTAGTCCTAGCTTTTCCCGTTTCCCCTTTACTGAACGCGCAAAAAAAGCAACCTCTCCAGCCATGAACGATCAACAAAAACTGACCAATCCGTTCTATGTCCTCCTCAGCCTGCCCTCCACCGCGATGGGCTTCGCCCTCTGCGTGCAGATTTCCGCGCTCAGCTGGATCCTCAGCACCAAGTACAATCTTTCCATCGAGCATGTCGGCCTTGTTTGGCTGGCCGGACCGCTGGCCGGATTGCTGGCCCAGCCTATCGTCGGCTTAATCAGCGACAACGTATGGTTTTGGGGCGGGCGGCGCCGACCCTTCATTCTTATCGGGGGTGTCACAGCTTCCCTCATGCTTCTGGCGTTGCCCTTTCTCGGCGAGCTCAGCCAATGGAGCGGAGTCCGCATTTTGTGGACCGCCGTGATCGTGGCCCTGACGCTCGACTTGGCCATCAACGTCGGTTTCAACCCGACCCGCTCGATCATCGCCGACCTCACGCCCGAAGGCGAAGCCCGCACCAAAGGTTTCACCTGGATGCAAACCATTTCCGGCATGTTCGGCGTGCTCGCCTACGTCATCGGCGCCGTGTTCGGCAATTACGCCCTCATTTATTTCGGCGTCGCTCTCGTCCTCCTCTTCAATGTCATTCCCGCCTTCCTTCTCAAGGAACCGCGCGAACTCGGAGCTGCGGCGGCGCACGATGCTCCGGCCGAACCGGTCTCCGGGCACGGCAAAACCAACCTGCCCCGCCTCCTGCACATCTATGTGGCCCACGCTTTCACCTGGCTCGGCGTGCAAACCATGTTCGTCTTCATGTTCGCTTATTTGCAGCACGCGTTTTTCCCCGGAACCGGAGAGCTCGACGAAAGTCAAAAAACGACCCTCGGCCAGGTCATTTCCATATCTTTTCTCGTAATGAATATCGTCGGTTTTGTGCTGCCCGTGGCCGTCCTGCAGCCCCTGGCCAAAAAGATCGGCCTCGTCCGCACCCACACCATTTGTATTTTCATCATGGCGTTGGGATACGGCGCCATCGTCGTGCTTGGCGGCGGCAATGCGTGGTTGCTCTATTCTTTGATGGCCGTGGTCGGGATCGGCTGGGCTGCGGTGGTCAGCCTGCCCTTCGCTATCATGAGCGACAGCGTCGACAAGGCGCGCATGGGGACTTTCATGGGCATCTTCAACCTCTCGGTCGTCATCCCGCAGATCGTCGTCAGCGTGGCCGTCGGCAAAGTCATCGGCGCCGCCGCCGACAAGACCATCACCTTCATCGTCTGCGCCATCGCCCTCGCTGTTTCCGCCATTCTTTGGGCCCTGCTCAAGGAGGACAAAACCGAACCCGGCGAGATTGCCATGGGCGGCGGAGGCGGCCATTGAGCCGGGAATTCCCTTTGAATCCATTTGACCCGCGACCGTCCCGCGCGTAATCATTTCCGCTCAACCGCGCAGCCATAGCTCAATTGGATAGAGCATCTGACTACGGATCAGAAGGTTTGAGGTTCGAGTCCTCATGGCTGCACTTTCCTCCACCTGACAGGTGACTTCCGAACCGCGCCGCACCGTCCTTTTCGAGCAGCAGAAAGCCCTCGGCGCACGCTGCATCAATTTCGGAGGATGGGAGATGCCGGTGCAATTCACCTCGATCATGGAAGAGCACCGGGCCGTGCGGACGTCCTGCGGGGTCTTCGATATCTCGCACATGGGGGAAGTTTTTGTTTCGGGACCCAAGGCTTTCGGCTGGCTCCAGCACTTGCTGGCCAACGACCTCGCCAAGTGCCCGATCGGCGGCGGACAATACACCTTTTTGCTGAACGAACGCGGGGGAGTAATTGATGATCTCATCGTTTACCGCATGGCTGACGACAACTTTCTGCTGTTGGTCAATGCGGCGAAGATCGACGAAGACGTGGCATGGCTGCAGCAGCAGGCCGCCGATGGCGTCACCGTGGACAACCGCAGCGAGACGATGAGCGCACTGGCCGTGCAGGGGCCGGACTCGGCACGCGTGTTCCGCGACGTCTTCCAGTGCGAGATGCCGGCAAGAAATGCTTTTATCGCCATGGAAAAATGCCGTGGCGCGGTCATCGCCGCCGGCACCGGTTACACCGGCGAGACCGGCTTTGAATTGTTCTTCGCCAACAGCCTCGCGGGCGATATTTGGGCCGCCGTGCTGAAAGCGGGCGCCCAGCCATGCGGCCTTGGAGCCCGTGACACCCTTCGTCTGGAAATGTGCTATCCGCTCAACGGGTCCGACCTTTCCCCTGACCGCACACCACTCGAGGCCGGGCTCGGGGTCTTTGTCGCCCTGGATAAAGCGGATTTCATCGGGCGGCAGGCCCTGCTCGCGCAAAGCGATTCCGGTCTGCCTGCCAAGCTGGTCGCCCTGCGCATGACGGAAAAAAGCCCCCCGCCCCGCGCCCATTACCCGGTGCTGGTCGACGGACAAGTGATCGGCGAAACGACCAGCGGCGCCCTCTCCCCCAGCCTCGGTCAGGGTATCGCCATGGCCTATTTGCCCCCGGCCCTGGCCAAACCCGGACAAGCCCTCAAAATCGACATCCGTGGCCGCCAGTTTGCCGCCGTGGTTGAAAAGAAGCCCTTTTATCGTCCATCATCCACCCGCCCCGCGTAACTACCGCGCCGGCAATCCATCATGAATGTTCCTGACGATTTGAAATATGCCGAAACTCACGAGTGGATCCGTGTCGACGGAGACACCGCGGTCGTCGGTATCACCGACCACGCCCAAAACGAGCTGACCGACATTGTCTATGTCGATCCGCCGAAAGTCGGCGCCGCCGTCACCGCGGGACAACCGGCTGCGGTGGTGGAGTCCGTCAAAGCCGCCAGCGACATTTACTCCCCCGTCGACGGTGAAGTCCTCGAGGTCAACGAGTCGCTGGCCTCCGAGCCCGCCCTGGTCAACACCTCGCCTTACGAGAACGGCTGGCTTTACAAGCTCCGTCTTTCCGACCCGTCGCAACTCGACGCGCTCAAATCCCCCGACGACTATCGCGCGCAAATCGGCTGACCAGCACCGCATGAGCAAGGTCGCCGCCACGCAGTCTGGTTTTGTCCGTCGTCATGTCGGTCCGGACGAGTCGGAGATTTCACGCATGCTCGCGCTCATCGGGTCCCCGGACCTCGATGCGCTGATCGACGAAACCGTGCCCGAGGCAATCCGCCGCCGGGAACACCTCGACCTCCCCGCCCCGCTCGACGAGCACGCGGCTCTGGCGGAAATCCGCGCCTTGGCGGCACGAAACAAAATCCAGCCGACGTACATCGGCATGGGCTACAGCAACTGCCACACACCGCCGGTCATTCTGCGCAACATCCTCGAGAACCCCGGATGGTATACCGCCTACACCCCTTACCAGGCCGAACTCGCCCAAGGACGGCTCGAGGCGCTGCTCAACTTCCAGACCATGGTCGCGGATCTGACCGGCATGGAAATTTCCAACGCTTCGCTCCTCGATGAATCGACCGCGGCCGCCGAGGCCATGGCCATGGCCCACGGCATCAAGGGGCAAGGGACACAGTTTTTCGTGGCTGACAATGTCCATCCGCAAACGCTTTCCCTGCTCCGCACCCGCGCGGAGCCCTTGGGCATCGAAATCGTGACCGGCTCTTGGTGCGAGGCCGCACTCGACCAGTCCTTCTTCGGGGCCCTCGTCCAGTATCCGGCGAGCGATGGCAAAATCGACGACTATGGTGATTTTGCAGCGCGCGTGCATGCCATTGGGGGCACCTTTGTCGTGGCGACCGACCTGCTGGCCCTCACCTTGATCAAACCGCCGGGCGAGTTCGGAGCGGACATCGTCGTGGGCAGTGCCCAACGTTTCGGTGTTCCGCTCGGTTACGGCGGACCGCACGCCGCCTTTCTCGCCACGAGCGACGCCCACAAGCGCCGCCTCCCGGGACGGCTCATCGGCATTTCCAAAGATGCCGCCGGCAACCCGGCCATGCGCCTTTCCCTCCAGACCCGCGAGCAACACATCCGCCGCGACAAAGCCACGAGCAACATCTGCACGGCGCAGGTGCTGCTCGCCGTCATGGCTTCCATGTATGCCGTGTATCACGGACCCGCCGGACTCAAAGCCATCGCGCAACGCGTCCACGACACGGCCGCCACGCTGGCCGACGCCCTGCGCAAAGCCGGGCATACCGTGCACCACGACACGTATTTCGACACCCTGCGCGTCACCCCCCGGGGATCGATCGATCCGGAAAAAGTCGGGGTGCTCCTGCGGAAGCATGACGATGGATCGTCCGGCATCACGGTTGACGAGACCACCGACCTCGCTGCCCTAAACACACTCCTCGCGGTTTTCGGCGCCGGACCCGTCAAGCAACTCGGCGCGCACCGCCTCCCGCGCGCCGTGGCACGCACCTCGGCTTTCCTTACCCATCCTGTTTTCAATTCGCACCACACCGAGACGCAGATGATGCGTTACCTGCGGCGCTTGGAAGGACGCGATCTCGCCCTCAATCACAGCATGATCCCGCTCGGGTCGTGCACCATGAAACTGAACGCGGCGGCCGAAATGATTCCGGTCACTTGGCCCGAGTTCGGCAACCTCCACCCGTTCGCGCCCGTCGACAACGCGGCAGGCTACACGGAATTGTTTCGTCAGTTGGAAGCATGGCTCTCGGAAATCACCGGCTTTGCCGCCGTCTCGCTCCAGCCCAACGCCGGATCGCAGGGCGAATACACCGGATTACTCGTCATTCGCGCTTACCATCAATCGCGCGGCGACAAGGACCGTAACATCTGCCTTATTCCGATGTCCGCGCACGGCACCAATCCGGCCAGTGCGGTCATGGCGGGTATGACCGTGGTGCCCGTCGGCTGCGACGCGCAGGGCAATGTCGATACGGCCGACCTGCGCAAAAAGATAGAGCAACACGGACCCAAGCTGTCCGCGCTCATGGTCACCTACCCCTCCACGCACGGCGTCTTCGAGGAAAGCATCCGCGAAATCTGCGACATGGTCCACAAAGCCGGCGGACAGGTCTACATGGATGGTGCTAATCTCAATGCGCAGGTCGCGCTGTGCCGTCCGGGCGATATCGGCGCGGATGTGTGCCACCTCAACCTGCACAAAACATTCTGCATACCGCACGGCGGCGGCGGTCCGGGCATGGGTCCGATCGGCGTGGCCGCGCACCTCGCGCCTTTCCTGCCCGGCCACAGCATCATCAAGACCGGCGGCGCGCAGGCCATCGGGGAGGTTTCACAGGCACCCTGGGGCAGCGCAAGCATCTTGCCCATTTCCTGGATGTATATCCGCATGATGGGCCCCGGCGGACTCGAGCACGCGACGAAGGTGGCTATTCTTAACGCCAACTACATCGCCAAACGTTTGGAGCCATATTTCCCCGTCCTCTACAAAGGCAAAAACGGTCGCGTGGCCCACGAGTGCATTCTTGATGTGCGCGAGTGGAAGCAGCGCGCCGGTATCGAAGTGGAAGACATCGCCAAACGACTCATGGATTACGGATTCCACGCCCCCACCATGAGCTGGCCCGTGCCGGGCACGCTGATGGTCGAGCCGACCGAGAGTGAGTCGCTTGAGGAACTCGACCGCTTCTGTGACGCCATGATCGCCATCCACGGGGAACTGGTTGCCGTCGAAGAAGGGCGCCTGGACAAGTCGGACAACCCGCTCAAGAACGCGCCGCACACCGCGGAATGCGTCATGGCCGACGACTGGTCTCATTCCTACTCCCGCGAGGTTGCGGCTTTTCCTTTGCCGTGGCTGCGGACCAACAAATTTTGGCCAGCAGTCCGTCGCGTGGACAACGTCTACGGCGACCGCAACCTTTTCTGCACCTGCACACCCTTGGGCGAAGCAGCAGCCTAGCAAAACACCCCTCCTCCACGGCATGTTCACTGGTCTCATTCGCGAAGTCGGTCAGGTGGGCTGGTTGCGCCGCACGGACCGCACGGTACAGTTGCTTGTCAACGCCCCGCGGACGGCCGAACGCATCCGCCCCGGCGACAGTGTGGCGGTCAATGGTTGCTGCCTCACCGTGGCAACCCACCGCGACAAACAGATCATGTTCGATCTGCTGGAAGAGAGTTTGCAACGAACCAATCTTGGCGATCTCAAACCGGGCGCCCCGGTGAACCTTGAGAGGGCGCTTCGCGTGGATGGCCGCCTCGGCGGACATTTTGTGCAAGGGCACATTGACTGCGCCGCCGAGGTTGTCTCCGTGGCAGAAAAAGGCGCGGACACCCGGTTGGAGATTGCCCTGCCGGAAGAGTTCGCCCGCTACGCAGCCTTCAAGGGCTCCATCGCCGTGAATGGCACGAGCCTGACCATTGCCGAATTGGCTCCCGCACGTTTTGTCGTGTGGGTCATTCCCCACACCCTCGAACACACCAATCTGGGCGACTTGGAACCGGGCGACCGGGTTAATCTCGAGTTCGATGTGCTGGCCAAATACGTCGAGCGCCTGCTCGACGCGCGGGGCGGTTCATCATAGCCCGCTTCAAGGCGCGTCGGTGACGACTTCCAGCTGGTCCGGGGTGAAGATTTTG
>JBMTVD010000052.1:0-13098 GCA_049451035.1 Chthoniobacterales bacterium | reverse complement strand
CCCGCTTCAAGGCGCGTCGGTGACGACTTCCAGCTGGTCCGGGGTGAAGATTTTGATCTGGATTTGCCGGTCCTGGTACTTTTCCAGAGAGCCTTTGACCCGCACTTTTTGGTTCGCGTATTGGTCGAACCCATCGGGAAAGTTGTCGTAAGCCGAACTGAAAATTACGGCGACAAACCCCTTTTTGCGCTCGCCGAAATTGAGGAAGGTGATCCCGTCATTGGGGCCTTTGCCTACATTCCTGATGACGCCTTCGACGACCACCTCCTCCCCGACCTTGTCTTCGAGGGATGCCGTGTCTTCGGCCTGCAAAACAGCCGATTCAGATCCTTCGGCGGCCGCCGTGTCGGATGCTTGGTCTTCCGCGGACCAAGTGCCGGTAGTCGCGGCCAATAAGCAAATCAAAGCGAGTGTCGGTGTCTTCATCCTCCCCTTATAGATCGGTGGCCAGCCCGCGCAAGCGTGCAATCAACCCCCGACATAAGACATTTCGATTTTCGGGCGCTTTGCCGCCGTGGATCGCACTTCAGAGTATCGGTCGTCGCGGCCAGTCCAGACCCGCGCGATGGACTGCGAAATTTCCTCATCACTTGCGCCGCTGCGCAGAACGGCCCGCAAGTCGGCTCCCTTCTCCGCAAAAAGGCAGGTCACGAGCTGTCCGTCGGCCGTGAGGCGCGCGCGGTTGCAATCACCGCAAAACGGCTGCGTGATGGAGGTAACAAACCCGACTTCGCCGCCCCCGTCGGTGTAGCGATATCGCCGCGCCACCTCGCCGGGCACGGAGGGGCCGAGGGCTTCCAGGGTGTAAAACTCAGCCAGACGCGCCCGGATTTCCGACGCGGGAACTACGGAGGCGACGTGCCAACGGTTGTGATTGCCGACATCCATGTACTCGATGAAGCGCAAGACATGCCCTTCCCGGCGGCACCATTCGGCCAGAGGCTGAACTTGGTCCTCATTGACACCGCGCTGGATCACGCAGTTGATTTTGACCGGCAAGCCGGCAAGGCCGGCGGACCGGATGCCATCAAGCACGCGTTCGACCGGATGATCCGTTCCGGCCAGCCGCCGGAACAGCGCGTCGTCCAATGCATCGAGGCTGACCGTGACGCGCTGCAGACCCGCTGCCTGGAGCGCTGCGGCGAGCGGTCCGAGCAGAAGCCCATTGGTGGTAAGAGCCAAATCTTCCACCGCCGGCCACCGGGCCAATTGGCGAACCAAAACAGGCAGGTCTCGCCGCAGCAGGGGTTCGCCGCCGGTGAGCCTCACTTTCCGCACGCCAAGGCGGCCGGCCACCGAAACCACCCGCGCGATTTCCTCGAAGGAAAGCAACTCCCCCCTCGGCAGAAACCGGTGAGCCTCGCCGAACACTTCGCGGGGCATGCAGTAGGGACAACGGAAATTGCACCGGTCGGTCACCGAGATGCGCAAATCCCGCATGGGCCGCCCGAAAACGTCGCGAAGATTGCTCATACCTCGCCGACCGCCCTTCCCTCCGGCGCGTGCCTCGGAACAGGTTGTTGCCGCGCCAGGTGCCAGGCGAACATCTTCATGACAATCAGGTGCATGGGGGCCTGCGTCAAACGATAGAACCACCAAGGAAGCGACGGGCGGTAATTGAAGATTGCGGCGAGCACGCTGCGACGGTCGGGGCTCTCGCGAAACTCGAGCCGGGCCGGAGCACGGCCGTCGGATGGCTCCGCCTGGCGGGCGAGAAGTCCCCCGGTGATGTAGTAAAGCGGACGGTCCGTTGAAGAACGGTCGCGAGAATAGCTCAACTCGAGCAGGGGCCGTTTCAGTCCGGTCACGCGGAAGGCAAGGTTGAGGTCGGCGTCCACCGTGACACGCAGGATGAATTTGAAGAGGGTCGGCAGCCAGCGCGCATATTCTTTGGCCACCCAAATGGCGTCGTGCCCCGGCGGCAACGGCAGTCGCTGGATCGAGCAGACGTAGCGCCCCGACTCCGCCGTGCTGTCGCGCCGCGAAAGGTGCCGGTCGACCGCCCCGACCTCCTTTTGGTCGCTGGCAAACGCGACGGCCAGGGCCTCGTCGAACGGCTGGGCCGCGATTCCCGCCCGCTCCTGCAGCGTCGGGGAGTGGGCCACCATCGCGTGACGCAGACTCTCCACCAAAGGTGCCACCAATTCACGATGGGCGCCGGTGACCAGACGCGTCGCCAAGATGCTGAGGCGCGTCGGGATAAAGGGTACCGCGACAATCAGGCGCTTCTTGCCCAAACGGCTCGCCGTCCGCCGCATCAAGTCGACATAAGTCATGACTTCAGGACCCCCCAAGTCGAAAGCCCGCCCGAACATTTCCTCGCGCCCGAGGCAAAAATCAATCAAGCGCACCACATCCTGCAAGGCGACGGGTTGAGTCATGGACCGCGTCCAGTGCGGACAAAGCAGCACCGGCGAGCGTTGCACGAGCCTCGTGACCATACGAAAAGAGGAGCCTTCCGCACCGATAATCAGTCCGGCGCGGAGACTGGTCACCGGGACATTACGGGCCGCCAGCACCCTCTCGACCTCGAGCCGGCTCGCCAGATGCCGCGAAAGTTGCGCATCGTCGGGGATGATTCCTCCAAGGTAGACGATTTGCTTGACGCCTGCGCGGGCCGCGGAACGCGCAAAATTGTCGGCCAGAATAAAATCCATATCTTCGAACCGGGCCTGCGTGAGGCGGGCCGGCAACATTGAGTGGACGAGATAAACAGCGTAATCCGCCCCCGCCAGGGCCCTCTCGGTCTGCAGCAAAGAAAAAAGATCGCAACGCTCGGACCGAACCCCGGGCCCGGAGATGGAGGAACTGCGACTGAGGGCCACCACTTCGCATTTTTCGGCCAAGACCGGCAAGAGAGCCCGACCGACGAAGCCGGAAGCTCCGGCCACCACAACAGCAGGACGGCGCGCGGAATCCATCAAGCCATGAAACACCCCCGGGCCCCCGGCGCAAGCCTGCGCGAACTCAGACGCGCCCCGCCAAAATGACGAACAGCCAATTGGCGGCCAGTACCGCGACGAACAAAATCCGCAGCAAGCGCACGGTCACGGCGCACGGCCGCCACGGTTCAACACGAAACACCACCACCAGCATCGCATAGATCACCACGGGCCCCGAGCAAACAACGGCGGCCACGACCGCGGGGTTCATGACCAAGGCGGATGACCACTGGCCATGGACGAGCATGCCGACGGCCCGGGTGCCCCCGCAACTCGCGCAGGGAATCCCTGTGACCGCCTTCCAGACGCACACGGGCGCAACCCCGCAAAAAGACGCGCCCGCCACCAGCGCCCCTGCGACAACCAACGCGGCGGCCAGCAGCAAAATCAAACGCTCCGGCCCGGTCCGCACGGACCACGGAAGCGGGGGCGGTTGCGACATCGTCGCTACGATTTGGCGGCTTCCAAACCGGCCAAGCCCAAGACCGAGACAGCCAGCAGGAACACCGCAGCCACGGCCGCGCAACAAAAGATCAACGGCAAGAGAACCGCAACAAGGGCGCGCCCCCGGCTGATGCCATGCACTTCGGAGAGACCGATCGTCATGGCCACGATATTCCACACACCCGCAATCAAGGCACCGCACACCGGCAGCAGTTGGATGATGCCGGTCGCCCCCCCGGCGTAACAAAAGACCCGGAAGGTCGCCTCGTAGGATTTTTTCGCGCCCCCGACAATCATCAGCGACAGGTGGGTAAAAGTCGCCCCGACAAACGCGGCCATGGCGACCATCACGGGAAGAGAAATCAAAAGGAGACCCACGCCCGCATAAGTGCCGAACATGTACGAAATATACTCATCCTCGGAGGCCGCCCCGGGGACATACGCCTCGAGAAGAACTTGGTAGATGACGCCGGCCACGGCAGCCAAGGTGACGCAAAGGGCGTAAAAAAGCAGAGGGGCCCCGAAACCGCCGACCACCGGCATGGCCCGGAAAGTCTTGACCGGCTCGAACAAGACCGCCGAGATCATCTGGAACAAGGCACCGAAAAAGCCCAGCTCGGCACGATTCTCCCATGGGCATCCCGTGACGGCACCGGGCAAGCCGGGGGCCACGGCCTCCGGCGGGGCTCCACCAACCGTCAACGGCGCGATTTCATCGATCACCTCGCCCAGCGGTTTCCACATCGGCATGCCATCCTGCCAGGCAAGATCGCCTGCCAGAAATTTGCCCTCCTGAAAGCCCGCCCTGACTTCTTCCGCACTGAATTGTCCCAAAGATTGCCCGGCCCGATTGAGATGGATTTTCATCAAAGACGTTCTGCGGTGCCCGCGCGCCACGGTCAACCCCCAAGTCGCTTGGCTTGACCGGGAGATTGATTTGCGGAACTCCCGCGGCGAACATCAGCCGATGGCCCTGACCTCCAGCACACCTCTCACTCCCGGATTCGCCATGCCGGATTTTTTTCTTCCTGATGTTTGCTCCGGCGAAACCGTCTCCGCTCCGGTGGTGACCGGGAGCAAGGGCACTGTCGTTGTTTTCCTCTGCCGGCACTGTCCCTATGTCGTGCACATCCTTCCCGCCCTGGTTGGTTTGGCTCGTGACTACTCCGCCCGTGACGTCGGGTTTGTCGGCATCAGCTCCAACAACGTCGCAAGTCATCCCGGGGATGCCCCTGAGCTGCTGGCCGAGATGGTCAAGGAACGCAGGGTCCCCTTCCCCGTCCTCTACGACGAGACACAAGGGACGGCACGCGCCTTTCATGCGCAATGCACTCCGGAGTTCTACGTCTTCGACAAGGAGGGGATGTTGTTCTACCACGGCCGCATGGACTCGAGCACACCGGGCAACAACGCGCCCTGCACCGGCAGCGATCTTCGGGAGGCTCTGGAGGCGCTCCTCGCCGGTCAACCGGCCCCATCGCTGCAGCACCCGAGCATGGGCTGCAACATCAAGTGGAAGTAGACCCCCGCGCATCGGCAACGGTCCGGACGGAGGAAGGATCGCACAAACACGCCCCCACTCACCATCACGGAGTGTTCCGCCTCCGCTACGGACACCCGCTCCCGTTCGGTGCGACCCTGGTTCCCGGGGGCATCAATTTCTCCGTCTTTTCCTCCCACGCCACCGGATGCACACTGGTTCTTTTCGAAAAAGGCGCGCAGCGACCCTTCGCTGAAATCCCCTTCCCGCCCGAATTCCGCATGGGCGACGTCTATGCCATGACCGTGTGCGACATCGATCCCTACTCCATCGAATACGGTTTCCGCATGGACGGCCCCTGCCAACCGAAGGCCGGCCACCGGTTCGACCGGCGCGCGGTCTTGCTCGATCCCTATGCCCGGGCCATCGGCGGCCTGGCCGAGTTCGCGGGACCGGTGCGCAAGCACGACATATTTCCGCACCGCGGTCGAATCCCGGAAAACAACTTCGATTGGGAACACGATCGCCCCTTGGACATCCCCGTCGAACAGTTGGTCATTTACGAGTTGCACGTGCGCGGCTTCACCCGCCACGCATCCTCCGGCGTCTTGCACCCGGGCACCTTCGAAGGATTGCGTGAAAAACTCCCCTACCTGAAATCGCTCGGCGTCAATTGCATAGAACTCATGCCCATCTTCGAATTCGACGAGCACGAGAACCACCGCACCAACCCCGACACGGGCGAAAAGCTGTGCAATTACTGGGGTTACAGCACGGTGGGCTTTCATGCCCCCAAGGCGGGTTATGCCGCGAGAGGTCCGGCGGGGCGCGAGGTCGATGAACTCAAAGAAATGGTGAAGGCCTGCCATGCCGAGGGCATACAGGTGATTCTCGACGTGGTCTTCAACCACACCGCAGAGGGCGACGAACGGGGACCGACAATTTCGTTCCGCGGCTTGGACAACAAAGTCTACTACATCCTGGCGCCCGACGGCGCCTACCTCAACTTCAGCGGTTGCGGCAACACCCTCGACTGCAACCATCCCGTCGTGCGGGACCTTGTACTGGGCTGCTTGCGCTACTGGGCGGCGGAATACCACATCGACGGGTTCCGTTTCGACCTGGCCAGCGTGCTGGGGCGCGACTCCCAGGGCAATCCCCTGCCCAACCCGCCTTTGCTCGAGGCCATCGCCCACGATCCCGTCTTGGCCCACTGCGAATTGATCGCCGAAGCGTGGGACGCGGGCGGCCTGTACCAAGTCGGCAACTTCCCAAGTTACGGCCGCTGGATGGAATGGAACGGCAAATTCCGCGATGCGGCCCGCCGTTTTCTCCGCGGAGACGACAACTCGGTCGGTGAAATGGTGCAACGCATCCTGGGCTCACCCGATCTCTACCAGGCCAGCGGGCGCAAGCCGTTCGCGTCGGTCAATTTTGTCACCTGCCACGATGGTTTCACCTTGGCCGACCTCTTCAGCTATAGCGAGAAACGCAACCTGGAAAACGGCGAGGAAAACAAAGACGGCGGCGACGACAACCTGTCGTGGAATTGCGGGGCCGAGGGAACCACTGACGATCCGGATATCAACGCCCTGCGTCTGCGGTGCGCCAAAAACGCGCTGACCCTGCTTCTCGTCAGCCAAGGGGTTCCCATGCTTTACATGGGTGACGAGATGGGACGTACGCAGCACGGCAACAACAACGCTTACTGCCACGACACCACGTGGAACTGGCTGGATTGGAGCCTCGCGGAGACCAACGCGGATTTGGTCCGCTTTGTCCGCCTGATGATCGATTTCCGCCGCCGGCACGCCGGCCTGCGCCGCAGCGACTGGTTCAGTGGAAAGTCCGGGGCGACACACACCGGCATCTCTTGGCATGGCGTGCAACCGGACGAGCCCGACTGGAGCGAACACAGTCATTCGCTGGCTTTCATGATCAGTGGCGAACCCGCCCGGGGGCCCGCCGACGAACCGGGCTCATTCTATGCCGCCTTCAACATGCACAAGGAGCCGTTGCCTTTCGTCCTGCCACCGCCGCCGGCTGGCACGTCTTGGCATTTGATGGCCGACACCGCGAAGCCGTCGCCCCGGGACATCCACGAACCCGGGCACGAGCCGGCCATGGAGCCGGGCGCCCCGGTGGTGCTCGTTCCGCACAGCGCCCTTCTCTGTATCGGACGTCATACTTGAAGCCTCACTCCCTACGGCAATCGGAGCGTCTTTGGCTTGGCCGCCGGGCCAATGCGGTGAAACATAATACAATGCGCCCCCGGCTCTGCTTTCTCCTGTGCTTTTTCACCGCCGGTTTGGCTTCGGCAGCCCCGGGGGAATCCCCCGCCTCCGGTTTGGTGCCACTCGAAACCGTGGAGCCACCCTGCCTGCCCGAAGTCCGTTACGCCACACGCCACAATTTCACGGGGAAAGTTCTCTACCCGGTTCCCCGTGTTTTTCTGCACCGCGACACCGCTCGTGCGCTCAGCGCCGTGCAGCGCGATCTGCAGCGACGCGGACTCGGACTGAAAGTCTGGGACGCTTATCGGCCGCTGTCGGTGCAATGGAAAATGTGGAACCTCATACGGGACGAGCGCTACGTGTCGAACCCGGCCAAAAACAAAGGGCGCCACACCCGTGGCACGGCGGTCGATGTGACACTCATCGACAAACGCGGCCGCGAACTGCCCATGCCGAGCGACTTCGACGATTTCAGCGAACGGGCCCACCGCGATTACCGCGGCGGCACGGCCGAGCAGCGCCGCAACCGCGGGATCCTCGGGGAGGTCATGCAGAAACACGGCTTTGTCCCTTATCCCAGCGAATGGTGGCACTTCGACCTGCGGGGATGGGAAAAATACCCGGCCCTCGACCTGTCTGCGGAGCAACTCTCTCATGCGGCCCGTTGAGATCGTCGGCGGAGGTTTGGCCGGACTCGGACTCGGTATCGCACTGCGCGGACATGGTGTTCCCGTCACCATCCACGAAGCCGGACATTATCCGCGCCACCGCGTCTGCGGGGAATTCATCACCTCGCTGGATGATGAGACACAGAAAGCCCTTCGTCTGGAACGGGTGCTCTGCGGCGCGCTGCGCGCCCACGGGGTAACATGGCACGAGGACGGCAAGGCAGATATCACGCACAGACTGCCCCATCCCGCGCTTTGCCTCAGCCGCCACAGGCTCGATGCATGCATGGCCGATACCTTCAGCGACCTCGGCGGCGAACTGCGCACCGGTTCGCGCGTCGCCTGCGAAGACCGACCCGGACGGGTCATGGCCTGCGGGCGCCTTCCGGACGCCTCGTCACCTTGGGTCGGCATCAAACAACATTACCGCGAGCTCGAGGCATTCAATGACCTCGAGGTTCACTTCAGCCCCGCCGGCTACATCGGGTTGGCGCGGGTCGACGGGCAAACAACCAATGTTTGCGGCCTCTTGCGCCGCGGTTCGTGCGACCTGAGGGCATCCTTCCACGAGATAGCCGCAGCCGCCGGGTTCCGCGATCTGGGCCGCCGACTGGCAACGGCCCAGCCTGTCAGGGATTCCTTCTGCGCGGTGGCGGCCCTCGACTACAAAAGGCCCGCAATAAGCGACGACAGCTTGCGGGTCGGGGACCGCAGCGCACTCATTCCGCCGTTCACCGGTCACGGCATGACCATCGCCCTGCAAAGCAGCACCACCGTGGTCCCATCCCTCCTGGCCTGGTCGCGGGGGGAGGCGCGCTGGGAGCAGGCTAAATCCGCAGCGGCCCGTCGGCAGCGACGGAGATTCGCATCGCGCATCCGCGCGGCCCGAACTCTGCACCCTTTCCTGCTGGACGCGCGGGCCAGACATCTGGCCCGCACCCTGCACCGCCGCGGACTTTTGCCCGTCGGCCTGATGTACCGATTGATGCACCGATAGCCGATGTATCTCCGCGCCATCGCCACCGCCACTCCGACGCGTTCGTTCACGCAGAAAGAGTGCCTCGAATTGGTGCGCTCCTCGCCCGGCACACTGGACCGGCTCGACCGGCGCTCGCGCCTCATGCTGCAGGCGGTTCTATGCGGAGAGTCGGGCATAGAAAGACGTCAGTTCGCCCTGCATGATGCAAACAAACTGTTTGAGCTGGATGCGGACGGCCTCAACGCGGAGTTTCGCGCTGCGGCACCGGAACTTGGAACACGTGCGCTGGCCTCCGCGCTGAGCCAAACAGACCTTACGCCAGCCGACCTCGACGTTTTGCTTGTTACCACGTGCACCGGCTATCTTTGTCCGGGCGTGAGCAGTTACATGGCCGAGATGCTCGGGATGCGGAGCGATGCCTGGCTGCAGGACATCGTCGGCTTGGGCTGTGGCGCGGCTGTACCCGCACTGCGCACCGCTTCATCCATTCTTGCGTGCCACACGGAACTCAAGGTGGCTTGCGTCTCGGTGGAAGTATGCTCGGCCGCCTTCTATCTGGACAGCGATCCGGGCGTTGTGGTCAGCGCATGCCTCTTTGGCGACGGAGCCGCCGCCACCATCTGGCAGGGCACGAAAGACGGAACCAGTTTGCGTTGCCATGACTTCTCCTCGCTGCACCAACCCGAGCACCGCGACCTCATCCGTTTCGAACAACGGGAGGGCAAGCTGCGCAATCTCCTGCACCCCAGCGTGCCCGCTCTGGCGGCTGGGGCGGTCGGACGATTGTACCGCGAAGCCACCGCGAGAGCTCCAATCGAACTCACCCTCTCCCACCCCGGGGGGCGCGATGTTATCGAAGCCATCGAACGGGAACTTCCGGGTGTCAATCTCGCGGACACCCGCGAAATTCTGCGGCGCCACGGCAATATGAGCAGCCCTTCGGTAATCTTCGCCTTGGAGAGGGCCTTGCAACGCAGCGCACCGGTCCGGGGCTCTGACTGGTGGCTGGTATCCTTCGGCGCGGGCTTCAGCGCCCACGCGTGCCGGATAACAGCGACCTAGGCGGCTTCCGACAAGATCCGCTCAACCGCACCAGCAGCCTGCACCTCATCTTCTCCGCAGGCTTGAACCTCCACTGTCGCTCCCATTGCCGCGCAGAGAGCAAGCAGACTGAAGACATTGCCTGCATTGGCCATGCGCTCGCCACATCGGAGCAGAACGATGGATTGCGTCTTTTGCACCGCACGCACCAAACGCGCCGCGACAGCCGCGGTGATGCCGGGGTGGGAAGAAACAACAACACTGGATAACTTCATGGGGTGTATAAAATTTGACCCACGCGAGGGCGCAAACGTTCAAAATAACCGGCTGCGCGCCGGTCCGCCTGTTGAGACTGCCCCGCGGCCATCCAGGGACGCACCCGGTGCAAGGAAAGCCGAGCTCAACTCCGTAGGAGCACCTCTGCGCCCCGAGCTGGCCGGTGGGTCCCCGGTCTCAAAAACTCAGCCCCACCGCCACGCCCAGCACCAAAGCATCGGGAATGTCGTGCGCTCCGCCCGGATTGACGATGAGTTGCACATCGGGCGTCACCGTCATCCAGTCGTTGACCGCGATCCAATACGAAGCCTCGAAAGCGAGTTCGTAATACTGCGGAGCCAGCCCCGCCTCCCTTTGCGCCGCCGCCTGATCCATGCTGAACGCCCCGTAAGCTGCACCGACAACGGCACGGTCGTCGCTGCGACCGGGTACAAGGCCGACGTATTGCAATCCTCCGGAAACGAACCACGGGATCTGCGCCACCTCGCTTTGCGGGGAGCCGATGAAGTTGGACCAAGCGTAGAGTCCCTCATCCGTACCCTCAGTCTCCCGCCAGGCCAATTGCTCCGCTAGTGCGTAGAAGCCGGCGATCGACGGGGCCGTGCCGCCGGCGTAGGTGGGGTAAGTCCAAGTGGAAACGAAGCCGCCCATTTTATAGCGCGCCGGATAATTGCCTTTGACTCCCTCCCATGAAGGACGCCAGCACCCCTCGAAAAAGACTATCACCCCTTGGTCCGACTGAATGCCATAGTTCAATCCATGAGTACTGTTGGCGCCGATGCTGTCGGCCACCTGATAGATACCGCTTTGCACATACCAATCCCTCTCTTCGTATTTGGCAAAAGCTCCCCATGAGGCCTCCGGTTCGTACGTCGCCAGCACGTCGATGCCGCGCAGCACGTCGGCTTGGAAGGCTTCGTTGACGTAGTAGTTGCACATGTCGGTGACGAGAAAGTCATTCAACGCCGTCAACTGACCAGCCTTCAGGGTCAATGTCCCCCGGCCGAAATCCACCGCCTGCTGCAAATAGAGCAGGTCGAAATAAAAGGAGTTCGGCCCGTAGTCACCGACGATCTGGAACTCGTTGCCTACCGCCTCGGAGAGATCGCTGCCCGCATTGTCCGCCCACGACCAGACAAAGCTTCCGCCTTTCCAACCGGCGATTTTCTCGAGATTGGCCTCGAGCTGAAAATAAAGCGACTGCGTGTAGGCGAAAGCCTGGCTCTGGCCTCCCGCCGGATTGCCAAAAAAGAAGCTGTCGAAAGACCCCGAGAAGGAAATCCCGTCGTCCGCCAACCCGTGGCGCCATGTCATCGAAGGCAACGCCGACTCTCCCTGCCACCAATCATTCCACGCAACCTCCGCTCCGCGAACCGTGGCCGCACAAGCCAACGCGCAGACCACAACCATGACGCGAGCAAACATCGGATTAGTCTAAAGCAAAAAGTCACCACCGGACCACCCTTCAGCGTTGGAAGCCATGAGCTCATGGCTCTACGGCTGGTCGTATGACCCGGCTCGCCCTCCTCATGCGCTTCCGAAACCGCGCCGCGCTCGCCGCCTTCGAAACTCACCCGGCGCATCTCCAAGCGAAAAAGCAAGTTCTCCAGACACTCGCCCGCAAAATCCTTATCTAGGACATCGCCCTCGATTAATCCCGCCGCCGCACTCCGTGCAGTAGGGCCCGCCGGCCCAGCGGGCACCATCCCTCACAGTATTCCAGCTTCCAGACGCACGCCGGCCGTGACCCGGCGCCGCAATGTTTCCGAGGGCGACTCGCCGAACATCTGGCGGTAGCGCACGGCGAAGCGACCAAGCTCGCTGAAGCCCAGTTCGCTCGCGATATCCGTGACCCCCCTCTGCTTCGGATCCTCGCGCAGGAGGACATTTCTCGCGCGGTTGAGTCGGCGCCGCAGGAAAAAAGCGTGGGGCGTCACGCCGGTCGCGGTCTTGAAAGCATTCTCCAAAGTGCCCGGGCTGACCCGTAGCAAGCGGCACAGCGTGGCCACCGGCGCCGGACCGGGGTAGTCGTCCGCGATCCCGATGGCGCGGCGCACCAATGCGGCGCCCGGCGGTCGACCCATCGGTTGTTCCTTCACATCCAGGATGGAAAGGGTTTGTCCGTGGACCCACTCTTCGAACTGATCCGCCGTGATCTGCAATTCCCCTGCGGCAGCCTGCCGCAGCAAGTGCTGCACCCTCCGTGCAAAGGCCGCCACCGCTTGCGGCTTCGCCGCCAAGGGCATGCCTGTCCTTCCGCGACGCAGAGAACTCTGAACCTCCCGCGGCATCCCTGCCTGCTCGGCCGCTTGTATTAGCCGCTCATGATCGAGCAGAACAACCAGGTGCTTGAATCCTCCCGCAGCAACGAGCTCGATTTCCTCCCCGGTCATGGCCGAAGGCAACTGCGAGGGACCCACCAACTCTCCGCTAAACTTGGACTCCGAGCCAAGCAGCGGCACGGCCAAACCGAAGCGGTTGCCCAGAAGTTCGCCTACCATCCGCGTTCGCAGCGGATAGTGCTCACGGTAAAGAAATGTTTGGCCCGCCGCAATGAAGTCGATCTGGCACCGGCAAGACCCCGGCTCCAATTGCTCCGCCTCCAAGTCGTAAAACTGCCGGATCGCTCCGGCCATGTCTTCGATGGCATTACGAGTTATAAAGCCGCTGAAGACTTCGCTTGCTGGAGCTTTCCCCTAAGATTCCTGCATATTACAACCTACCCCAACTCGTCTCTGCTACACATCGAATCAAGTCCGTAATGTCTAGTGATGGTCTTGAAACACAAAAAGCGGCAGGTTTCTGTGATTTTTGCATAGTAACAGGTCTTCAGGCGTTCCAGAGTGCAGTTCCGGTCCTCTGCCGGGAAAAACCCCTATGAAACACCTCCATCTCCTCCTTGTCGCCGCTCTCGCCTGCGCCCTCGCCACCTCCCGCTCCTTCGCCCAAGAAGCGGCCAAGAAGCCCAACATCCTCGTGATCTGGGGCGACGACATCGGCATCGGCAACATCAGCTACATCACCCGCGGTCTGG
>JBMTVD010000051.1:0-13332 GCA_049451035.1 Chthoniobacterales bacterium | reverse complement strand
TGGTGGCGGACGACGGCGACATCGAATTCACCTTTTATCCTTCCGACGATGCCGCCTTGGCACGGGCCGGCGATGTGCCTGCGGTGAAGCGCTTGTCTTGGTTCGCCGGAGGCTTCGTGAGTGCTGAGACGAACGGCGACACCCTCATCCTCTCCGACCTCCGCATGGGACAACACCCGAACTACGTCTTCCGGCACGCTGTCGCGCAACGAGGCAATCCTCATTGGCATCCAATCGGTCCAAAAAGGCTCCCGAGCACCCTCCGCACGCGCGACCTCGCCTCGGTCTGGCAAAGAATCTGGTCCGACCGGCCTCCGAACTACGGTCGCTGACTTCCGACTGGTAGGGACACGCGGGCCGCGTGCCCCTACCTGGAAAAGAAGAGCACGGCCTGACCTCGGGTCTCCGATCTCGATCTGCCTGCTGCGCGCTTCCTACAAATGGAGGCGCAATATCCTGCCGAGTTCGGCAATGCCTTCCGGATTCTCATGTGCACCATGACCGGACGGCACGATTTTCTCCGACTTGGCGCCCTCCATGTGCGAACTCCAATACGGCACGACACCGTCCGAACTGTCGGGACTATCGCCACGGCCGCGGTCGCCGATCACCGAGTGATACGGCACGCCCGGACGCATCGGCAACGCGAGGATCGACTTCAACAACGGGGAGTTGGCCTGCAAAAAAACGAGGCTGTTGGCAGGCGCAACGAACAACTCCCGGTATTCTTCTCTGAGGGCGGCCTGCAATGTCATGCGGTCTTTGTCCAGAAAGGTGACCGGCAACCTGATCAACCGGGAAAAGAATTCCGACACCGGATTGACCGCCAACTCGCTTCCGCGGTGGGGGGTGGCGAAGAAAACAACACGTGATACTTCGGGTCGCGGTTGGAATTGCAGGATATCGATGATGCGCTGTTTGAGCGCCGGCGAGAGGGATAACCGCTCGGGCGGCGCCTCGAGAAACTGCTTCCACAACACCTCGCCTCCAGCGCGGATCTGCAAACTCGAAATAAGTCCCCCCATGCTGTGCCCGACCAGGACCATGCGGTCGAAGTTCCGGTTGCTCCGCGAGGGGTCCATTGTTTTGCGATAGCGGTCGAGTTCCGAGCGCAATTCCGCCGCCGAGCCCCAAACCGGCAAACCCGTCGGGTAAAGGAAGAACCAGAATTGGTAACGCTCGCGGATTGTCTTGTCCGCCATCAATTCGTTCACCGCCGGCACCCAGGTCTCGGGTCGCGACATGAGCCCGTGCACGAAGACAACCGGGATCTTGGACGGGTCGTAGGGCTCGAACTGGTACAGTCCCGTGTGGGCGAAGTTCTTATCGGGGCGCAGCAAGGCGGCAATGTCGATGCTCCGGTTACGTCCGCGCGATAGCATGTAGGCCAGAGGCGCGGAGAAATCGGCCGCGAGCTTGCCGCGGTACCCCGCCACCTTGGCGTCGTCATCGATCCGTGTACGATAGAACACCAACTGCGGGCTGCGCCCGGAGGCCTGGACCAAGGCTGTCACCGGTTCGCACATGCCGGCCAAAGGAGGCACACCCGGCTGCTCGCGCAAAGCCTCCGACCTGGGGGCAAAATGCGCCACACAGGGCAAACCTGCGCCGGATTGTGTGGTGCGCAGGCGAAGCCGTGTGATGAGGATGTCGTCCGCGGGAATCAGGGCGTCCGCCGTGCGCGGATCAATCGTGCGCCGGGAGGCGGGCGAGACACTCAGAGTACGTCCGTCCTCCAGCGGGAGCGGCGCGAAGTCACGCTCCCGCATGAGCGCGACCAGGGAACGTGTCGCCGCCACATTGATATCGTGGTCGGGCGTGCCCGGTCGCGCGGTTGCGGACAATTCCGCCGACTTCAGCAGATCGCTTGCACGGGACGACTCGGATACTTTGTTCTCTTGAGCATCGGCCAAAGCCACGGCCGCTGGAGAAGACCCGTTTTCCCGCGCGACTTGCCATGCTTCGCGACGCACCGCTGCGGAGGATTGGTCATCAACCCTGACCCCGAGAACGGAGCAACCGGCCAAGCCGAGCGCAACCAAAAGAAGGGAGAGGGCGGGAGGGCGCGGCATAAAGCGAAGCTGGCGGGTCGCATCATGTCGCTTCCGAAGCGAATAACAAACACTTACAGCGTCCCTCCAGTCAGCTTCCTTGCTTCAACAGACCCGGCCGCACCTTGTGCCAAAATGGAAAAAATCCCGATCGTGCGGCCGGAAACAACCGCCGATCCCAAGCGCGGCGGCATTCAATGACATTGATTCCCTTGTCGCAAAGGAACTGCCGGACCGGTCGCCATGAATCCGCGTCCGGACCGACGAAAGGTGCCATCAGCAGCATCGTCTCGCACCGGAACCGTTCCGCCCACGGCTTCACGTCTTCCCACCGCGACAGTCGGGCGATGTCCGCCCCGTAATGCGCCGACCAACGATTTGCCGCATCATCCATGGCCCGCACCCGCCAGGACCGTTTGGCATCGCCCTCGGTTTTGCCGGGTTGGTCAACCAGGGCCACGCCGTCCGGACGGATCCTGCCGAGCGGTGTGTGTTCGAGCGACAAATCGTCCGCATGTCCGAGCAGGACAATGCGACCTGGGAGCTCCGGGGGAGCCTCCGGATAATCCGGCATCTCCACGCGTGATCGGTCGGCCGTTTCCTCCGGAATGCGCGCGCGGACATTTTCCTCCAAGCCATCGAGCGAAGGATGGTCATGCCAATACTTGGCCAGATTGTCCCGCCGAGCGATGTAGGCCTTGCCGCGCGTCTGCAAACCGGCCACCCAGCGCCAACCGAGCGTGTTGCTCGCGGGATCCGCGTCGAGCAAATGGTCGAAAAGGAATCGTGCTCCAGCCGCCCACGACAAGCCCTGCTGATGGCACCACCACGCCGCCCACCACATGCGGGCGTGGTTATGGAGGTAACCGGTGGACCGCAACTCCTCCGTGAAAACACCCATGGCGGCATCGACCGGCACCTCGGGCGCCGGTTGCGCGGCCAAGCCGACGTAATCGGCCCACACCCCGGGGTGCTGCTCCAACCACCCTTTCCAGTAAGTCCGCCAGACCACTTCCTGGATGAACTTTTCCACCGCGGAAAAACCATGCGCGGCCAACACCGCGGAGACCACTTCCTCTTCCCCGATCAGCCGGTGGCGCAAGGCAGCCGAGAGCCGCGACACGTTGCCGTGACCAGTTTCGACGAAATTCCGCGTGCGCGCATAGTCCGCGGCCCCCGCTTGGACGAATTCCTCGAGCCGCTCCAAAGCGGCCCGCCGAGTGGAGGCAAAACTTTCCATCGTTCGCATCATACTCCATTCATTGGCAGGGACGAGCGGCTCGCTCGTCCGCACCATATCCGACGCACACGCGGGCCGCGTGTCCCTATCCACCAATCTGCGGACTGCCACCGAAACAACCTCGCCCTGTGCGTAAAATTACAGCCTCTCACCCGCGACCTCCGTTCCCATCGCCTCACCCAAACCGGGCAAAGTCGACTGCCGGTTCTCCCGGATGCGGCGCCGCGCCGTTCTTTTGCGGCTGCCATGGCGCACAAACACCGCCTGCGCTTCGGTCCGCGTGGCTGTGCGACGGCGCACCGACGCGATCCGCTCTCGGGCGGCCTTGACCGCCGCGGCGTGCTCGACAATCGGCGCGGGGTAATCCCGGCCGATCACGCACCTGCTGAGACTTTGCAACTCCGCCGGCATCTGCTCCGGCCGCGGGAGCCACGAGGACGGAACATCGCGCAGTTCCGGCACCCAGCGCCGGATAAACGCGCCATCCGCGTCCTGCTCCGCCGCCTGTTTGGCCGGGGAGTAGATGCGCACGGTATTGATCCCGCTGGTGCCGCTTTGCATTTGGAACTGGCTGAAATGGATCCCCGGTTCGAAATCGAGAAAATGCGACCCCAGCCAGACCGCCGGTTCGCGCCAATGAAGCCAGAGGTGATAGGCCGAGAAGCTGGCCAACATGGCCCGCATGCGGAAGTTCAGCCAACCCGTGGCCTTCACGCAGCGGATGCAGGCATCGACCATCGGATAGCCGGTCAGCCCTGCCTTCCACGCCTCGAACCGCCGGCGCCCCTCGGGGCTGGCGGTGAATTCCTCCCGCAATCCGTCGTAGGCCCGCACGAAATTTCCGAACTCGATACGCGGCTCGTCCTCCAGCTTTTGCATGAAGTGGCAATGCCAGCGCAGTCGTGACCCGAAACTTTGCAGCGATCCGAACCATCGTCGATCCACCGGCGAACCCGCCGCCTCCGCCGCGCGCAGAGCCGTCCGCTGTGCGGAAAGCTTGCCGACGACCGTCCGCAGCGAAAGACAACCGAACGACAAATAAGGACTGATCCGCGAACAAGCGGTCCATCCCGCGACCGGGCTCGACATGGCGACGCGGTAATTGGTGCCCCGTTCGGTGAGAAAAGTCGCCAAGGTGCGCTGCGCCTCCTCTTGGCCGCCCTTCTGGGCTTCCGGTTTGTCGGAAGGAGGCAGACCCAAGTCGGCCGCCGACAGTATACCGTCGCAGCGCACTCCGCGCACCCCGCGCAAAACCGGTCGCGGGCTCGCCGGTTCGCGCATGAGCTTTTCCCAACGCTGCGACCAACCCTGCCGCGAACGCAGGCGTCGCACCACACCGTCCTGACGGAATTCGTGCCAAGGAATCCCTTGATCGCGACACCAAGCTGCCACCTCGCGGTCCCGCCCGTAAGTGCGGTCGCTGCCCGTCTCCTCGTGGGACCACAGCGAGGCGAACGGAATCTCTCGCCGCAACGCATGCAACACTCCGGTCGCCTCCCCGCGACGCAGGACCAACTCCCCGGCCAGTTCGCGGAGCGAATCTTGCAGCGAGCGCAGCGCTTCGTTGAGGAAAACCACATGCGCCGACGTGAATTCTTCGCTGCCGTGCAAACCCGGTTCGTAGATGTAGAGCCCCAGAACCGGTCCGCGCCGGGCGGCTTCCGCGAGAGGTCGATGGTCGTCCACGCGCAAATCGCGCTTGAACCAGACAAGCTGCACCGCCTCTTTCATCGGGACGCTGTCCGTGCGCGGCGGCACCGTTCGCTGCAAAACCGCACCTCAGCCCACACTCTTTCCCATTTTTTACGCCAGACAAAAGGGCGGCCGCAGGCGGCACAGACCTTGGAAGGCAGATTCTGCTTTTTTACGCCACGCATCTGCCAGTGTTACGCCCAGTATTTCTTTGTCGATGCATCACTCCGGCGGTTAGATTGACGGCGATGGAAACTTTCGATCCAGACGCCCTTCTGGCCGAGCGCCGTGAAGCGGTCAAGCAGACCATTCGACGGACAGATGCCACCGACGTGCACCGGTTCCTCGACGAACTTTTCAACAACCGTCAATCGCATCCGTGGTGCAAGCCCTTCCACGAGTTTGTCGACGGGCATCCCCACGACACTTTTCTCCGGGCCGAACCCGAACCGGGCCTGACAGTCATCTACCACCCCGGAAGCCGTGCCGGGATGTGGTGCAAATTGGGCTCCACCCTGGAGGGTGTCGGCCGCCTGCACGGGCGGGGATTGGAAAGCATGAACCAGATCGCCGGGGAGTTCGCCGCATCCTGAATCGATAGCCATGGACTTTCTCAGCTGGTTTGCCCTCGGCATCATATTGTTCGTCATTCTGACGCTCGCCTACGGGGCGATCGCCATCCACGACATTCCCTATCACATTGCCAAATCGCGCAATCACCCGCACCGGGACGCCATTCACGCGGGCGGTTGGGTCAGCCTCTTCACGCTTCATGCCATCTGGCCGTTCCTGTGGATCTGGGCCGTCTCCTACCATCCCGACCACGGGTACGGTGGGTATCCCGGGGTGCCCAAGACCGACGATCAAGCCGACCATCTCCGCGCGCGCGTGGCGGAACTCGAAAAGCAACTGGCCGACAAGTCCGGTGCGGAACCCGAAAGCAAACCGCGCCCCTGACCCATGGACCTGCTGCTCATTCTCACTTACGCGGCGGCCGCCTACGCGGTATTCAAGATCTTCAAGATTCCGGTCACGGCCTACAGCCTGCTGACCGCTGCCCTCGGGGGTATTGCCCTCATCGGCGCCCTGCTTCTCGGCATGGGCTACAACCATCCTTTCACCAAGGAAGGCCGGTTCTACTTTTCCTCGACCCCGATCTTGCCGGACGTGAGCGGGCGCGTCATTGCCGTGGAGGCCCGGCCGCACGAACCACTCAAGGCCGGAGACGTTCTTTTCCGGCTCGATCCCGTGCCATACGAGAAGGCCGTGGCGGCGGCCCGGGCGCGCCTTGAGCAGGAAAAGTCCGACATCCAAAAGCGTACGGAAGCTGCCGAGACCGCGCGGCAGAATTTCGCCGCGGCCACCGCCATCCGCGACGGGGCCAAGGACGTCTACGACCGTGCTGCGCAGTTGCGCCAGGCCGGCAACATTTCCGAAGCCCAGTTGGAAAAAGCCAAGGCGGATTTTCTCGCCGCGGAATCCTCGGCGCAGTCGGCCGAAGCCGAGGCTCGCCGGGCGCGCATCGATGCCGAGGGCACGGCCAGCTTGGCGCGGCTCGAAGCCGAATTGGAGCGGGCCCAATTCGACCTCGACAGCACGGTGGTACGGGCGCCGACGGACGGGACCGTCGTGCAGAATTTTCTCCGGCCCGGCATGTATACCGTGCCCATGCCGCTGCGCCCGGTCATGATTTTTCTCCACGACGAACCGCCCGTCTTCGGCGCGGCGTTCCTGCAAAACAGCACTCAACGAATTATCCAAGACGCGGAAGCCGAGGTCATCCTGCCCTCGGTGCCCGGCCGGTTCTTCCGCGGCAAAGTCAAAACGATCGGCGCCTACATCCCGCAGGGACAACTCCAACCCACCGGAACGCTGATCGACCCCGAACAGATCAAGGGCGAAGGCCGCGTGCAGGTCATCATCGAGCTGGACGAAGAGGAACTGGCCCCCTACCAGATCATTCCCGGCAGCACCGGCCAAGCGGCCATCTACACCGAGCACATGCATCACTTGTCAGTCATGCGCAAGGTACTCCTGCGGATGAAGTCCTGGCTCAACTACCTCTTTAGTGACGGACATTAAGGACAGGATCAAAGTCCCCCCGGCTCGGCGGATCCACCTTCACTCGTGAAGCACACCCTTGGCCTTGCGCTGGCCGGGACGCTTGGTTGGGCGCTGGCGTTGTGGGCATTCGGCGCGCTCTGGTTCGACGCCGCCCCCGCCGCCGCGTGGGGATTTGTCGCCGCGCTTTTCGCCGCCCGGTTCGTACTGCGCCGCACCGGCCGGTCGTGGTTCGTACCCTTCGCCGGCTTCGCCGCCGTGTTGTTTTGGTGGCTGACCCTCGCTCCCTCCCACGAGCGCCACTGGTCGACCGAGTATTCACGGTTGCCGTACGCCTCGATCGAAGGCGACTCGGTGATTTTGCACAACGTGCGGAATTTCGACTACCCATCCGGCGGCGCACCGGTTCCCCGCTGGGAGACCCGCACCTTCAAGCTCTCTGATGTCGAAGCCGTGGACTTGGCCGTCAACTACTGGGGGTCGCCCTGGATCGCGCATCCTATCGTCAGCTTCCGGTTCAAGAACGCTCCGCCCCTCGCCTTCTCCATCGAGACCCGCCGCGAAGACGGCGAGGCCTATTCCGCCTTGGCGGGGTTTTACCGGCAATACGAACTCATCGTGCTGGCCGGCGACGAACGCGACTTGCTCGGCGTCCGCACCGTCTACGGTCAGGGTGAAGATGTGTACCTCTATGCCACCATCACCGCTCCCGGACACGCCCGCGCGCGCCTGCTTGAATACCTTGCCACCCTCAACGGCATTCATACGCAGCCACGCTGGTACAACGCAGTGACCAGCAACTGCACCACGGCCATTCGGGGAATGAGCCAGAGCCGCCGAATGCCCCTCGACTGGCGCTTGCTTATCAATGGCAAGGGTGACGAGATGCTTTACGAGCACGGCTTGCTGCGCACAAACGGACTTTCCTTTGCCGAACTCAAACGCAAAGCGTGGACAAATCCCGCTGCTGTGGCAGCTTTCACGAGCGGCGACTTTTCGCGACAGATCCGGGAAGGCCGCCCGGAATTCCTGCATAGCCCATGAGACACCTGCTTTCCGCCGTCCTGCTTCTCTCCGTAGCCGCCTGCCGCCCCGCTTCCGCGCCGCCCGCCGGCATGGCGCTCATTCCCGGCGGTTCCTTTATGATGGGATCCAATTCTCCCGAAGCCTACGCCAACGAGCGCCCGGCCCACCGGGTCGAAATCACCCCGTTTTATCTCGACGAAAAGCCGGTCTCCAACGACGAGTTTGCCAAGTTTGTCGCCGCCACCGGATACAAAACCGTGGCCGAACGCCCCATCGATTGGGAGGAAATGAAAACCCAGGTTCCTCCCGGCACACCCAAGCCTCCGGATGAAGTCCTGCAACCCGGGTCGCTGGTCTTCCGCCCGACGGCCGGGCCGGTCGACCTGCGTAACATGGCGAACTGGTGGTACTGGACACACGGCGCTTCGTGGCGCCATCCGGAAGGCCCGGACAGCAACCTCGACGGTCGCGGCGACCACCCCGTGGTCCACGTCGCCTGGGAAGACGCCCAGGCCTACGCGGACTGGGCAGGCAAGCGTCTTCCGACCGAAGCCGAGTGGGAGTTCGCCGCCCGCGGCGGCTTGGAAGGCAAACGTTACGCGTGGGGCAACGAGGAGACCCCGGACGGCAAGTTCATGGTCAACCGCTGGACCGGCGACTTCCCTTACCGCAATGACCAGGCGGACGGCTTTCCGGCCACCTCCCCGTCCGGGGCCTTCCCTGCCAACGGCTACGGCCTCTACGACATGGGCGGGAACGTCTGGAACTGGTGCAGCGACCTCTACCGCGCGGACACTTTCGCCGCCCGCGCGGGCGATGAGAAAGCCTGTTGCGACCCCCGCGGACCGGAAACGCTGGAAGGTGAACGTCCGGTGCCCGGCGATCCGTCGCCTCCGCTTGTTCCCGGGGTAGTCCGGCACGTCATGAAAGGCGGATCGTTTCTCTGTCATCCGGACTATTGCGAAAGCTACCGGCCCTCGGCCCGCCGCGGCAACGATTCCCAGACCGCCAGCAGTCATGTCGGCTTCCGCTGCGCCAAGGACGCGCCCTAGTGCTGATCGCCCCCGCGCGACTTTGCGAGAGCTTCATGGTCCGGTGCGGGGCCTCACCAAGAGAATTCGAGCGTCCAGAGTCGGCGGACAAACCCCATCGAGCAGCATCCTATGAATAACGTCATTCGTTGTAGACCACTCCTGCTCGTGACTTCGATCCTCACCGCCTGTCTCAGCCCGGCGCAGCGCATGCAGACCCGGCAAAGCACGCGTGTTCACCAGTTGCGCCACTCGCCCCGCGCCCGTAAGACGGATTTCAGCCTCGGACACGTTCATGGGGAAACTGGAGAGGCTGCGCCATATTCCGTCGCAGACTCTGGCGCCTGCTCGGCACGGCGAAGACCCTCGAGCAGCAACTCGCGAACCCGACCGTCTTGGCCGCTCATCGAGCCGATCAGCTCGTGCGCATGGGAATCGAAACGAAAGTCCGCCAATTCCTGCAGGACCACAGTCCAAGCTTGCCGCGCCTCATCGTCGGCACCCTGAAGACCGAGCAATGCGGTTCGGAGGAGCCAGAGATGCGCGGCCGTCGGCGCGCCTCCGGGCAAAGCGGCGGTCACATAAGCAGAGCGGGCAATGTAGCGTCCTTTCAGCAAAGAGATGCGGACACGATCGTGCTTGCCGCCTTTCAGATAGTAGGTCTCGAGATCACGGCGCAGCTTGCCCGCCTCGATACGCACAATGGGATCCTTGGTCGAATCGAAGGAACCCGGGCGCCCGAAAACTTCCGTGGCAATTTCATGCGCCGTGGTCTTCTGCCCGCTCACACTGTTGCTTACGACCCGCTCGACGGAGTCGCTGATCGCGTGGGCGGCATAGTCACCGGCGAAATTCATGAGTTGCGTGGATACACGGGCGCACTTTCCCCGGCTATGCATTTTCCGCAGAAATGCGCGCGAGGCGCCCGGCCTACAAACTTTCCGCGGATTCGGGCGCTTCCCCGCTCTCCACTGCATCCAAACGCTTGGCCTTCTCCTTTTTCCCGCTCAATTGGTGGCCCTGCGCTTCGAGTTTCTCCGCCATCGCCGCGGTGATCATCCGAGCGGTGCGCTCCTGATCCTTGGTCACGCCCGTGTTGGCCAGCGAAACCACGGCCCGAATACCGCCGCCGATCGGCGCCGGAACAGTTAGCAAGCCCGGTTCGGCATTCGAACCCCCGGTTGTCTCGATCTCGGCGATCTTCCTTTTCACACCGCGCGCACCGACCGACGAAACAATGGTCCGCACTTCCATCTTCGTTCCCCCGGCCCCGAGTCCGACGAGACTGCGCAAGAGGCGGCTGCCTTGGTTGACCCGGAGAAAACTTCCCTCCACCACCCAAGTGCCCTTGGCCGGACGCGTTCCCTTTTCGAGCGGTACCGCCGGGGCGATGCGCTTGCTGATGCGCTCGCACAGTTCCCCGGTGAAATTCTCCGCCGTGGAGCGTCGGAACGCTTCCAACTCTTCCCCGCCGCGGTCGACCGCCAGCACTTCAGCCGGGACGCCATAGTCGGCGACATAAACACGCGTCGGCAGCGTCGGCCGCTGGTCTGTCCAATTATCTTCCTTCACCCCCACCGACGCACAGCCCGCGAGCAACGCGGCCGCAAGGGCCACGCCCATGCTGCGGGGGAACGGTTTCACACATGAAGTTGTATCCACCGCTCACGAGCGCCGGAACCATAATCTGCCCCGGAAGCTTGCCGCACAGGCTCAGGGCATTACCCTCGGGAGCGACATGGAAAATCTCGCGGAATACCTCAAGGTCTTCATTGCCATTTACGTCCTCGTCAACCCCCTCGAGGGTATCCCGATATATTTGGCGCGCAGCCAGGGAATGACCCAAGCCCAACGGCTCGCCATCGCCCGGACCACGTCGATAGCGGTCGCTGTGGTTCTGTGGGTCGCGCTGGCCATCGGCCACGTGGTATTGACACTGCTGGGGATCAGCGTGGGGGCGTTCACCCTTGCCGGAGGCATTATCATTTTTCTCATCGCCTTGAAAATGGTCCTTGGTCCATCCGGCGGCGACGACTCGGGCTCGGGCTCGGCCGACGGCGGCTTCGCCATCGTACCTCTGGCCATTCCCCTCCTCGCCGGACCGGGACCGATCAGCAGCGTGATTGTCTATGCCAACAAAGGTATCACGCACCACGGCGCCTCCGTAAGCGACGACCTTATCCTGGCAGGTATCATCTTGGTCGTCTCCATCGCCACCTTCCTGGCCCTGGCAGTCGCGGACCCCGCAAGGCGCCTGCTAGGGGACACTGGCATCAATGTTTTCACCCGTATCTCGGGGATTCTGGTCGCGGCCATCGCCGTGGGATTGGTCGTCGAGGGACTGGGGATGCTCTATCCCGCGCTGGCTCCCGCGCGGTAAAAAGAAGAAGCGGCTCTCGAAAGAGCCGCCTCTCTGAATCTCCGGCAGGGCCGGTTTAGCTCTGCGTGCCTTCCTCGGTCTTGTCTTTGGCCTTTCCGCCACTGACAGGGCAGGACCCGCAGTCGCCTTCGGCAAAAGAAGTCGAGGAAAACGCAGCCACGGTGAGGACTGCAACAGCAATAGTAAGGAATTTCTTCATCACAGGTAATACGACTCGCACAAAGCCCCGGATGTTCAATCTTTTTCGGCGCCCACAAGGACGGAGCAAGTGCCGCGAAGACTTTGTTTCCCTCCCCTACTCCGCTTTCGCGGCCGCGAGCGGCTGCGCCTTGGACGTAATGTCCTCCGGCGCGAAGTCGTTCTGCAGGTCGATCGTGCGCAGACCGGGTTGCCCGAAGTCGATGGCTTTGTGGTCGATCTTCTGGATGAGCAATCCGCCATACGTGCGGATGTAGGAGACCAGGTTCGTGCGGTCATGGGCGACGGCCCACTCTGTGATATCGCTGTTGACCACCTCCGGCTTGCCTCCGCCCTTGAGCGTTTTGCTCTTCGGCGCACCATTCTCCTGTTGGGTTTTGATCGCGCCATTGAAGATATCGAACGTGTTGAGCACGTGGAACCCGACATTGACCGTTTCCGGCGCGGTGTCCGCCGGCGTGGCCCAATGCGAGAAGAGGGCGACGCGGATGAAGCGGGAGGGCGGGGTCATGTCCCCCGGCAGCCCGACGGCCCCGGAGCCTTGTCCGTAATTGATCGAGGTGAAATCGCCCAGTTTCCGCTCGGGCACATTGACCGGCGAGAGATCGACGTAGTTGCTCACGTTGATCTGCTGCCATTCGTAGGGTGGCGAGTTGGTCAGCACCCCGAGCGGGGCATCATGGATGGCCAGCTTGCCGCCGACATATTCGGCAATGATCACCTTGCCGCTCGCATCGCCGATCCACCAATGGAAAGGCATGAGCATTTTGAAGGCCGGGAATTCCTCTTGGACCACATAGAGGTCGTTCTGCAGGGCGGCCGCAGCTTCCTCGACCGTCGCGCAATTAGCCAAAATGTAGTTCGCCACCTCCCAACTCCCGACTGATTTGTCGCGCATCGAGGCATCCGCCGGCAGGTACTCGGCGAACCCCGGAAGATAGAGCACCCCGATCGCGAGCCCCTTCTCGTTCATGCCATCGGCCACGGTGGTGGGATCCTCGTCGACATTGAGTCCGACATAGCCGTGCTTCACCTTCCACATCTTGCCGGGCTGCCCCCCGGGAGCTGTGCCGGTGAATGCCGTGCCCCGCGGCACGATGAGCGCCTTCGAATTGAGCGCCTCACCGAACTCCATCGAGCGGACGTAAATTTGCGCGCCGTCGTTGGACTTCAGTTGAAAGGCGGTGCAGGCCAACACGACCGGGGTCGTGAGAGTGGCGGACAAGAGGAGGGAGAGAACGGTTTTCATCGATCCCGATCTTCGGTCCTCCGATACGAGGGAGCAAGCCGCTCGTTACGAATTTGTCCGACAGACACCGGCCAGAAATAACGATCCACTTCTGCACGCGCGAATGAAGTGGTGTCCAGGCGAGGCCACACGACCGGACACAATCCTCTGCTATCTTCCTCTATTTGCCCACGACCTGGCGGACTCGGTTGCGGCCTTCCTTGGCACACCTCAGGGCTTCACCGTCACCACTTCCGATGGCGTGAAACTGTCGTGGTCCTGCGGGCCCATTTCGACGGTGACCATTTTGTCGCCTGCGGCTTGGAGGGCTTGGGCGAGGTCGATGACACGCACATTCGGGTTGCCGTAGGTTTTGAAGTGGTAGTGCTTCTTGGCCAGGTCGCTGACCACCGTCCACGAGGTGT
>JBMTVD010000050.1:0-13383 GCA_049451035.1 Chthoniobacterales bacterium | reverse complement strand
GGAAAGCGTGTGTGCAGCAATGCACCGAGGGTTCGAATCCCTCCCCATCCGCCATTTGCAAGAGGGATTTGAACCCTCGGTTTCGAGCCGACGGACAGGTCGAGCATCGCGAGGCCACTCCCTCCCCGTCCGCCCTTTGTCTAGCCGAACAGCTCCCGCAGCGCCTTTTGCCGGTAGGCAAAGATTTTCTCGATATCGCGGCGCACGAAAAGCGCATGGGCTACGAAATCGAACGGCACGGCGTAATGCACGATGTCGCGCGCCAACGTGCCGCCGTTCTGCGGTTCGAAGGTATGTCGGTGGATCCATTGCCGGTAGGGTCCCCGCAATTGCTCGTCGACGAAGTGATGGGGGGGGTTCCACTCACGGATAAGCGTGCGCCAACTCAGGGGCAGACCATGTACGCGCAGCTTGTAGTCGATGAGCGCACCCTCGCGCATTTCGATCGGACGCGGCGTGACGATGCGGAAGTGCAGCCATGGCGGCGTGATGGCATCGAGGTTACCCGCATCGGCGAAGAACGGGAATATTTCCTCCGGCGGCCGAGGCAGCCAGATCTCGCAACGGAACTCGCGGACGCGCATAGACCGCAAGTCAGCCCCGCGCTTTGAAAGCGTCGAGGAGCTTCACGTGGATATCGTCAAATCCGCCATTGCTGAACACGACAACCGTGTCGCCGGGTGCGACCAATTCGGCCAGACGCGCGACGATGGCCGCCGTGTCGGGCTCGTAAAAGGCGTTCTTGCCGGCCGCACGAAGGTCGGAGACGACTTTTTCCGGGTTGAGCCGCTCCGCCGGCGGCAGTTGGTCCATCCGCGCCACCCGGGCGAGGACCACGCCGTCGGCTCCCGCGAAGGCCCGGGGCAACACATCCTGGAAGACGGCGCGCCGCGTCGTGTTGGAGCGGGGCTCGAAGACCGCCCAGAGTTTGCCTTGCGGGAATTTGACGCGGAGTCCCGCAAGGGTCTGGGCGATGGCGGTGGGGTGGTGCCCGAAATCGTCCACCACGGTCACTCCCCCCGCCTCGCCGCGCACCTCCTGGCGACGGCGGATGCCGGTGAAAGTCCGGAGCGCTTGGCGGATCTCCGCGAAGGGCACGCCGTAAAAATGCGCGGCCGAGGCCGCCATGGCGGCGTTGCGGACATTGAACTCGCCGATCATGGGGATTTCAAAGCGCTCGCCGAAGAGGATGAAGGATGAAGACTCGCGCCCGTAGTGCACATCGCCGATATGGTTCGCGGCATTGGGCGAAAAACCGACCTCGACCAAAGGCGCCGGGCAATTCTCCGCCAGCGCGCGGCAGTTGGCATCGTCCCCGTTGAGCAAGACCATGCCCTCGGACGGCACGATCTGCACCAGACGGCGGAAACTGGTCATGACATCCTCGAGGTCGCGGAAAATATCCGCATGATCGAACTCGATGTTGTTCACGATGAGCAACTCGGGCAGGTAGTGGATGAATTTGCTCCGCTTGTCGAAGAAAGCCGTGTCGTATTCGTCGCCCTCGAGGATGAAGTATTTCGAATCCCCGAGGCGGCAACCCTGGCCGAGATTGCCGGGAATTCCGCCGATCAGCCACGACGGCGCAAGGCCGGCCGATTCGAAAATCCAGGCCAGCAACGAAGTGGTGGTGGTTTTGCCGTGCGTTCCGCTGACGACCAGGTTGTGGCGACCGCGCAGGAAGAAAATTTTGAGCGCTTCGGGCAGCGAATAATAGAGCAGTTTGCGGTTGAGGATGGCCTCCACCTCGGGATTGCCGCGCGTCATGGCGTTGCCGATGACCACGAAGTCGGTACCGGACGGGATATTTCCCGCGCTGAACCCCCGGGTGATGGTGATGCCTTTGCCTTCGAGGAAGGTCGACATGGGCGGATAGACGTTGTCGTCCGAACCGGTGACCTCCACCCCGCGGTCGCGCAGGGCCGCGGCGAGCGCTCCCATGGCCGTGCCGCAAATCCCGGTGAAATGAACTTTGCGCAAGTTGCCGGTGGCGCTCATCAATAGACGTCCTTGCGGTAGCGTTTGGTCTTTTTCATCTCCTCGACATACGCGGCAGCCTCCTCCTCCGACTTGCCCCCGGCCTGCTCGATGATGCGGTGCAACGCGTGGTCCACGTCCTTCGCCATGCGCGAGGCGTCTCCGCAGACATAGAAGCAAGCCCCTTCCTCGAGCCACTTCCACAACTCCCCGGCATTCTCGAGCATACGGTTCTGCACGTAGATTTTCGCGGCCTGGTCGCGGGAAAAGGCGGTGTCGAGTCGGTGCAGGATGCCCTTGTCACGCCAACCGGTGATCTCATCCTCGTAGAGAAAATCGGTCGCGCGATTGCGGTCGCCGAAAAACAGCCAAGTCTTGCCGGCGGCGCCGGTCGCCTCGCGTTCCTGGAGGAAAGCCCGGAAAGGCGCGATGCCCGTGCCGGGCCCGACCATGATGAGCGGCAAGGTGCTGTCCTCGGGCGGACGGAAATGCCTGGCCGAATGGATGAAGACGGGCAACGGGTGGTCATCCACCCGGTCGGCAAGGTAAGTGGAGGCCACCCCCTGGCGCTTTCGCCCATGGAGTTCGTAACGAACCACGGCCACCGTGAGATGGACGGCTTCGGGATGCAGTTTCGGAGAGGAGGCGATGGAATAAAGGCGCGGTTGGAGTTTGCGGAGAACTTTGACCAACTCGTCCGCCGAGAATTTCGCACCGGGGAACATCTCGAGGATGTCGACCACCTCGCGCCCGTCCACCCAATCGTCCATCACCGACTTTGCTTCGGGGTCGACAAATTCGGACAAGCGGAACGCGGTGGAGGGATCTTTCTCCAGGATGGCGGCCAACAACTGCCGCGACGGTTCGCGCAGGGTGACGTGGTGCGTGAGCACTTCGCGCAGCGTCGTGCCCGCGCTTTCCACCATCTCGTCGCCGGACAAACCGGCGGCCGCCAGCACGGCATCGACCTGCGCGGGACCGTTGGTCGGAAAAACACCGAGCGAATCACCCGCCTCGTAAGCAAGGCCCGAACCGGCCAGCGAAACCTCGAAGTGGACGGTTTCCTTGCCCGAATCACCGCGGGTCAGCGGGGCGATTTTGGTCAGGCGCGCGGGAAAAGGATTCTTCCTCGAATAAGCGGAAACGGCGTTCGACATGATCACTCAGTATGAAGCCGCAGGGGGGCCGATGCACGCCTCAAACCGCCTGTCCGAGCAGGCGGGCTACAACCGTCTCCTCCGTGAGGATGCCGACCCAAGTCCCATCGTCGACATCCCGCACCTCGGCCACGGGCGTCTGCGCCCGACGCAATTTGGCCAGCGCTTTCCAGGCCGGCAGGTCGGCGGGCAGCGTCAACAACGGCCGCGCAAAGGACTGCGCCCTCGCATTCAGAGCGCCGGAGAGCGATGCCGCCCCGCACGCCATGACACCGAGAGGCAAACCGTCCGCCCCGATGACGAGGGTATGGCGCGCGTCGGACTTTTGGCGGTCGGTCAGCAATTCGCCGAGCGTCCGGTCGGCGGGAGCGCAGGAGAAACGCGCCACCGGCAGGGCCAATCCGCCGGCTGTCAGACGACGGAAATCCAAGACACTGCGCAACATGTTGAGTTCGAGGGGCGACGTCCCGGGTGCTTCCCCGGCCGCCAGCAGCAACTCTTCACCCGCCGGCACACGCGTCAGCGGCTCGGGCTTGATCAGGCGGAGCAGCCCGGCGGCGGGCCGCGCCAGCAGCGACCAAAACGAGCCGGCCAAGGTGACCAGATACCACGAGCGACTGAGAACCTTGAAGGGCAGCCGGCGGAAGACCTGCCGCGCGAGCAATTGCAGCACCAGCGCATAGACAAGTGCGAACGCCACGGGTGCGACCCACGCCGGAGTTCCGTTCTCCCGCAGTTCCGCCGCCAACAGCACGAAGGAGGCGCCGGCAGCCACGCGGCTGGTCCACATCATGACCAATTCGGCCCGCGGCGAAACAGCGTCCCAGGCCAGCATGTGGCGCGCCTGCCTGTTCCCCGCGTCGGCCCGGTGGCGCAAGCGGACGCGGTCGAGCGCCACCCAAGCCGCCTCCAATCCGCTGAAGAGGAAGGAAACGGCACAGAGGGCGACGAGGACCGCGGCGATCATGACAGACCTCCTCCTTTGCCCACTTTCTGCAAGGTGACCTCGCGCACGCGCCGCTGCGTCATGGCGCGCACGGTGACCTTCCAAGGTCCGAGCCGCACGGAGGCGCCGAGGCGCGGCAGCTTGCCGAGTGTGTTGATGACGTAGCCGCCGATCGTCTCGATCCCTTCGCGCCGCGCGTCGAGCCCGAGGTATTCGCCCAAGTCGGAGAGGCGCGCGATTCCGTTGGCGACGATCCGCCCGTCGCCGAGTTGCTCGATGTAGAGATCGGCCTCGACGCGCGGCGCCGCTTCGCCGAGCAACTCCTCGAGAAAATCATCCAGCGTGACCACCCCTTCCACCCCCCCGAATTCGTCGAGGACCAGGGCGAGCGGTTGCCGGTGTTTGAGAAAACTGCTGAGCAACCGGCTGGCTTCCATCGTCTCCGGGACAAAAGAAGGCGGGAGGAGCACCTCTGTGAAATGCATCCCGGCGGGCAAGCGCCCCAGAACGCGCGTGTCGAGGAGACCGACCACCTCGTCGGGCGTTTCGCCGATCACCGGCGCGCGCAAAAAATGCTTCTTGCGCAAGAGCGCGAGCACCTCGTCGTTCGACATGCTGTCCTCGACAAAGACCACATCGACGCGCGGGGTCATGTATTGCCGCACCGTGGCGCGGCTCAACCGGAGCACTTCGGCCAGGACCTCGGCCTCCGGAAGGCTGAAATCCCCGTTTTCCTCGCGCATCCAAACGAGCGTCTCCACCTCCTCCGCCGAGAGCGGCGGTCGCGCCTCGGTGGACCAGGGAAAAAGTTTGCCCGAGACCGCGGCGACGGCGGGTTGCACGCGATCGAACACCGGCCCGAAGAAGCGCAGGATGAAATTACCCACCCGCAGCAACGGGAACTCCCAGACACGCGGGCGGCGCGCCGTGACCACGGGCGGAATGACCTCGAGCAGGGCCACCGCTCCGACGAGCACCGCGGCCCAAGCCCAGACGGAGACCCCGGTCGCCGCCGAGAGACCGCAGGCAGCCATCCACAGCATCCACCATGCGGCGGCACGGATGACCCCGGCCACCACCATGAGGAGGGTAAAGAGGCAATCGCGCGGATGGGCGAAGTCCGCCGCCAGCGTCTGCAGTCGGGGCGAGCGCGGCCACTGGTCCATGCGTTCGCGGGGCACACGCCAGAGCACCGCCTCGAGCGCGGAGAAAAACGACGCCAGACCGGCAGTGAGGAGGCCCGCCGCGAGCCAGATCAGCCAAGGCAATTCCATGAAACGCGCCAGTTTAGCGGGCCGCGGCGGACGCGCCAGCACGATGCGCGCAGATCACTGCCGGCTGCGGGGTTCGATGACGGTACGTTTGGGCGGCTTGCCCCAGAGGATGAGGGAAGGCGTGTCACGCAGGTTTTCGCTGAGCACGCGGAAGTTGGCGGCGGTGGACTGGAAATCCCTGATGATGCCGCCCACCGCCCGTTCGTTGAGCAGAGGGCTGTCCTCCAGACGGTCGACCAGGCCCTGCATTTCGCCGGCCGCCGCGCTGACAGTGGCCATCATTTCGCGTCCGTCTTCGCTCAATTGCTCGACGGGCAACTCGCCCACTTTGGTGCGCATCTCGTCGATCAACTGCTGCAGGTTGCCGCTGGCCTCGGCAAGGTTCATCTCGTCGAGGTTGGTCTGCAGTTTGCCGAGCGCCGTGTTGAAATTCTGCATCACCGTGTTGAGCTCCTTCAGCGTCTCGGCCACATCGAGGGAACCGAACGTGTCCATGATGCGGTTGACCGAGTCGAGCATGCTGGTCAGCGTGCCCGGCGCGGACGGAATGTAATGCGTGCGCGGCGTCCACCAGATCTTGAGCGGCGGGGTCCTTTCCGGCTGCGGCACGTAGTTCAACTCGGCGAAATTAAGACCCGTCACCCCCTGGGGCTGCAGCATGACGCGCAGGCCCTGTTGGACCGCCTCGCCGATGATCGGTTCGAGATCGGCGGTGAACATGCCGCTGAAGAGTTTGCGGTCCACTTCCATCTCGAGGAAAACGTAGTCGTTGCGCCCCTCGCGATCCGGCTCCGGCCCGTATTCGTTGAAGACAAAATCGATGCGGGAGATGCGGCCGATTTGCACGCCGCGGAACTTCACGGGGGAGCCGACATCGACACCCTGCACGGTCCCGTCGACGTAGGTCTCGAGGTAAATCTTGGGGCGCAGCATGCGGTCGGCACCGAGGTAGATGAGCGCGGCCGCCAGCAGCAGGAACGCGGCAATGACGAAAAGGCCGATTTTGAAGTAGTTCGGTTGTCCGCTCATGGCTTCAAGCCGCGGCCTCCACCCGCGAGGGACGGAAGAACGCGGCCACGCGCCCGTCCGGGGGACTGTCGCGCAATTTTCTCGGGTCACCCTCCGCGACGATGGCGCCGCCGTCGAGCATGATCACGCGGTCGGCGATGGCGAAAATGCTGGCCAGTTCGTGGCTGGCCACCACGAAAGTGATGCCGAGATTGCGGGCAAGGGAGCGGATCAGTTCGTCAAGTCCGGCCGAGGTGACGGGATCGAGCCCCGACGAAGGCTCGTCGAGGAAGAGGATCTCCGGATCGAGGGCCATGGCACGGGCCACGGCGGCGCGCTTCTGCATGCCGCCGCTGATTTCCGAGGGCAGATAATCGGCGAATTCGCCCAGCCCGACCTGCTGCAATTTGAGGCGCGCCAGCAGGGCGCGCGCGCCGGCGGGCAGTTGCGTCCACTCCTCGAGCGGCAGCGAAACATTGCCCTCCAGGTTCATCGATCCGAAAAGCGCGCCCCCCTGGTACATCACACCGAACTTGCGCAGGATTTTTTCGCGCGTCGCGCCGCGGGCCGACACGATGTCGTCCCCGCCGATCAAGACCTCCCCGGTCATGGCCGGGTAGAGCCCGATCATGTTTTTGAGCAGCGTGCTCTTCCCCGAACCCGATCCCCCGAGAATCATGAAGATCTCGCCGCGCCGCACGCGGAAGCTGATGTCGCGCAGCACGGCACGGCCCGCGTAACCGGCGGTCAAGCCGCGCACTTGGACGATGTCGTCGGATTCCATTCAAAAATCGATGTTGTAGTAGACCACCGCAAAAATGGCATCGAGCACCACGATGAGGAAAATGCCGGTCACGACCGAACGCGTCGTCGCATCGCCCACCGCAGCGGGACCGGCCCCGGTGCGCAAACCGCGCAGGCAACCCACCCCGGCCACGACCGCGCCGAAAAAGAAAGATTTGATGAGCCCGGCGGTGATGTCGCGCAATTTGAGTGCGCCGGACAGCTGGTTCATCAGCGTCGACAAGGGGTAATCGAGCAGAATCATGACAGCGAGGCCGCCGGCGATGCCCACCGCCATGGCGTAGATGGTCAGGAGCGGGGTCACCGCGACACCGGCCAGCACGCGCGGGACGGCGAGAAACCTCACGGGACTCAATCCCATGGTGGTCAGCGCAGCCACCTCTTCGTTCACCTTCATCGTCCCGATTTCCGCGGCGAAAGCCGATCCGGTCCGGCCGGCCAGCACGATCGCTGTCATGATCGGCCCGAGTTCGCGCGTGATGGAAAGGGCAACGAGATTGACCACGAAAATGTCGACGCCGAACTGCCGCATGGGCATGGCCGCCTGGAAGGCGATGATCACGCCGGTGAGAAAGCTGATCAGGGAGACAATGGGGATGGCATCACTGCCCGCTTTCTCCACGATCTTCCACCACTCGCGCACGCGCAGGCGGCGGGGCCGGGCGGCCAGCGCCCCGAGCCCCGCCGTGACTTCGCCGACAAACTCCGCCTCGGCGCGCCAGTCCCCGGCTCGCCCGGCCGCGACGAAACCCACGTCGGCGACCCACCCCCCGTGGCCCCGCCGGGGGGACGGCGGGGGCGACTCGAGTTTGCGGCGATCAACCGCATCGTAAAGTTCGCGGAAGCGCGGGGCGAGATCCGCGATCCGGAAGGAAGCCTGATGTTTCAGCGCTTCCGCTTCCAGGGCGACAAGCAGCGCCAGACCGGCGCCACCGCAATAATCCACGCCCGCGCAATCGGCCTCGATCTCGCGCCCGCTGCGGGCCGTCCGTATGGCTTCCTCCCAACAAGAGGCCACCCCCGCATCGTCCAGCCGCCCCGTCAGGCTGAGAATGACTCGTCCGTCGCGCTGCTCCGTCCGCAGGACGGGTTGCTGCGGGCCTTGCGCCGTCATGACAACGGTAATTTCGCACTTGGCCCGGGCCCGCGCGAGCAGTTTCAAGATTCTTTTGCAGCGGGCGGACGGGCGGAAAGCGCGAGGAAAGCGCCGAAAAGAAGAATGCCGCCGAACACCATCTGCCCGGCGCGGAATGTTTCGCCGAAAAGGAGCGAGGAGAGGCATACCGTACCGAGGGGGCAAAGCAGCAGCGCGGCCTGTGATGGTGCCGCTCCGAGTCGGCGGATGCCGATGTAGTAGAGCCAATGGCCGATGCCTATCGAGAGAGCCCCGGAGGCAAGCAGAATGAAAACGGTCCACGAGTCCGCTTCGAAAATGGTCCCGGGCTCGCCGAAGAACAGGGCGAGCGGCAGCAGGAGGGCCGCCGTGAAAAAGCTGACCATGGCGAAACCAAAGGTGGGACCGGCGCGGGCGGTGAATTTCTTGACCAGGATGCCGTAGGCGGCCCAACTGCACGAGGCAACCAGCGCCAGCAAAAGCCCGGTCGTCGAGAGCATGCCGCCATCGTCCGGTTGCCAGATCATCCCGGCCACCGCCACCAGACCGAGCAATGTGCCGATCTGGAACTTCACGCTGCGCGCTATCCAGCGCTCATCCGCGAAAAACACAATGGCCAGGACGGCGGTGATGATGACCGAGGAGCGTCCCAACAAAGCGAAGACACCCGGCCACAGCAAAACAACAGCCACGGTCTGCGCCACCTGGTGGATGACATTCGGCACCGCAACCACCAGGCATCCGAGAACGTCGCGGGATCGCAATTCAGCGGTCGGACGGAGACCCGCCACGGCGAGAAAAGGCAGCATGGTAAGGAACCCCGCCGCGTAGCGGTAAAAATTCTGCGTCCAAGGATCGAAGGTCCGGGCAAGCCAGAACTGGAAGACGGCGGGCGTCGACCAGATGACGACCGCAGCGGCGAGGGCGAGACGCCCGCGCCAGAGCGCGCGACCGTTCACGCGAGGACGCCGCGCGGCGGACGCCCCTCGTCCACCTCGAGCAGATCGAACATGGTCTGCACATCGGACCGGTCGGCCATGCCGAGTCCCGCCAGGCGCGACTGCAGCCGGGCGGAATAATCGTCGTTCCAACCGCGCTTGCGCATGTATTCGTTCCACACGTGGATTTCCTGGGCATCGGGCCGGCGGCCGTGCTGGCAGCACCAAGCCAACACCGCGGCGTCGTCCAGGCCGGATTCGGTCTGCGCCGCCACCTCCGCATAGGGGACGCGCAGGAAGTCGCAGAGGTTCTGGTCGAATCCCCGTCCCAGATTCGCGTGGTATTCGTCCGGCAACTCGCCGCGCTGCTTCATGCGGATTTTGTCGAGCATGCGCGGCAGATAAAGAAGATCGCCCGTGCTTTCGTAGGGGCTGCAGGGGAATTTCCGGGACATGGCCTGCATCTTGCCCGCCGGGACATGCGAAGTCCATCGCCAGGAGGGTGCGAAATACGCATGATGCCTCGCGGATGAGAAGGGGCGAAGACATCGATCTCGAAATCACCGATACCGCTTACGGGGGTGACGGCATTGCCCGCCACGAGGGCCGCGTGGTCTTTGTTCCCTTCGCCATTCCCGGCGAGAAAGTTCGCGCGCGTGTCGTCGATCTGCACCGCAGCTACGCCCGCGCGGAGATACGGACCGTCAGCACGCCCTCGCCCGACCGCATGGCACCGCCTTGTCCCTTGTTCATGCGCTGCGGGGGTTGTGCTTACCAGCACATGGCGTATGCGCGGCAACTGGAGATCAAAACGCGGCAGGTGGCGGAGGCGTTCCGGCGCATCGGGAAGATCGCCGATCCGCCTGTCGAACCGGCCCGTCCGTCACCGCAGGAATACCACTACCGCAACCGGATCACCGTGCACGTGCAACCGCCGGAGGTCGGATTCCGTGGCGTGGATCCGCGAAAGTTGGTCGAGGTGAAAGAATGCCTGCTGGCCGAGCAACGGGTGAACGCCGCGCTCTCGGCCCTGCGCGCCAAAAAGCGGCTGCGCCCCGGTCCCGCGACTCTGCGATCGGACCCGGAACATACCGGATTCCGGCAGGTGAACGACGGGGCCGCGCAAGTACTGGCCGAAGTCGTGGCGGAATTGGGCGGCCGCGGCGAAGTGCTCGTCGACGCCTACTGCGGCGCGGGGTTTTTCGCCAAGCGCATGCTCGGAAATTTTTCGCGCATCATCGGCATCGATTGGGACGAGCGGTCGACCGGGCACGCCCGCGCCGGTGCCGGGACGCGCGAGACCTATTTCACCGGCGACGCGGCAACTCTCCTGCCGGGCATTCTGTCGGAAAGCACACCGCAGGTCGTGCTGCTCGACCCCCCGGCGCAGGGCGTGGCGCCGGAGGTTGTCCAGACCCTGCTCGAGGCCAAAGTCGGGCGTATCGTCTATGTCTCCTGCGATCCGGCCACCCTGTCGCGCGATGCCGGCAAATTGGCGCCCGGTTACCGCCTGGCGCGCGCCGTTCCGGTCGACATGTTCCCCCAGACCGCCTCGATCGAGACGGCGGCGTTGCTGGAAGCGGTCGCCTGATCAGCCCGGGATGCTTTTGAGCATCTCGGCGTTGGTCGGGTATTTGCGGACGAAATGGAGCAGGCGCTCGATGGCTTCGATCGGCTTGTGTCCGGCCAAGCCGCGGCGGATGACATTGATCTTGTGCAATTGCTCCTCGGGGAGAAGCAACTCCTCGCGGCGGGTGCCGGAGAGGAAGATGTCGACCGCCGGGTAAATGCGCTGGTCGCTGACCTTGCGGTCGAGGACGAGTTCCATGTTTCCCGTGCCTTTGAACTCCTGGAAGATGAGCTCGTCCATCCGGCTGCCCGTCTCGATGAGCGCGGTGGCCATGATGGTGAGCGAACCGGCTTCCTCGGTGTTGCGGGCCGCCGCGAAAAGTTTGCGCGGGATTTCCAGCGCGCGCGAATCGACGCCGCCGCTCATGGTGCGTCCGCCGCCGCCGGTCGCGTTGTTGAAAGCACGGCCGATGCGGGTGAGGGAGTCCATGAGGACAAAAACATCCTTGCCCATCTCGACCAGGCGCTTGGCACGCTCGATGGCGAGGATCGCGATGCGCGTGTGGCTCTTGATGTCGCTGTCATTCGAGCTGGCCATCAACTCCGCCTGCGGAACAGTACGGCGAATTTCCGTCACCTCTTCCGGACGCTCGTCAACGAGCAGGATGATGAGCTTCATCTCGGGATGGTTCTTCACCACGGACTCGGCGATATGCTGCAGGAGCGTCGTCTTCCCGGTGCGCGGCGGAGCGACAATGAGTCCGCGCTGACCCTTGCCGATCGGCGTCATGATGTCCATGACGCGCGTGGTGTAGCGCGCGGGATCGGTCTCGAGATTGATGCGGGAGTTCGGATTGATCGTGGTCAGTTCCTCGAAGTACGGGATGTTGGCGTATTTGGCCGGATCTTCGCCCTCGATCTCGGTGCAGCGGAAAAGCTGCGGACCGCGACTGCCCTTGCGGATTTCGCCCTTGATCCAGACACCGTCGCGCAGGTTGTGGGCGCGGACGACCTCGGGCGTGACGAAGATGTCGTTGTTCGACTGCGTGAAGTTGCGTTTCGGGTTGCGCAGGAAGCCGAAGCCCTTGCCGCTGACCTCGACGATACCCTCGGCGAAGACGGGTTCCCCGGACGGTTCTTCCTCGAGCGGTTCGCCGGCATCGGCGGGTCCGTCGTTGCCGCCGCGCGGGCCGCGGTCGTCACGGTCACCGCGGTCGTCGCGGAAGCGCCGGTTGCGGCCGCGGCGGAAATTACGGTAGCGGCCGCGCCGCCCGTTCTCGCGTTGTCCTCCTCCTTCGCTGTCGCCGGAAGGAAGGGCTTCGGGAGAGCGGTGCTCGGGAAGAGCGGCTTCGCGTTCGTGGGCCGGCAAAGCCGGGGTTTCAGGGGATTTGGTGTCTTCCATGGTATTGTTGGGGAATTCAGTTGTGGCCGGAGATGCGCTCGAGCATCCCGGCCGGGACTTCAAAATTGGAATAGACGCTGAGCACGTCGTCATTGTCATCAAGCGCATCGTGCAGGCGCAGGACCTGGGCGGCGGCCTGCTCGTCGCGCACCGTCACCGTGGTCTGGGCAACGAAGACGAGTTTTTGCGACTCGACGGGAACCGCAGCCGCGCGCAGGGCCTCCGCCACGGCCGCCAGGCGATCGGGCGCGGTGGTGACGACATGCGGGTGCCCCGGTTCGCTGGTCAATTCATCGGCCTCCGCCTCGATGACCAACTCGAGCAAACGATCCGCATCGGAGGACGCTTCGGGCACCGTCACCTCGCCTTTGCGGGCGAAGAGATGTGCCACGGTGCCCGCACCGCCGAGATGCCCGCCGTGCTTGGAAAAGATGAGCCGCACGTCGGCCGCGGTGCGGTTGCGGTTGTCGGTCGCCGCCTCGATCAGCAGCGCCACCCCGTCGCTCGCGTAGCCTTCGTACATCACTTCCTCCAAGGCCGCCTCGCCGGTGTCGCCGCAGCCGCGCTTGATCGCGCGTTCGATGTTGTCATTGGGCATGTTTTGGGCGCGGGCCAAAGTGACGGCGGACCGCAACCGGACATTGGCGTCCGGATCGGGACCACCCAACTTCACAGCGACGGCGATCTCCTTCGCCAGCTTGGAGAAAAGCTTCCCCCGCTTCGCGTCGATCGCGCCCTTGATGCGCTTGACTTTGGACCACTTGTTGTGACCGGCCATGAGAGGTGCCCGGGTGTAAACCGGACCTCCGGTAATGAAAATACGTTATCTTATTGTTCTTGGAGGATTGTGCGCCGCAACTTGGCAACCATTTTGCCGGAATCGGCTCGAAAAGGAGCGCGACGAACGGCGCGGACAATCGGAACGTCTTTATAAGACAATGGGCGCCCGCCCCTGTCAACCCGCTTCGGCAAAAAAAAGTAGCCTCAGGGCGGGGAAAGCGCTTCCGGCGCAGGCAACCCCTCGTCGAAACTCTCCCGGCCTGGGTCGTTCATGCTGGCCGGCTCAGGCCATGATGGCGCGGGCGATTTCTTCTTCTTGGGCTTCGCCGAAGAGCCTGTCGACCAAGGCCAAGCCGAATTCGAGCGCGGTCCCCGCCCCGCGCGAGGTGATAATTAAGCCGTCTTCCATGACGC
>JBMTVD010000049.1:0-13742 GCA_049451035.1 Chthoniobacterales bacterium | reverse complement strand
TTGATCACGGGGTGGTCAGGGGTGGACGCTGTCATGCGGAAGTTTTACCCATGACGGCGAGTTGTCTTTGCCAGATGTCCCGGAGTTTGCGCATCCGCTCCTCGCGTGTGAGCGCGGGGTCACGGCGGATACGCAACTCCTCGGCCTCCAGCACGATGAGCGATTGGCGGGAGGCAGGAAGGGCTGGCGCCATCGCGGCGGGGGCACGGTCCGCGGAAGGTCCCGGCAACGCGCGGGCCAGATAAACGGTCCCCGAGGCCGGTGGCGCGGGCTCGGACCGGCGTTCGGCAGCGACGATCGGCAACGGCGGTGACGCTTTTTTCCTCGTCGGCGGGGAGAATTCGGCGCTTGCGCCGTTCTTCGCGACCACCGTGGGCTGCGGGGCCGGGGCGGGGCGCCCGGCGCGCGCCGCGACGAGAATATTGGCTTTGTCGGAATGCACCTGGTAACCGGCCCCGAAGGGCAACGGTCCGGCATTCGCCTTCGTGGCGTAGGCATCGCGAAAATCATCTTGGTAATAGCCGGAGAAAATGGGCGGGCTGTACTCACCGAAGACTTTGAGTTTCCACCGGACGGGATCGAAGTTGCGGTAAGGAATGCCCGAGTCGTCCTCCACAATCAGCGTCGAGGTGTCGAGGAGGAACTGGCGCACCTGCGAAAACCCGTTGCCGTGCAGCAGATAGGAGGCGGCTTTCAAGTAGGAGGCGCCGTCGCCCATCGAACCCAGCCACGCGAGAAAGCGGCTGCACTCGGGGCCGTCCGAGAGATTGGCTTGGAAGTAGTAGAGGGTTTGCGCGGATCGCAGGCCGCGACGGTAGGAGATCTTCACTCCCGGCGAACCAAAAGGACGCACGGCCTCGACAGAAAGGATCTTGTTCCCCGTCAGCGCCATTTGCGCGTAAAGCAACGGCAGCACTCCCCAGAAACTCCCCTGCCGAAGCTGCGCGTTCATCTCGCGCGTGACGAAATAACCTGCAAACAATGCCGTGCCGAGGGCTTGCCGGGTGGCAGCGAGGGAGGCGGCCAACACCGGCGGGGAGAGCGACTCCGGGTCCGCCACGAATCCGACCGGCTCAAGGCCCCCGAGAACCAGGGTGTCGGCCTTCGGAAAAAAAGCATGGGCGGCGAGAAAGTCCGGGCCGCCGAAAAGATAACGCACCACGCCGCGGGTGGACTTGTGGGTGAGGTTTTTCCGCGCCCACGATCGCATGGCTTCCCACCGCGCTTTGCGGCCATAGTCCCATTTCTCGGCCAGTTGCTCGCAGTGACTCTCGTAGGCGGCGGAATTTTGGAGATCAGCCAGAGGACTGGAGGATACAACGGGCAGTCCGGCCAAGAATGCCGCCTGCTCTTGCGGCGAGGAACTCGCCTCCGAGCTGCGCGGCAGCGAGGACAGGAGGCACGCCAAAAGCAGGAGGGCGTTGCGAATCACAGGGAATCGGTAACCGGAATGAAAACCTCGGTAAAATATAAAACCGCTCGGAAGGCTATAATCTCGCCAGCAGGGGCTGCAGAGAAGACCGCGCCGAGAACGCGTCGTCGGCCAAGGCCCGGGCGCTCCGACGGGCAGCTTCAGAATTCTCGTCGGCATGGCAAATACGAACTGCCGCCTCCTCTGGCGAGGCAAACGGACCGAGTCCGTGGCACGGTGCCAGCACCTCGGGCCAACCGGTATCCTGCAGGACAACGGGTCGGCCGAGCGCGAGGTAGATCACACTGCGGTCACTGATCCAACCCCCGCGCGAAACCACATACCCCCCTTTGGCCACGCCAATCTCGCCGCGGGAACCGGCGATGAATCGCAGGTAGGAATCCACGTCTCGGCATACCTCCGTTGTCGACGCCAGTTTCCAGCCGCCCCGGACAAAGGCATCGTAGTCCTCCCAACCCGGCTGCAAGTCGCTGGCGATGGTGAAAGGTTTGCCCGACAAACGCGGCAGATCGCGCAGCGCGTGCAGGTTGTCGCGTTTGCCGCCATAGGTCCTCCCCTCCCAGACCAGATCGTTGTAGCCGTACCAGTGCGATACGGTCGTCCACGAATCGCCGGCCTCGGGCGCACCCGCGGCTTGCGCTCGCGCGCGCCAATAATCACCGGGGCAGGTCGGCAGCAACGGAATCCATTCCTGCGCAGTGCGCGGAAGACGGAGGTTGGGGGAGAGGAAGTTCGAGCCGACCGTGAAGAAAAGGTCGTGACCCGCGAGATTCATGTCGCTGCCGCACGTCTCCCCCCAGAGCTGCGTGAAACCCGGATCGACATCGAGGTAGCACTTGGTCGGGCGACCGCCGAGCAGGTCCAACATCTTGAATTGCCCGGAGTAATTGAGGAACAAATCCGCGCCGGCACAAAAATCGCGAAAAGCGGCGAGGTCCGGGCTTTGCCCGTCGATGATCAGGCATTGGCGCGCGGACAGCCCGAACTCGGCGGCTGTCTCGTGCCAGAATTCCTCCTGCGGACTGCGCATCCGGCCGGGCTCGGGGGCTTCGAGTTCGCCGGACGCAAGGTGCTCGGCGATCCAGACTTCCCAGCCGAGAGACTCCAGACTTTTGGCCCAATTCATCACCGCGCAGGTGTGCCCGGCCGAGGCCCGGGGGCAACGTGCCAGGACCGCGCCAAGGACAGCTTTCATGGTGGCAGGGCGGCTTTCGGTCGTCGGCGGGATCGGCAGGAGACAGCGGGCAGCGGGAATCGAACCCGCATAGCCAGCTTGGAAGGCTGGAGTTTTACCACTAAACTATGCCCGCGTGACTGCTTACTGATCTTCCTTGCGGGCCGATCAGTCAAGGCGTAACGCAACCATCGACGCATGACCACCTCCACCGCCACTTCCGAAAAGAACAACCTCATCGCCTACGTGGCCCCTTTTGCCGCCTTCATGCTCGGGCTGGCCTTGGTCTCCCTCGTGCAAAGCTTCTCCCCTTCGGAAAACGCCCCGCTCTGGCTGGCCGAGCCCAAATACTGGGTCTTCCCGTTGCAAACGATCGTCTGCGGCGCTTTGCTCTTTTGGTTCTGGAAGTATTACGAGTGGAGCAAACATTGGCGCGTCTTGACCGGCCTTTTCGCGGGCCTCGTCGTGCTCGCCATCTGGATTTCTCCCCAGTGGCTTTTCGGCGCCGCTGCGCGCACCGAGGGCTTCGACCCCGAGACGTTCGCGGGAAACCCCGCGGCGTGGTGGTCGACGGTGATTCTGCGCTTCGCGCGGCTGGTCATCATCGTGCCGCTGCTCGAGGAAATTTTCTGGCGCGGCTTCCTCATGCGCTACTTGATCAGGGAGGACTTCACAAAAGTTCCCTTCGGGGAGTTTTCGCCGGTTTCATTCGCCGTGGTGACCCTCATGTTCGGCTTGGCCCACTACGGCCCGGATTTCCTGCCTGCCATCGCCACCTGTCTCATCTACAACTTGGTCGCGGTGAAAACCAAAAGCCTCGCGTGCTGCTTCATTGCCCACGCGGCGACCAACCTCGGCCTCGGCCTCTACATCATGCAAACCAAACAGTGGGGGTTCTGGTAAGCCGGCGGCGAAGCAGCCGTAGTTGGCAGCAAGTCGGTTGCCAGTTTTCGGCAGGACCCGCCAACTCCCTCGTCTCTCATACCTCAACTTCCGTGAACTGCGGTCTTGCCCAAATCAACACGACGGTCGGGGATTTCGCCGGCAATACGGACAAAATCCTGCGCGCCTACCGCGAACTCGTCAAAGCAGGGGCGGATTTTGTCATCACACCCGAACTGGCCGTCTGCGGCTATCCGCCGATGGACCTCGTTTTCCGCTCCGGCTTCATCGCCGCGGCCGAGCGGCACGTCAACGCGCTGGCCGTCGACGCCGGCAAGGTCCCCCTCATCGTCGGCACCGTCGAACCGAACGCCTCCCCGCACGGGCGTCCGTGCCACAACAGCGCGGTCGTGCTGCGCGACGGCCGACGTATCGCCACGGCCCACAAGTCATTGCTGCCCACGTATGACGTTTTCGACGAGGGCCGATATTTCGAACCGGCCGGAGGAGTCACCACGGTCGACATCGCCGGACACCGGGCGGGACTGACCGTCTGCGAGGACCTTTGGACGGCGGAATATTTGCCGCGCGACTACTACGGACGCAGCCCGTTGCACGATCTGGAAAAGGCGGGCGTCGATCTGCTGCTCAACCTGAGCGCCTCGCCTTTCGAAGCGGGCAAGCCCGCCAAACGCCGCGCCATGCTCGGCGGTATCGCGCGGCGCCTCAAAGTCCCGCTCGTTTACGCCAACCTTGTCGGCGGCAATGACCAACTTGTCTTCGACGGCCATTCGCTGGCCTTCGCTGCCGACGGCGCGCTGGCGGCGGAATTGCCCGGTTTCCGCGAGGACGCCGCGCTGGTCAAAATCCCGCCCGAAGCCCCCTTCCCGCTGGTCGAGCACACCGACTTGGCCGATGTGCACGATGCTCTCGTCCTCGGCTTGCGGGATTACCTCGCCAAGTGCGGGTTCCACCAGGTGGTCATCGGTCTGAGCGGCGGCATCGATTCCGCCGTCACGGCGGCGCTGGCCGTCGCGGCCCTCGGGAAGGACAACGTCCTCGGCGTGACCATGCCCGGGCCATTCTCCTCGCCCGGCAGCATCGACGATTCGATCGCGCTGGCCCGCAACCTCGGCATCGAATGCCACACCGTGCCGATCGGCGGCGGGTTCGGGGCGATGGAGCAACAACTTGCACCGGTTTTCGCCGGCCGCCCGCCGGACATCACCGAAGAAAACCTGCAAGCCCGTCTCCGGGGGATGACTCTCATGGCGCTTTCCAACAAATTCAACCGCATGGTCATTTCCACCGGAAACAAAAGCGAACTGGCCGTCGGCTATTGCACAATCTACGGCGACATGGCCGGCGGCATGGCGCTTCTTTCCGACGTGCCCAAGACGATGGTTTACCAGCTGGCCGGTTACATCAACCGCCACGGCGAGGTCATCCCGCGGGACACCATCGACAAACCGCCCAGCGCCGAATTGCGCGCGGACCAGAAGGATCAGGATACCCTGCCCCCTTACGACGTGCTCGACGAAATTCTGCGGCTGTATGTCGAAGAGCAACTCACCGCCGGAGAGATCGCGGGTCGGGGATTCGACCCTGACACGGTTCGTTGGGTCGCGCGAAAGGTCGATACCAACGAATACAAACGCCAGCAGGCGGCGCCGGGAATCAAGGTGACCTCGAAAGCTTTCGGTATCGGGCGCCGCGTGCCCATCGCGCAGAAGTTCCATGCCTGACGCCATGAACATGGTCCTCACCACCGCGGTCGCCTTCCTGCTCGGCTCGGTCCCCACCGGCTACCTCGTCGCCCGGGCCAAGGGTGTCGACATCCGGCAGCACGGCAGCGGCAACATCGGCGCGACCAACGTCTTCCGCACCGTGGGCAAGCCGTTGGGCGTGCTGGTTTTTCTCCTCGATGCGCTGAAGGGCTTCGCCGCGGTCTGGTTGGCCGCGCAGTGGGGCGGTCGCTGCGACTGGGCCGGCATCGCCGCGGCGGTCGCCGCCATCGCGGGCCACAACTACACACCCTGGCTGGGCTTCAAGGGAGGCAAGGGCATCGCCACTTCGGCCGGGGTGCTCATCGCTCTGATGCCTTGGGCCGTTCTGGCCATTGCCGTGGTCTGGTTCGCCGTCTTCTTCGCCTCCCGCTATGTCTCGCTGGCCTCCCTTTGCGCGTCGGCCGCGCTGCCCGTGGCGGTGGCCGCGCTGTGGTTTTACGGCTGCGGCGGGAATGCGCCGCTCCTCGGTTTCTCCGCGCTCATCGCCGCGCTTGCCATCTGGCGCCATCGCTCCAACATCCAAAGACTCATGGCCGGCACCGAACACCGCTTCGATCGAAAAACCTCCCCGCAATGAACCCGCAAAGCATTTCCGTCATCGGCGCCGGCGGCTGGGGCAGCGCGCTGGCCCAATTGCTTTCCGGTCACGGGTTGCCCGTGACCCTTTGGGCCCACGAACCGGCGCAGGTCGAAGAAATCAACGCTTCGCACACCAACCGCCAATTTCTCCCGGGGGTGACACTCCATCCGGCAATCACGGCCACCGCCGACATGACCGCGGCCGCGCGCGGCGATCTCATCGTTGTCGTTCCGCCGTCGCCGTTCCTCAAAGGCGTGAGCGAGCAACTCGCCGCGTCCGGCGTGCAACCCGGCGTGCCGCTCGTCTGCTGCACCAAAGGGCTCGAGCACCACACGGGACGCCTGATGACCCAAGTGCTCGGCGCGTTTTTCCCGGACAATCCGGTCGCAGCGCTGTCGGGACCGAACCACGCCGAGGAGGTGGCCCGCGGCACCCCCGCCGCCGCGGTGGTGGCCGCCGACGACCACGGGCTGGCCGACCAGTTGCGCGAATTTTTCTGCACGGGGAACTTCCGCGCCTACTCGAACGATGACGTGGCCGGGGTGGAGCTCGGCGGAGCGCTGAAGAACATCTACGCCATCGCCGCCGGCATTTCCGACGGGCTCGGCCTCGGCGACAATGCCAAGTCGGCGCTGGTCACGCGTTCGCTGGCCGAATTGATCCGCCTCGGCACCAAGCTGGGCGGCAAACCGGAGACATTCTACGGGCTGAGCGGGCTGGGCGACCTCATCGTCACCTGCTTCAGCGTGCACAGCCGCAACCGCGGACTCGGCGAGCGGTTGGGCAAGGGCGAATCGCTGGCCGGCATCCAGCAATCGATGGTCATGGTGGCCGAGGGCGTGCCCACGACGCGCAGCGCGCACGAGGAAGCGCACAAACTCGGCGTCGACACACCCCTTCTCGACACGGTGCATGCCGTGCTCTTCGAGGGCTTGAGCCCGCGCGACGGCCTCATGCGGTTGCTGGCCCGCGACCCGAGGCGCGAGAGCGAAAAGGGCGCATGATCCGCAAACACGTCAAAAGGGTGCGGGAGGGCTGGCACCATTGGGTCGACTCCGACAACTGCCTGGCTGCATTGCTGTTTTTCCTGATCCTTTACGGGTTCTTCATCTACCCGCTGGCCGGCAAGGACGGCAAAACCGAGCCGATGGCTGCGTGGTCTTTTTCCCTCGTGATCATTCTCGGCGTGCTCTCCACAACGACGCACAAGGGCACACGGGCGGCCATGGTCGTGCTGGCCGTGCTGGCTTTCACTTCGCACTGGCTGCACTACGTGCTGCTGCAGCACGCGGTGCTGATCATCGCCGCCTCGGCCTCGGCGTTGTTTTTCATCGCGCTCTCCTGGCTCATCATCGGCCGTGTTTTTCGCAGCGGCGGAATAAGCATCTACCGGATTTATGGCGCCATCGCGGTTTATCTCCTGCTCGGCATCATGTGGGGCGAATTCTACACCTTGGTCTATCTTTTGAATCCCGGGGCGTTTTACTTCGACCCGGCCACGCAATGCGGCGAACCGCCCATTTCCGAGCTGATCTATTTCAGCTTCACCACCCTGACCACCGTCGGGTTCGGAGATATCTTGCCGGTCCACCCCATCGCGCGTTCCATGGCCACGCTGGAGGCTTTGGTCGGGCAACTTTACCCGGCGGTCCTGCTGGCGCGCTTGGTCACCCTCTACCAGAAGTGAACATATTCGCGGTTGCGCCCGGCGACGACCGGACGTAACGTGCCGCCATGACGCCAGTGCTCGCCTTCACCGCCCCCGGGTGGCCGGAGATTCTTTTCATTCTCCTCATCATTCTCGTCCTTTTCGGCGCCAAGCGCTTGCCGGAGCTGGCCAAGGGTCTGGGACAAAGCCTCAACGAATTCAAAAAAGCCCGCGAAGAGTTCGACCGGGAGGTCAAGAAGACGGCTGTCTCGCTCGAGACCAAAGAGGCACCCGACAAGGAACCGCACAAGCCGGCCTGATTCGGGGTGTCCGTGCGGCACGCCATCGCGGCTTTGTCGGCCGCCCTCCTGCCGGTCCCCGCCAGCCCGGGCGCGGCGCCCGACCCCGGTACTTCCGCGATCACGTTCGTCGCGTGGAATGTGCGCAATTACACGATGTCCCCGGCGGGGAACCGCGAGGGCGAGTCCGCCACGCCGGCCAAGTCAACAGAATCGGCGCAGGCGGTGGCGGCCACGTTGGCGCAACTCAAGCCCGACATCGTCGGCCTCAGCGAGATCGGCACACGCCGGGATCTCCAGGATCTGCAGGACAGGCTCAAGAAGCTCGGCGTCGATCTGCCCCATCGCGCCTGGGTCGACGGAACAGACCGCGAGCGCCATCTTGCGCTGCTAAGCCGTTTTCCCCTGCGCGAAGTCCGGCACGACACCAAGTCGGGTTTTGTTCTCGGCGGACTCCCGCAGCGGGTACAGCGGGGTTTTCTCGATTGCTCGGCCATGATCCGCCCCGGGTTCCCGCTGCGCATCCTCGGCGCACACTTCAAATCGCGCCGCGTCGTTCCGGCCTTCGATCAGGCCGAGTTCCGCCGCCAAGAGTCGCTGCTCCTGCGGGCCAAGATCGAAGAGATCCTGCGCCGGGACGCGGACACCCCGTTGCTGCTTTTCGGCGATCTGAACGACCACAAGAACTCGCCTTCGGTGGCCGGGCTCGCCGGCAAACGGGGCGCCCCGGGATCGCTGGAGATTCTCGAGTTGGCCGACAAGTTCGGAGACCAGTGGACTTACCACTGGTCGGAAAGCGATGAATACAGCAGGGTCGACTACGTCATGGTGAGCCGAGCACTGCTGCCCCTCGTGCGAAAAAAGACGTCCGCGATCCACCGCGCGGGACAGTGGGATGAAGCGAGCGACCACCGCCCGCTGGTCGTGAAAATCGGTTTGCCGCCCGCCGCCAAACAACCATGAAAGCCCTCATCTGCCTCCTGCTCTTGGCTTGTGCCCCTTCCGTACTCGCGCAAAGCGCCGACGAGGCGTGGTCGGTCATCGGCAAGCTGCGGGAAGGACCCGGCGTCCCGCCGGCCGATGCTCCGGAGCAAGTGGTCCGGGAGGCCCGTGCCCATCTGGCCAAGCAGGAGCAGGCACTCAAAGCCTTCCTCGCCGCTTACCCGTCGGATCCCCGCCGTCACGAGGCGACCATCGAGTTGGCCGGGGTCACCGCCGATATCGGTGTTTCCTTGGCGGACCGCAATCGCCTCGAGTCCGCGCTGCGCAGTCTGGCCGAGGTCGAGCGCGACAAGACCGCATCCTCAAAAGCGCGCGCCGACGCCGCTTTCCAACGGATCACCACGACGATGCAGACCGTGAACATGGCGGCCTCCGCCCGGCCCGCCGAGACAAGCCACGCGCGCAATCTCATCCACGATGCGGCGGGCAACTTTGCCTCGCGTTACCCCGAGGACCGTCGGGCCGCGCGATTGCTGGCCGTGGCCGCCACGCTTTTCGACGACATGCCGGACCGCAAGCGCAGGATGCTCGGACGGGCGGCCACCCTCGCCCGCGACGAAGGAACGCGCCAACGCATCGCCGACGATCTCGCACGTCTCGACCTGCTCGGCCGGGTCGGTTCCGTTTCCTTCGAGACCGTCCAAGGCGGCGAATTCTCGCTGGCGCGGCAACGGGGAAAAGTGGTGGTGCTTGCGTTCTGGGCCGGATGGTCGCCACCTTCGGTGGCCGCTCTCTCGCAACTTGCGGCGGAGGCGGCGGAGTGGCCGGCCGAACGTGTGGCCGTCGCCACGGTCAGTCTCGACGAGCAGCGGGACAACTGCACCGAAACCCTGCGCGTCCTCGGGATCCCCGACTGGCCCACGGCGTGCTCCGGAAAAGTTTGGCAGGACCCGGTGGCGCGCTCACTGGCCATCAACGCGCTGCCCACCGTCTTCGTCTACGACCCGGCCGGAAAATTGCGCACGCTCAATGCCCGGGAGAATTGCGGCGCGGTCGTGCGGCAACTGCTGGCGGAGGCGCCGGCTAAGCGCTGATCTCCCAGAATTTTCGTGCGGCCAGCGGCCAACTGCGGTCCTCCACCCGTGCTCTGGAGGCTTCGCCCATCGCACGGCGCAGGCTGTCGTCCAGGCACAGCCGGCGCACCGCCTCGCACAAATCCGCGAGATCCCCGGCGCGCGTGACGTAACCGTCCTCGCCATGCGCGACCAATTCGCGCGGACCGCCCTGGTCGGACACGACACACGGCAAACCCGCAGCCTGCGCCTCGAGGATGACATTGCCGAAGGTATCCGTCGTGCTCGGAAAAACGAAAACATCAGCCGAGGCGTAGGCCTTGGCCAACTCTTCGCCGCTCAGGTAACCGGTGAAGATGGCTTCGGGAAACGCTTTCCCGAACTCGGCGGAGTACGGCCCGTGGCCGACGACCAAGGCGCGCACCGGCAGACCCTCAGTTTGGAGTTTGCGCACCACGGACGCGAAGAGGTCGAGTTTCTTCTCCTTTGAGACACGGCCCGCGTAGAGCAAGCCGATCTCGCCGTCCTGCAACCCGCGGCTCCTCCAGAAACCAGCGTCGCGGCGTCCGGGATGGAACAGCTCGGTGTCGAGACCTCGCGGCAGAATGTGGATACGTGCCTCCTTGATCCCACGCGCCTCGAGCGCTTTGCGGTAGTCGCCGGAGTTGACGTAGACGATGTCCATCTGCTCGTAAAACCACTGCATGTAATTCCACGTGAGAGTTTCCATCCAAGAATCGTCGGTCAGGATGCGGACGTATTGAGGGAAGTCGGTGTGGTAAATCCCGCTCGTCTTGAGGCCGAGGATCTTCGCCGCCAGCAAAGCACAGAGTCCGACCGGGCCCGGCGTGCTGATGATCACCTCGGTGAATCCCTCCCGCTGCACGTAGTCGATGATCTCCAGGACCGGCGGGAAGCTGAGCTTCTGCAGTTCGTATTCCGGCAATTCGAATTCGCCGACGGGCGGGAAATTCTTGATCGGGATGTGGCACGGCGCCACCTCGCCGCGCGATGTCGCCACGGTGAGGTCGAATCCCTCCGCGCGCGCCGCGGCGGTCATTTTGCGGATGGTGGTCGAGACACCGTTGACGTCCTCCAGCGTGTCGGTGAACCAAATGCGTTTTTGGTTGCGCAGGTTCGCGGGGATTTCGCCGCAGGTGCTTTGGCAGAGCGGACGCAATTCGGCGCGTCCCGGCGTGCGGAAAGCGTAAAAGTAAGGAGCCAGCCCGAGGGTCAGCGGGACGAGCGAACCGACGAATTGCAAGCTCTCGATGAGGCGCCCGGCCTGCAATTGGGCGATGAACTGCGAGAAGAAGCGGAAGGCCAGCTGGTTGACCAGCAGGTTGGCGGTGAGGAAGGCGCGCCGCTCCGGTTCGGCGACCCCGCCGGTCGCTTTCTCGATGGCCGTGCGCATGCCCGGCTTGCCCACCGCATCGGCCAATTCCTTCCACAACGACGCGTTGCCGGGGAGTGCGACCTCCCAGATTTTTCCCGTGGCGATGCCTTGGGCAAGGAAGCCGAGTTTTTCCGTCAGGCTGAAACGCGTGGGATCTTTGCCCTCCATGAAACGCCCGGCCATTTTTTCGAGCAGCGCGGCGGCGGGCTTTTGCGCGTTCTGCGAAAGGCGGCGGCCGGCGAATTCGAAGATGACGCTGTAGAGACTGTGGGCCATGACGAGCGGCCCCCCGCCCTCCCCGGCGGGGCGGCACTGCCCCGCGCGCACGGCGGCGAGAAATTCCGCCGGTGACGCGCCGACGGCTTCCGTCCAAGCCCGCCCCTGGTAAATCCCCCCTTTGTCGTCCGAGCCCCCGGTGAAGAACTTGCGCCAAGGCTCCTCCCACAAAGGCGCAAGTTTGCGCCGTGTGGCGAAACGCTCGATATCCTCCGGCGTGAGGCGCGTCAGGGCGAATTCGGCGACTTGCCCGAGCAAGGGGGCGCGCAGGCCGTTGACCGTCTCGAAATGACGAAAAAGCAGGACAAGCCGTTCCCAGTGGTCGACGGAAAGTCGCTCGTCCACCGGCCAGAAAGGATGCGCGACGGCATGGGCGATTTCCTCCTCCTTGAGCCAGCGCGCCAGTTCGTAAATGTCGCGGCGCAAGCTCTGGATTTCGGCATGTTGGGCTTCGGTGATACCCCACGCGAGGAGGTGCACCTTCACATCGTCCTCGGGAAAAGACGCCGTGATTTCCTCGCTCAGGAAGGTTCCGGGTTCGCCGGCTATTTCAAGGCAACCATCGATGGTGTCATGATCGGTGAAAGTGACGTAATCAAAGCCCCGCCCGCGGAGCGCACGGTAAAGCTCGGCCGGCTCCGAACAACTGGCCGGAAAATCCACTTTGCGCAGCAGCCAGTCGGTCGCCCGCGCACTGTGACGGGTGTGGAGGTGCAGGTCGGCGCGGGCCATGAGTGCGCGAGCCTAAACTGACCCGGGGATCATTTCACTCCCCGTTTGCGGGGACCCCGGTGCGCAACGGGAGGATGAGCGCGTATTCGCCGGGGGAAAGGAGAGCCGTATCCACAGCGCTGGCCGCCATACGGGCGCGCCCGATGTCCCCGCCGCCGGCCAGAACCGCGGCGATGACCGCCAGCTGTCCGGGCGGAAGACGATCGGCAAAGACAGTGATGTCGTCGAAAATGGCGAAGGCCTCCCCGGGACGGTTGTTGGCCAGCAGATTCAACGCATGGGTGATGCGAAAGGTGACGTTGGAAGGCTCGGCCTCGCAGGCCGCGGCGGTTTCTTCGAGAGGGACCTCCTCGACACCGGTCAGCGCGACATAACGCACGTAATCCTGCACTGCGGCGCTTTCCGGCGACGCACCTTGGGCGCGCTCCAGCGCGGCGGCCAGCAGGGAGCTGCGACCGCTGCGGCTGAAACGGTCGCGGGCCACGCGGAAAACATAATCGGCCACCGCGGGATCCCCGCAGAGCTCGGCGATTTTTTCGTCCACCACATTGTTGGCGCCGAGCGCATCGCCCGTCGGCAAGATGAGTTCGAGCCGCCGGCTTTTGGCCGCGGCGTCCATCGCTTCGCGCAGGGCCGCGGCTCCGCCTTGCGGGCCGCGCCCGCGCGCGTATTCGGCACGGGCCTTGGCCGCGGAACGGATATCGGCGTCGACGTTGCCCCCGGCCTCGACTGCGGCGAGCACGCCGTCGAGATTGCCGATGGCGAAAAGCGCCTCGGTGCGGGCCCCGAAGGCGGCGGTCGATTCACCCGTCTCTTGCGCGGTGATGAGGGTCAATGCCTCCTTGGGCAAGCCGGCGCCGGTCAGCCAAAGGGCATAGGCGGCGCGGCGGTCCAGGGGGGCCGCGTCGAAGATCGGACGCAACTGTTCGTTGATCTGTTGCGGCGTTTTTCGTCCGGACCGCACGAGCACGACCGCGGCGGGCAGCAGAGCGGGGTTGTCCGCCTCGACTTTTTCCATGGCGGCGGCGGCCCAGCGCTGAAGGTTGGCCGGGTCGGTCTGAACTTCATTCAGGGCAAAAGCGAGGGCGTCTTGGCGCAGCGGAGTTTCGAGCAGACCGTCGATCACCTCCACCACCTCGGCCGCGCCGGCCAGGGCCACGGCGCTCGGCTTCTTGCCGGGGCCGAACTCGGGGCGGCAGCGTTGGACAAGGAGACGCGCCAGATCGAGTTGGAGAGAGGGGTCGGCGGAACCGGCCGCGGCTGCCCGGACTTCGGCGAGCGCACGGTCGATATCACCCTGGCGCAACTGGCGCGTCGTACGCAGGACACCGGCCTCGGTGGTTTTTCCGGACGCCTGCAACGCGGCCACCGCCACGCCGAACTGTTCGTCGTTCCCGAAACGCGTGGCGATCTCGGCCCGCGCCTGGAGGTCTTCCGGGGTGAGGTTGGTTTTGGCGGAGAGCTTGTCGTAGTGGTCCAGCGCGCTGGCCCGGCCCATGGCGGCTTCGATCGTGCCGAGGA
>JBMTVD010000048.1:0-13799 GCA_049451035.1 Chthoniobacterales bacterium | reverse complement strand
AAAGTGGCCGACACCGTCGACCTCGCCGTCATCGCCCGCGGCACCCCGGGATATTCCGGCGCCGAACTGGCCAACGTGATCAACGAAGCGGCCCTGCTCGCCGCACGCAAAGGCCTCAAGGCCATCACCACGCGCGAACTCGAGGAAGCCCGCGACAAAGTCCGTTGGGGCAAAGAACGCCGCAGCATGGCCATCAGCGAGAAGGAAAAGGAAGTCACCGCCTACCACGAGGCCGGGCACGCCCTCCTGCTCGAACTACTCGAGCACACCGCCCCGCTGCACAAAGTCACCATCATCCCGCGCGGACCGTCGCTCGGCTCGACCATGTGGTTGCCCGAGGAAGACAAATACAACACGCGCCGCAAGGAACTCCTCGACCACCTTGTGGTCATCATGGGTGGCCGCGTGGCCGAGGACATCGTCTTCCGCGACGTGACCAGCGGAGCCCGCGGCGACATCAAGCAGGCCACCGGCATCGCCCGCAAGATGGTCTGCCAGTGGGGCATGAGCGAGAAGATGGGCATGATCGAGTACGGCGAGGGCGACGAGCACCTCTTCCTTGCCCGCGATTTCAGCCGCATGCGCGACTACAGCGAATCGACGGCTCAAGCGATCGACGCCGAGGTCAAAGCCCTCATCGACGAGGCTTACGCCCGCGCCACCGCGCTCCTGACCGAGAGGCGCGCCCAACTCGACATCATCGCCAAAGCACTGCTCGAATACGAAACCCTGGAAGGCTCGCAAATCCGCGACCTTATCGAGCATGGGGAGATGAAAAACCCGCCCCACCGCGACCCTCCACCCCCACCGCTGCCGGTGGAATCCGTCCCCGTGGCCCCGCCGGAGGAGAAGAAGTCCGACGGAGCACTGCCGGGCGACCTTGCTCCGCAGCCTGCTTGATTCAACGCGGAATCCGGGCCGCCGCGGCGGCCGAGCGAAGTCATTCGGGAAAACGCGCGGCGAGTTCCGCGTGTCCGGCCTCCACCAGCAACCACTGCCACGGCCAAGACCCGGCCTTGCGCCAGCGGAAGACAAAAGATCCGCCAACCTCGCGCACTTCGCCCATCACAGCTTGGGCCACGGGAGTCCCGGACCCGAAAATTCCGAGGGGCACGCGGTTGACCGCCTGACCATCGGACAGACGGATGTCCATCGGTCCGGTGGGCAGGATCTTGAGCGTGAAGAAATGGTTGAAGAGTTCGTCGGCTTTGCGCAACGACTCCTCGCGACCGTGGCCCCACGCATTCCGGAATTCCGGGCAGATCATTCCCGCCACCGCAACATGGTCGCGGGCGGAAAGCCGCGCCAGCAAGTTGGTGGTGTGGAGCTCGATTTGCCGCAAGGGCTGCCAAAGAACCGCGAGCCAGGCGACCCACACCGCGCAAAGCAGCGCCGCGAACCACTTGAGCCAGACCGCGGGCAAAGTCATCGGTGAAGGTTATCCTGTCCGGACGCCAATCGTCTTGCAGTAAAACAAGCCCGGCCCGATGGTAGTCTTCGACATGCCACGCACCCGCCGCCGGACCGGCCCATCCCGAGTCCGGAAAAGCGTCCCGGCCACCCGACGCCGACGCCCAGACAATCGCCCGCAAGCGGTGCCGGGCCCCTCGGTCTCGCCTGCCGGCCCATCCGATCCCGCTCTGGCTTCGCGCGTTCTTGCCGTGGTCCGCCGCCAACGATCCTCCCCGCCGTCACTGCCGGAGATCGGACGCGCGGTGAAAGGAACAAGCCCTCAGACGATCGCCAAGGCCCTGCACGACCTCGAGCTGGCCGGCGAAATTGTCCGCGTGCGCCAGGACCGCTATACGCTGCCGAAGGATGCCGATCTCGCCGTCGGCACCATACAGACGCACCGCGACGGCTCGGCGCATCTGCTGCGCGACACACCGGGCGAGCCGGAATTCTACCTGAGCCCGGAGAACACGACCACCGCGCTGCCCGGCGACCGCGTGGTGGTGCGACTCCTGCGCGATCAACCCCCGCACCGCGGCTACCAGCCGTGCGGGCGTGTCATCCGCATTCTCCGGCGCGGCACCACCACGGCCGTCGGGACGTTGGAAAAATCGGCCCGCTTCTGGCATGTCGTGCCCGACGACAAGCACTTCGTCCACAATATCTACGTCCCCCAACCGGCCCCGCCCCTGCGTCCCAACCAGGGCGACAAAGTCGTCGTCAAACTGGGTGAATGGAATTCACGGCATGTCAATCCGGAGGGGGAGATCGTCGAAGTGCTCGGGCCCGCCGACAAACCGGGCGTCGACATCGAATCGATCGTCCGCAAATTCGATCTGCCGACCCGCTTTCCGGAAAACGTCCTGGCCGCAGCACGCGCTTTTCCCGCCCAAGTCCCGGCCACGGCCGCACGCGGGCGTGAAGACTGCCGCGGCACGCTCGTCGTGACGATTGATCCCGACGACGCGCGCGACTTCGACGACGCCATTCATGTCGAGAAAACCAAGGATGGATGGGCCTTGACCGTGCATGTCGCGGATGTGTCGCACTACGTCGTCCCGGGGACACCTTTGGACCAGGAGGCTTACCGGCGGGGCAACAGCGTTTATCTCCCGGACCGCGTCATTCCCATGCTGCCCGAGGCGTTGAGCAACGGACTGTGCAGCCTGCGGCCGGATGAAGACCGCCTGACTTTCGCCGCGTTTCTCGACATCTCGCGCGACGGCAAGATCCGGAAGTCCCGCTTTGCCAAATGCATCATCCGCAGCGCGCGACGCTTCACTTACAAAGAAGCGTTCAAGCGCCTCCAAGCCGCGCCGGCCGACCGGTTCGACCGGATGCTCCACGAGGCGTGGGCCATGGCCTCGGTGCTGCGCAAAAAGCGCTTCGAGGACGGCTCGCTCGATCTCGACTTTCCCGAGGTCAAAGTGTGGTTGGATGACCAGGGCCGACCGGAACGTCTCGAGCGCATCGAGAACGACATTTCCCACCAACTCATCGAGGAATGCATGCTGGCAGCCAACGAGGCGGTCGCTCGCCTCTTCCGCATGACGCCCGCGGCGGCCATCCACCGCGTGCACGAGAAGCCGGACGAAGCCAAGCTCAACGAATACCGGGAGCGCGTGCAAATGCACGGGCACAAAGTGGGCAACCTCGCGGTGCGCAAGGAACTGACGCGTTTCTTGAAAATGTTGCGCGGACAGCCGGAGGAATACGCCTTGAAGACCGCGTTGCTCAAAAGCCTCAAGCGCGCCAGCTATTCGCCGGAACCGGCGGGCCACTACGGGCTGGCCAAGAGCGATTACACGCACTTCACCAGTCCCATCCGCCGTTATGCCGACCTCGTTGTCCACCGCGTCCTGTCCGACATCTGCGGCTACACCAAACCGAAGGGGCGGATTCCTTTCGGGGAAATCGCGAGACACATTTCGACCACGGAACGCAACGCCGCGGAGGCCGAACGCGAGGCGGTGCGGCTCAAGAAGTTCGAGTTTTTCCGCCAGCAAATGGCCAAGCGCACCGGACGCACCTTCAAAGCCATCGTCCTCGAAGTGCGCAACTTCGGGATGTTCGTCGAATTGCCGGAGGTCATGGCCGGCGGCTTGGTCCATGTCTCCGCCTTGGGCGACGATTTCTACACCTTCGATCAGGCGCGCCAGCGGTTTGTCGGACGGAAAAAGAAGAAAACCTACCAAGCCGGCGACGAAATCGAAGTAATCGTCGCCCGGGTCGACCCCTTCAAGCAGCAACTGGATTTCGCCCCGGCTTGAAAAACGCACGGTCGGCTGGCCCGGCCGACCGCATCACACCAACTTCTCGCGCTGGAACCACGCGAGCGTGCGGGCCAGCGTATCCTCGAGCGTAGCCTGCCCGCGCCAGCCGGTGGCCTGGTGGAAGGGATCCGGGTCGATGACCCAGCGGTCGGGCCAGATTTCGCGGGCGCGGTCGGCGGTGAGTGACGGGACGCTCTGGCCGATGGCGGGGATGAATTTCGAGGCGAAGGCCACCGGCTTGAGAAGGGACTGCGGGACGTGCAGCAAGCGGCCCTGCCGCCCGCTCACCTTGCCGGCGGTGAGCATGAGATCGGCATCGGTGATGGTGCCGGGCGACGTGACATGGGCCACCCCCAATTCACCCCCGCGCTCGAACCAAGTATCGATGGCCTCGGCCAGGTCGTCGGATGACACCCAGCTGAAATGCTTGAGTTCGCGGCCCGGCTTGGTCCAGAGACTGCCGCGCACCATGCGGAAAAGCGGGAGGGTGGCTTGGTCGCCGGGACCGAGAACCATGGGGGCCCGCAGGAAACGGACGCGCCCGTGGCCCGCGGCACGCACCTCCTTTTCCATGTGCAGTTTGGATTCGCCATACCATGAAATGGGACGGTCGGGATGATCGAGCTTCTTGGCCGGATGCCCCTGCGGGGTCGGGCCGCCGGCGGATTGCGAGGAGAGAACCACGGCCTCCGGATTCCCGGGCACCGACTCGAGCAGCCGCAGGGTGCCGTCGACATTGACCCGGAAATATTCGTCGCGCGTGCGGCCGAAAAGGACGCCGGCGCAATGGACCAGGCGGTCGACCGGGCCGATGGGCCGGAAATCCCAATGCGGGGCCTCCGCTTCGAGGATGGTGAGTTTGGCCGCGGACCGGACCCCCTCCCGCGCCAGCTGGGTGCGCAGCTTGTCCTCCGAGCGGACGGGGGCGATCACTTCGCCGATGCGCTCATCGCGCAGGGCGCGCAGGATCAACGTCCGGCCGATGAAGCCTGTGCCGCCGGTGACGAGGATGCGCATGGAATCAAAGAGGTTTTTCCCAGAGGGTATAGGTCTCGCCCTTGGTGCCGCCGAGCATTTCGATGCCGCGGACAATCTGCTCGTTGTTCGCCTCGATCCACGAAATTTCACCCCAGTCGTAGCCGCAGGCACCGACGCGACCGAAGGTTTCATGGTAAAGCAGCGGGGCGATGCCGACCGTGTGGCGGAATTCCGGCTCGATACCGAGGATGAGGTGGCGGGCACGACGAGGCTTGCGCGTTTTGATCATCCAGAGCATGGGCAGCAAGCGCAGGAAGCCGCGCGGCCAACGACGGGAGCGGAGCAGGAAGTCGTTGATGTCCGGCAGCGAGATGGAATAGCCGACCTCGCGGCCGCCGTGGGTGACGAAATAAATCATGCCGGGGTCGGCGATGGTCTTGAGCCCGCGGGCCGAGTGCTCGAGATCTTCCCATTTGACCGGAACATAGCCCCAGTTGCGGTCGAGGGTGACGTTGTAGAGCCGCTGCAGGATCCGCAGTTCGGCCTCAATGTCGTCGAGGCGAAAGGCGCGGGTGTCCAAACCGGACCGGCGGCGCGTGCGGTCGGCCAGCTTGGCGATGGTCGGGTCGGCCGGCACGTTGAGACGGATGTCGAACGAATAGAGAGTGCGGACCGGGTGCAGTCCGAGAGAGCGGTAGGTCTCGACGTAACGGGGCGGGTTCCAAGGCATGAAGACAGCGGGTGCGTCGTCGAAACCATGCGTGAGCAGGCCGCAGGTGTCGTTGACACTCGGCGAGTAAGGTCCACGGACCAGATCGCAGCCCCGGGCCCCCAACCAACCGACAGCCGCACCGAAAAGCTCCGCCGCCGTCTCGTCCTCGGCAAAATCGAAAAATCCGAAAAAACCCGTGCGGTCGCGGTGGTAGTCGTTGTGGGACCGGTTGAGGATGGCGGCGATGCGTCCCACCGGGCGCCCGCCACGCAGGGCGAGGAAGGCTTGCAGTTCACCGTGGGCGACAAGGAACGGCGAACCCGGCAAAAACGTTTCGACCACGCTGCCCGGGAGGGGGGGGACAAACTGCGGAGCCGCGCCGAGGATATCCTCGGCCGCGTTCTCAAACCGCCGCAGCTCGGGCCGGGTGCGGCAGGGGACTATCTTGATGCCTCTGGGGGATTTCCCCGGCGGCGCGCTGGTAGGCATCGTCTTCAAAGATGCGAAGCTCGCGGGCGATGCGCTCGAAAGTCTCGAGGACATAATCGAGTTGCTGCGGCGTGTGCGTGGCCATGTAGCTGGTGCGGATAATGGCTTGTCCTCGACGGACGGCGGGGAAGATGGCCGGGGTGGCGAAGATTCCGTTGTCGAAGAGACGCTGGGCGAAGAAGAAGGCCTTTTGCTCGTCGCCGACGAGAATCGGGACGATCGGTGTCTCGGTCGTACCGATGTGGAACCCCAACGTGCGGAAACCCTTGTGCATGCGGCGGGTATTTTCCCAGAGCTTCACCAGGCGCCACTGCTCCTGCTGCATGATCTCGAGGGCCTTGAGCACACCGCCGGCCACCGCGGGCGTGGGCGACGCGGTGAAAATGAAGCACCGGGCTTTGTGGCGGACGTATTTTATCACATCCTCGTCGCCGGCCAAGAACCCGCCCATGCAACCGAGCGACTTGGAGAAGGTCCCCATCATCAGATCGGCCCGGTGGGCCACCTCGTGATGATATGCGGAGCCCTTGCCATCCGGCCCGATCACGCCCAGAGCGTGGGCCTCGTCGACGTAGAATTTGGCCCCGAATTCCTCGGCCACGGCCATGAGTTCGGGCAACCGCGCGATGTCCCCGGACATGCTGAAGACACCGTCAATGACGACCATTTTACCCGCCTCCTTGGGCAGCCGGGCCAAACGGCGGCGCAGCGACTCGGGCGAATTGTGGGAGAAAGGAATGATTTTGGCCGGTGACATGCGGCAACCGTCGATGAGGCTGGCGTGGTTCTCTTTGTCGCAGAGGATGTAGTCACCGTCCTCGAAAAGGCAGGTCAGTGCGCCCTGGTTGGCAAAATAGCCGGTGGAAAAAAGCAGGGCGGCATCCTTGCCCGTGTAAGCGGCCAGCGCTTCCTCGAGTTGCTCGTGGATGATGAGATTGCCGCTCAGGAAGCGGGACCCGGTGCAGCCGAGGCCGTATTTGCGGGTCGCCTCGATGGCGGCGTCGACCACCCTCTGGTCGTTGGCCAAACCGAGATAATTGTTGGACCCGACCATGATGACGCGCTTGCCTTCGCAGAGGACTTCGGCACCGTCCATTTCCTCGATGGGCCGGAAGAAGGGATAAATCCCGAGGGCCCGGGCCCGCTCGGGCTCATCGTAAGCCACGCATTTGTCGAAAAGGTCGTGTTCCGGCTTCCAAGTCGGGGTGGCGAGGGGCGGAATGACGTCCTCCCCGTTGATGCTGATGATTTTCATCAAAAAGCTGCGGATTTTTGTTAGGTGCTTCCGTCCTGAGACCCGAGGCCGCTGACCCGGTTCAAAAGGAGCGTTTTACACTAAAACGCTTCGATGGCGAGGAAAGATTCATGGCCGGCGGTGAAGGCCGCGACCTTGGCAGGTACCTTCAATTGGACCGGACCCGGGATCCGGATTGGGTTTCGGCAAAGCGCACATCGCTACGCCGGCGCTTCTGCACAAAAGTGTTGTTGTCGCCATAGAGAGCCCATGGGCCTCGCGAGGGCACCTCACTGAAATCCACGAAACGCCAATCGCAAATATCTTTGCCGCGGAGTCCGAGAAAATCGCGGATAGCCGGGGAGACATCCAAGCCGGCGCCTTGGTTGAGGTTGGGCAGCGGACGTTGGTTGCCGAAAACATACTGCCAGTGATCCGTGCGGAAGGGCCCGCAATCCTCCCATTGCCCATAAGCCTCGCGGCCACGGTGACGTACAACGACCCAGCGGCCTTTCAGCACCGACTGTCCCCGCTTGACGAAGGACTCGCGGAACCAGGGAATGACCCGCGGGGCTTCGGCCTTGGTTGTACCTTTGGTGACGTCGTTGTAAGGCAGCGCGATATAGAAAGGGTTTTGCCGCGGGATAAAGCGGGCCGGAATGTAGCCGCGGCGGGCCCGGGGGTCGGGGTCGTCGTAGCCGCCATAGTTGTGCACCCACCTCGTGTCCCAGGAGCTTTTGTTGTTCGGCACCGGGTTGTTTTTCGCCGCGCTTTCGCCGATCCAGAAGACCGTGGTGACAATGTTGTTCTTCCAAGGGTAGCGGCGGGAGTTGCCCGCACGCGCGGCTTGCTCACGGGCCGGTTGCGTCAGGCGCGGCTCGACACGCAAAAGCACGCTCTCGCGCAGGCGGAGCGCTTGCTCCTCAAAACCGGCTGCTGATGTGGCCGTAACCACGGGCGCCAAGGCGAGGAGCAAGCAGACCGACGGGATGAAGGCTGCCGGAAAATTCATTCGCGAATCCGCAGACTATGGAGCATGAGCGGGCCCCGCGCAAGCTATCGGGGAATTTTTTTTCCCGGCGTATTATGTACTTATGTCCTTACTCCTGAATTACTTGCGGATCCAAAGACGCCTGCCTCCCGCCCTTTGGCGGTGCACCCAGATACTCTGGAGCAACCCGATGCTAAGACACACGGCCAGGAGGAAAGACCCCCCGTAGCTAACAAGGGGCAGAGGTAGCCCTGTGATCGGCGTCACGCCTATGGTCATCCCGATGTTCATGAAAATGTGGGTAAAGAGCAGCGTGGTCAGCCCCACGGCCAGAAGGCGCCCCAGGTCATCGGTGGCTTTCAAGGCCACGAGGAGACCGAGGCCGGTCAGCAGGGCGAAAGCGAGGAGCAGGAGCGCCCCCCCGATGAAGCCGTGCTGCTCGCCGATGACGGAAAAAATGAAATCGTTGTGCACAATGGTGCTGGGAAGAAACCCAAGTTCGTTGAGGGTGTTGGGCGCCTTGAAGCCTTTGCCGCTCCAACCGCCGGAACCGATCGCGGTGAGCGACTGGTTGATGGTCCAGCCCGCGCCGCGCGGATCGAGTTCCGGATCGAGGAAGGTGACGATGCGCTGCCTCTGGTAGGGCCGCAGACCGAAATTCACAACCAGGGGAATGATGGCGACAACCAGCAATACCATGCTGATGAGGTAGCGCGCCGGAATCCGCGCGGCATACAGCAGGGCCAGAAAGACGGGCATCCACGTGATGGCCGACCCGAGATCCGGCTGGATGAGAATGAGAACAAAAGGCACGGCGGCAATGAGCCCGCACACCGCGATGCGCAGGGGGGCGGGCATCTCCTCGTATCCGGAGAGGAAAACCGACAGCACCATGATCGAGGCGATGATGGCCAGCTGCGACGGCTGGAAAGTGATGAAGCCAAGGTCGAGCCAGCTGCGCGCTCCGTAAACCTTGGCCCCGAAGAAGTGCGTGATGACCAGACCTACGACCGCGGCAATGTAGAGCGGCACGGCGCCGACGCGCACCCATTCGTAATTGCGGAGCGAAACGGCCGCGCAGAGGACCAGACCGACCACCAACCAGATCAACTGGCGGCTCCAGAAATCCTGGTCGCGCATCCACGTCGCGCTGTAAATGGCAAAAATTCCGAAGCCCGCGAGCAGCAAAACGAGCAGAAGAAGCGGCCAGTTGAGAAAGAGGACTTTGCGGGCGGTGCTCACGAGGTTTTCAGGCCGCCAGGCGTGGCACGGCAGAAAGAAGCTTCTTGGTGTAATCGTGCTGCGGATCGCCGTAGATGGCCTCCGACGGGGCCGATTCGACGATTTTTCCGCGGTGCATGACGACCACATGGTCGCTCACGTGTTTCACCACGGCAAGATCGTGCGCGATGAAAAGGTAGGCGATGCCGAGTTGCTCCTGCAGATCCTGCAGGAGGTTGACGATCTGGGCCTGCACGCTCACGTCGAGCGCGCTGACCGGTTCGTCGCACACGATGAATTTCGGCTTCACGGCCAAGGCGCGCGCGATCCCGATGCGCTGGCGCTGTCCGCCGCTGAACTCGTGCGGATAACGTCCCATGGCATCGGCCGGCAAACCGACGAGTCGGAGCAATTCGGCCACGCGCTCGCGCCGCTCTTCCCTCGTCATGCCCGGAAAATGGATTTCGAGAGGTTCGGCGAGAATGGCGTGGATCGTCATGCGCGGGTTGAGCGACCCGAACGGATCCTGGAAGATCATCTGCATGTCCTTGCGCAGAGGACGGAAAGCGCCCTCGCCCAGCGGCAAAATATCGCGCTCCTCGTAAAGCACGCGCCCGGCGGTGGCCGGGGTGAGCTTGAGCATGGTGCGCCCCACCGTGGTCTTGCCGCTGCCGCTCTCGCCGACCAAGCCGACGGTTTGGCCCGCCTCGACATCGAAACTCACATCGTCGACCGCCTTGATCTCACCAGTTTTGCGGCGGAAAACACCGCCCAGCACGGGGAACCACGTGCGCAGGTTTTGGACGGAAACAAGCGGCATCGGGCAAATTTGCCGCCTCATCGCTTGCACAGCAAGAGCGGTCTCGGTACTCAGCCGAGAAGTTGCTCGAGCACCTCGGCGAATCCGGAAGGGGTTGCCGCCTTGCCCAGCGCAGCCAGGCTCTTCTCTTCCCCGCAGGCACGGGCCAAGGCCCCGACCGCGCGCAGGTAGTCTTCGGCCATGGCGAAAGGGATGGCGAAGACAAAAACGTGGCGAGGCAGCCCGGGAGCGCCGTCGGCCGGCCAGCGGCCCGCGGCAAGGGCCAAATCGCGCACCGACTCGTGGCGCCCGTGGGCCAGACAAACCCCTCCCTTGAGATCGACAACCTGCTTGGGCCCGATCGAAGCCCAGAACGCCTCCCATGATCCGATGCGAGGATCGCCGCGCAGCAACCCGGCGACCGAGCGCACGGCTTCGTCGCGCGAAGCCGCGGAAAGGTCGAGCCGCACGTTCGAGGGTTCGACCAGGCGGATGCTCATACGTTGCTGCCGCTCCATTTGAGCTTCTCGCGCAAAAGATCGCTGAAGGTGCGACCGGGCAAAGTGGCCAGCTGCAGCTTCTCGGCGGCACGCGAGACCCTGAGGACATCGGCCGGACCGAGTTCGCGGATCTCCTGACCGTCGACGTTGACCGTCACCCCCGGCGCCTCGCCGACCACGCGCAACTCAAGCAACGCGCTGTCGGGCACCACGGCAGAACGGTTGGTCAGCACGTGCGGGCAGATCGGGGTGAGGACGAACGAAGAGCTGTCGGGCAGCAGAAGCGGACCGCCCGCCGACATGGAATAGGCCGTCGACCCGGTCGGCGTGGCGAGAATCAGGCCGTCGGCATTGTAGACGCAGAGTTCCTCGCCATCGACGCGCACTTCGATCTTGATCAGCTGCGAGTGGTGGCCGCGGCTGACCACCGCGTCGTTCAAACCGAGGAAGGTTTCGACGACCCGTCCGCCCCGCTCGAGTTCGACGCGCAGGAGCGTCCGCGCGCTGAGCCGGTAATCGCCCGCCACAATGCTGTCGACCGCCCTTCCCCAATCCTCGCTACTGACCCCGGTGAGGAATCCGAGCGATCCGAGGTTGATGCCGAAAATGGGCGGTACTTTGCCCTGCATGCGGTGCAGCGCGCGCAATATCGTCCCGTCGCCTCCGAGCACGACAACCGCGTCGCACGATTCGGCCAGCGTGTTTTCATCGAGACCGCTCTCGCCCACCAGACCGGCGGTGCGCTTTTCCAAAACGGTTTCCACCCCGCGGGACAACAGCGAGTCGCAGAGGGAGCGCACCAGCGCCGCCGCCTGCGGTTTGTCGATGCGGGCGAGGATGCCGACTTTCATGGCCGGATCAGGCAAAGAAATTCACGGTTACCGTCCGCCCCGGTGATCGGGGAACCGGTCACGCCACCCCACTGCCAGCCGCGTTCCGCGACGAAAGCCCGGATTTTTTCCACGGCGCGGGCGCGGGCGTCTTCATCGCGCACCACGCCGCCGCGCCCGACCTCATCGCGCGAAAGTTCGAACTGCGGCTTGATCAGCGCCAGAATCATGCCGCCGTCACTAAGAAGGGCCGCCATCGGCGGCAAGACCAAAGTCAGAGAAATGAAACTCACATCGACCGTGGCCAATTGGGTGAGTTCGGGGATATCTCCGGGTTTGAGGTGGCGTGCGTTGCAGTGTTCCATGACCACAACGCGCGGGTCGTTGCGGATTTTCCAGGCGAGTTGGCCGTGGCCGACATCGAGCGCAAAAACCTTGGCGGCGCCGTGTTGCAGAAGACAGTCCGTGAATCCGCCGGTCGAAGCCCCGACGTCGAGACAGACCAATCCCGCAGGATCGACGCCAAAGTGCCGGAGAGCGTGCTCGAGTTTGAGGCCCCCGCGCCCGACATAGCGCTCGCCCGCCCTCACTTCGAGCGGCACATCGCCGGCGAGCGACTGCGAGGCCTTCTCCAACCGGGTGCCGCCACTGAAGACCTGTCCGGCCATGATGAGGCGCTGCGCCTTCTCACGCGAGGCACAGAGCCCGCGTTGCACGAGAAGCAGATCCAGACGCTGCTTGGCAACCGAGGCGCTCAATCGGGACGCAGGCCGGTTTCCTGCAGGCGGCGCTCAAGCTGCCGGATGCGGACTTCGGCCATTTCCAGCTTTTGGCGTTTTTCGACAACCAGCAACTCGAGTTCACGGATTCGCTGCTGGAGGTTTTGGCGGATGGTGCGGCGTCCTGGCTCGGCCGGGGCGATCTCCTCCAGCGGCGGGGTCTGCCCCTGGAAAAAGCCGCTTTCACGCAACGTCGTTTCGGTGCCGGTGCAACAGTTGATGAGCAGGGCATCGGCATCGATCTCGCCGAGACGCAGGAATTCGTGGACAGCTTCCTCGGTGGTCGGGCCGTAGAAGGTCTCCTCGCCCAACTGGATCAGGTAGTCCATGTGCAACGCCTGCAACATGGGTGCCTTGACCCAGTTGACAAGATCATCACTGACGGTGTCCAAGGGAGAAACTTGGGCGGCGCGAGCCCAGTCTTTGAGCTTGGCGAAATCGACCGGCCCGAAGACCTCCCCGTCCTCGTGCTTGCGGAGATACCATTTGGCCGAGTGTTCCATCCCCTTCAGGCTAACCCAAGGGGCCCCCGTGGCAAAGATCGCTTTTGGCGGTTTTGCTTGCCTCCCCGGAGCAAACAGCTAATTTCACCGATCCTCTTTCCATGAAAGCCGATTTGCATCCCGACTACGCCGAAACGACCATCACCTGCACCTGCGGGGCGGTCTACCACACGCGCTCCACGCGCAAGAACGTCAAAATCGGCATCTGCGCGGCCTGTCACCCCTTCTTCACCGGCGAACAGAAGTTCATCGATACCGCCGGTCGCGTGGAGAAATTCTCCCGCCGCTACGGGTCGGTCAAAGCCGCCCGGGTGAAAAAAGCTTAGCTGGTTTGTTGCTGACACGGTGATCGCGCCGCCCCGCGGCCGGTCGCCGTTTTTCTTTTCATGGATCTCGCCCCGCTCATCGCCAAGAAACGCGAGCGCCTCGCCGAGTTGGATCAACTGGTCTCGTCCGACGATTTCTACGCCGACCCCGCCAAAGCGCGCGATGTCATGCGCGAACAGGCCCGCCTCAAGGAACTGACCGCAGCCGACGACGAAGCGCGCCGGCTGCGCACGCAGCTCAAGGAAAACGAGGCACTGGCCACCGGCACCGATCCGGAGATGGCCGAGCTCGCCGCCGCGGAGATCCCGCAAATCAACGAACGCCTCACCGTCCTCGACCGCGACATCCAGTTCGCCCTGCTCCCGCCCGACGAGAGCGAAGACCGCAACGCCATCGTGGAAGTCCGCGCCGGCACGGGCGGCGACGAAGCCGCGCTCTTCGCCGCCGATCTCTACCGCATGTATCAGCGCTACGCCGAGGCGCACGGACTCAGGATCGAGCCCGTCGACTCCAGCCCGTCCGGCCTCGGCGGTTTCAAAGAGGTCGTCTTCAAGGTGATCGGCGACGCCGTCTTCCGGCGCCTGCGCTACGAAAGCGGGGTTCACCGCGTGCAGCGCGTTCCGGCGACCGAGGCCCAGGGCCGCATCCACACCTCCACCGCCACCGTCGCCGTCCTCCCCGAGGCGCAGGAAGTCGACATCGAACTCCGCC
>JBMTVD010000047.1:0-14005 GCA_049451035.1 Chthoniobacterales bacterium | reverse complement strand
GAAGGCGACCACGCTGTTGTCCGAGTCGTGAAAATCGATCCACTCGAAGCCCTCGTGGCTGTCGTCGAGTTCGTAAAAGGCCGGATATTCCCGGTAGATGCGGTTGAGGTGTTGCACGAGGCGTGAAAGACCCGCGTGCAGGGGAAATTGCGTGAGGTGCCAGTCGAGGCTCTGGTTGTAGCGCCACTCGTCCCACTGGCCGAACTCGCCGCCTTGGAAAAGCAGTTTCTTCCCGGGGTGCGCCCACATCAGGCCGTAAAGCATGCGCAGATTGGCGAACTTCTGCCACATGTCGCCGGGCATCTTGCCGAGCAAGGCCCCCTTGCCGTGCACGACTTCGTCGTGGCTCAACACAAGGATGAAGTGCTCGTGGAAGGCGTAGAGCAGCGAGAAGGTGATACTGCCCTGATGGTAGCGCCGGTAAATCGGGTCGAGGCTCATGTAGTGGAGGAAGTCATGCATCCATCCCATGTTCCATTTGAAACCGAACCCGAGCCCGCCGAGATAAGTCGGGCGCGAGACCCCGGGCCAGGCGGTTGATTCCTCGGCAATCGTGATAATACCGGGGAAACGCTCGTAGCTGACCTCGTTGAAGCGCTTGAGGAAATAAATCGCCTCGAGGTTCTCCCGGCCGCCGTAACAATTGGGCACCCACTGGCCAGCCTCGCGGGAATAGTCCAGGTAGAGCATCGAAGCCACGGCATCAACGCGCATCCCGTCGATATGGTACTGCTCGAACCAAAACAGCGCGTTGGCGATGAGGAAATTCCGCACCTCGTTGCGCCCGTAGTTGAAAATGTAAGTTCCCCAGTCGCGGTGCTCCCCTTGCCGCGGGTCGGCGTGCTCGTAAAGGTGTGTTCCGTCGAACTCGGCAAGGCCGTGCGCATCCTTGGGAAAATGAGCCGGCACCCAGTCGAGGATCACACCCAGACCGGCCTTGTGGCAGTTGTCGACAAAGTGGCGGAACTCGTCGGGGTTCCCGAAACGGCTGGTCGGGGCGTAGTAGCCGGCCACCTGATAGCCCCACGAACCGTCGAACGGATGCTCGGCCACCGGCATCAACTCGATGTGGGTGAATCCCATCTCGAGGCAGTAAGGGATGAGCCGGTGGGAAAGTTCGAGGTAGCTGAGGGGCCGGTTCTGGTCTTCGGCCATGCGTTGCCAGGACCCGAGATGAACCTCGTAGATGCTGAGCGGCTTGCGGTGCCACTCCTGCTTGGCGCGGTATTCCATCCAGCCCTGGTCCGACCAGGCGAAGCGGTCGAGATCGTAAACGATCGAGGCGGTCTGCAAACCATGTTGGCCGTAGAAGGCGAACGGATCGCTCTTGAGGAAGACATTGCCCTGCTCTCCCTTGATCTCGAATTTGTAGTGGGCTCCCTCTTTGACTCCGGGAACGAAAATTTCCCAGATCCCGCTGCCCATAAGCTTGCGCATGACGTGCACGCGTCCGTCCCAGTTGTTGAAATCGCCGACCACGCTGACCCTCTGCGCATTCGGCGCCCAGACGCTGAAACTGACACCCGAAGCGCCGTCGACCGTGCGGAGGTGCGCGCCGAGCTTGCGGTAAATCTCCCAGTGGTTGCCCTCGGCGTAAAGATGCACATCGGTCTCGCCCAGCACGCGACCGAAGGAATAAGGATCGCGCTCCTCCCATTCGTCGCCCGCGCTGTTTTTCAGCCGCAACAGATAGGGAAACTCGCCGGCTCCCTTGGGAAGCACCGCCTCGAAGAAACCCTCGGCGTGGATCTTGGAAGCCTCGAAAACGCGCGTGCGATCGCCGGCGTCGACCACCGTCAAGGAGACGCAATCCGGCCGGAAGGCGCGCACCGAGGTGAATCCCCCGGTCCGGCGCATGCCCAGCGTGTGGAAGGGGTCGCCGTGTCTGGCCTCCAAAAAGGCGGCAACTTCCTCGGCCGGTACGGTGGATTTCATGTGGTGAGTGGCGAGGTCGACTGCGACCGCAAAACGCAACAATTATCGGGCCGCAAGCTCCGCGGCAAGGGATGAAACACCGCCTCAGGCCGCTGCACCGGCCGAGTTGGCCAGTTGGGCCTCTTCCTCGGGCAGGAAGGCTTTGAAGCGGCTCTTGTCGATGGCCTTCATGAAGGCCTCGTGGGGCGACACATGCCCCTGTTGCAATTGGGCCCAGATGGCGTCGTCCATGAACTGCATGCCCTGCGCTTTGCCGCCCACGATGGCGTCCTGCAGTTTTTGGGTCGCACCCTCGCGGATGATGGCTGCCACCGCGCTGTTGACCACGAGGATCTCGTTGACCGCGATGCGACCACCGCCATCCTGGCGCTTGAGCAGCAACTGCGCCACCACCCCACGCAGCGAGGCGGCCAGCATGGTGCGCACCTGCGCCTGCTGGTCGGAGGGGAAAACATCGATCATGCGATCGACGGTTTTCCTCGCGTTGTTGGTGTGCAGGGTGCCGAAGACCAAGAGGCCGGTCTCCGCGGCGGTGAGGGCCAGCGAGATGGTCTCGAGGTCGCGCATTTCGCCGACCAGCACGATGTCGGAGTCCTCGCGCAGCGCCGCCTTCAAACCGACGGGGAAGTTGGCCGAATGCTCCGGAACCTCCCGCTGGGTGATGATACTGTGCTTGTTCGAGTGCACGAATTCGATCGGTTCCTCGACGGTGACGATGTGGCGGGAGAAGTTGCTGTTGATGTAGTCGATGAGCGCCGCCAAGGTCGTGCTCTTGCCGCTGCCGGTCGGACCCGTGACGAGGACCAGCCCGCCACGGAGGTGACCGAACTCCTTGATGACGGGGGGGAGGCCAAGTTCGTCGATCGTGGCGATGCGCGTGGGGATCAGACGGAAGACGGCGCCGAGACCGTGCACCTGCTTGAAGTAATTGCAGCGGAACCGGCTGTCTTCGTTCATCTCGTAGGCGAAATCAAGGTCTCCTTTTGTCTGGAATCGTTCCCAGTTTTTCGGCGAGCAGATTTCGCTGAGCATGTAGTTCATTTCATCCGCCGTGAGCGCTTCATTGCGAATGGCGACGACGTCCCCGTGCCGGCGGATTTTCGGCGGTTGGCCTTCGGCCAGATGAAGATCGGACGCCCCCGCGTTGACCAGCACCTCGAAAAGTTCGTCGATACGAGCCATCGGATCAGGCGACGCCGCAGAGTTGTTTCATGGCGGGTTTCTGCTCGGCGCGCGAGACGGCCTCGTCGCCGGAAATCAGGCCGGCACGGTAGAGTTCGGCCAGCGAGTCGTCCATCAACTTCATGCCCAGCTTTTTGCCCGTCTGGATGATCCCGGGCAGCATGAAGGTTTTCGACTCGCGGATGACGTTGGCCACCGCCGGCGTATTCATGAGGATCTCGATGGCCAGTGCGCGGCCGGAACCGTCGACCCGCGGCACGAGCTGTTGCGAAATGATCCCGCGCAGGGACTCACTGACCATGATGCGGATCTGCTCCCTCTGGTCGACCGGGAAGACATCAAGCACACGGTCCAGTGTCCGCGCGGCATTTCCCGTGTGGAGGGTGCCCAGCACCAAGTGGCCGGTCTCGGAGGCCGTGATGGCCAGCGAGATGGTCTCGAGGTCGCGCATTTCACCGACCATGATCACATCCGGATCCTCGCGCAGCGCTCCGCGCAGGGCCGCCCCGAAAGATTCGGTATGCGTGTGCACTTCGCGCTGGTTCACCTGGCAACCTTGCGGCGTGAAGAGATACTCGATCGGATCTTCCAGCGTGATGATATGTTCGTGCCGGGTGCGGTTGACCTCCTCGACGAGCGCCGCGAGCGTGGTGCTCTTGCCGCTGCCGACCGATCCGGTGACCAGCACAAGGCCGTTCTGGAATTGCGTGAGCAACTTGAGCTCGGGCGGCAACCCCAACTCGTCCATTGTCCGCACGTTGGTCTGGATGATGCGGAAAACGAGATCATATCCGAGCCGGTGGCGCACCACGCTGGTGCGGAAGCGGCCGTTCTCGTTCGCGTAGGCAAAATCGACGTCTCCCCGCTCTTCGAGCAGTTTTTTTTGGGCGTCATCGAGGAAACCCATGGCCAACCGCTCGGTGTCCGCCGCGCTGAGTTTGTCCGCCTGCAGCCAGATGGGCTCGAGGGTCCCGAAACGGCGCCAAGTCGGGCGGAGGTTGACGCTCAAGTGGATGTCGGAGGCCCCGGATTCCTTGCCGATCGCCAGGTAATGGTCCACATGCTGCAGCGCATGGACCGTGGACGGGGCCTCTTCGACGACTTCGGCAGCGCTTTGTTCCGGGGGGGCAGACACGACAGGGTGCGAAGGTTTCTACGGCTTGCGCCCGGAGCGCAAACTCAAAAAGAGAGGAACCAGCTGAGCGGCGGCAGCGGGCAGGAGCTTGATCATCAGCGGCACCCAGAAGGCAGCGCCCGTCGCGGCCGGGCCCTGTCTGGGTGCTTTGGTCTTGCGCGCGGGACGGCGCAGGAGGCGGGCGATGGCGAAGCCGGCCACGGAGGCGCCCGGCAGCCACCATTTCCAGTCGTGGGCGACCCCGTGGCGCAGTTGGGCGACCGGATTGGCGGCCGCCACAAGTTGCGCACCGCTGCGCTTGAGTTCGCAGCCGGCGGAATCGAGTTCCCTCAGGTATTCTTCGCGGTTCATGAGAGACGCTCGACTTCCCGGCGCACTGCTTCGCGCGTTCCGGGAAAAAGAGGACGCTTGATGCGCGCCCGCAGCACAAGAACCAGCGCGCAAGCCGCGGCGACATGCAACAACCCGAGCCCGAGGGCCGTGGGGATCAGACCTGCTCCGAACGATTCCACCACCGCGAGACCCGCGGCGAGGAGAAGAAAAACGTAGCCGAACACCAGCGCGAGCAGCAGGGCGAGTGCGAGCGCCGCCAGAAGGAGCGCGTGCCAACCCGACTCGCGCAATTCCAGCCCGAAGAGACCGGTCAGGGCGCGCGAGAAGCGGATGGCCGACGCGGAGAAGTCGGAGGCCGCTGCGGAAAGACCGGGCGGCTCCGGCGACGCCGGTCGTTCCGCGCCGGGTGAAGGATGCATGGGGCTGCGGGTCAGCGACGCAGGATCAGACCGAGAACGAACCCCGCGGCCAGCGCTAGACCGACAGCCTGCAACGGGTTCTCGCGGATGTAATCCTCACCGTCTTCCTGGAGCCCGCGTGCACGCACGGTCGTGTCCGACCACGCGCGGCTGGCACGGTCCCGGTATTCCCCGGCCCGTTCGTTCAGGGTGTCGCGCAGGTCGCTCGCTTTGGCGGCCGCGGCCTCGCGAAACTCGCGGGCCGCCTCGGCCGCGTGGGATTTGCTGCTCTGGAATTTGTGATTTGCCTCTTGGGATGATTTTTCGCTCATGTGTTGCCTTTCTTTGGTTCACTCACATTTTCGCAGGCTCCGGTCGCACTGGCAAGCGCCACCGGGACACCAGAAGCATCGTTTTTCTTGAAGAGAACGTATCCTTGAAGGACTAATTCCCGTTCATGACCGCCGCGTCCCGCCAAGCCGACAGTATCCCTCAGAGTCTCGTTGCCGCCGTCGACGAAGCGGTCGCCCGCTACCCCGTCTCCAAACGGAGCGCCTCGCTACCCCTGCTCCACCTCTGGCAAAACCATTTCGGGTGGATCGACGAAAGCGGCGTGGATTGGATCGCCCGGCGTCTCGACCTCGAACCCATCAACATCCTCGAACTCGTCACCTTCTACCCGTGGTTCCGCCAGACGGCACCCGGCAAAAAGGTCGTTCGGGTTTGCCGGACCCTTTCGTGCGCCATGGCCGGTTCCTACGACCTGCACGGCAACCTTTGCCGGGCGGCCGGTTGCGACACCGCCCAGGCCGACCACGCCCACGAGGTCACCGCGCCGGACGGCAGCTGCACCATCGAATTCGTCGAATGCCTGGCCAGCTGCGGCAGTGCGCCGGTCGCCATGGTTGGCGACGACCTGCACGAACGCATCGTGCCGAGCGATGCCGCCTCGTTGCTCGGGCGCGACACCGGATACCGCAAGACCGTCCGCGCCCCCCACCCCATGGAACGCCGGCTCGTCCTGCGCAACATCGGACGCGACGACTACGACACCTCGATCGATTGCTACCTGCGCCACGGCGGATACGAGTCGCTGAAAAAAGCCCTCGCCATGAAGCCGGACGAAATCGTCAACGAGGTCAAGGCCTCGGGCCTGCGCGGACGCGGGGGGGCCGGTTTTCCCTGCGGCGTGAAGTGGAGCTTCATCAAGCGCGAGGACGGCAAGCCCCACTACATCGTGGTCAACGGCGACGAATCGGAACCCGGCACTTTCAAGGATCGCTACATCCTGCACGAAGACCCGCACCAACTGCTCGAGGGTATCATGATCGCCGCTTGGGCCCTCAAGGTGCACTTGAGCTACATCTACATCCGCTGCGAGTTTCCCGAAGCCGCCCGCATCGTGACCAAGGCCATCGCCGAGGCGCGCGAGCGCGGCTTCATCGGCCGGAACGTCCTCGACTCGGGTTTCGACTGCGACATCCACGTCCACCAGGGGGCCGGCGCCTACATTTGCGGCGAGGAAACCAGTCTCCTCGAGTCGCTCGAGGGCAAGCGCCCCTACCCCCGCATCAAGCCGCCCTTTTTCCCGGCCGTCTTCGGCCTCTACAACTGCCCGACCATCGTGAACAACGTGGAAACGCTCTGCCACGTGAAGCATATCATCGCCATGGGGGCGGCGGACTTTGCCAAGCTCGGCTCGCCCGGCGACGGCGGCACCCGCACGCTCTGCATCAGCGGAGACGTGCAGAACCCGGGGTTTTACGAGCTCGGATGCGGGCAAGTCACCGTCGGCCAGATGATCGACCTGTGCGGCGGTTTGAAACCCGGACGCCGGCTCAAAGCCATCATCCCCGGCGGAAGCTCGGCCAAGGTCCTCAGGGCCGGTGAAAAATTCAGAGTCAAGCGCAAGGGCGCGGACGGGGCCGAACAAGTCGACGAAGTCGACCTCATGGATGTGGTTATGGATGCCGGTTCGCTCGCCGCGGCCGGTTCGATGATCGGGAGCGCGGGTGTCATGATTCTCGACGACTCCCGCGACATGTTGTGGGTGCTCAACAACATCAACGACTTTTACGCCCACGAAAGCTGCGGACAATGCACTCCCTGCCGCGAAGGCAGCCTGTGGATGTCGAAAGTCACCACGCGCATGCTGCACGGCGACATCAAGACGACCGACGCCACCCAACTCGTCGGCATTGCCGACCACATCGCGGGGCGCACGGTTTGCGCCTTCGGCGAAGCCTGCTCGTGGCCGACGCAAAGTTTCGTCGGAAAATTCCGCGAGGAGTTCGAACCGCGCGGCGCCGGGACGAACGGCCACGGTGCCAACGGGCACTGACCGGGACGCCTACTCGGGCAGCGCGTAGACGATCCGGCCGCACTGCTCGCAGGAGACGACACGCGCGCCGACTTTCACATCCCGCAGAGTGGCGGGCGTCACGGTCATGTGGCATCCGGAGCAGTGGTTGCCTTCGAGCGGGACGACAGCCCGGCCCGCTTTCGAACGGAAAAGTTTCTCGTAGAGATCGAAAAGGTCCTCGTCGGCAGCCTTGACCTCCGCGGCGATGGCGTCGCGCTCGACTTTCAGCTCGTCGGCCCGCCCCTGCAGCACGCCGACTTTTTCATCGGCCGTTTTCATGAGTGCCGACACGCGGTTTTTCTCGGTGCTGTATTTGGCATCGGCCGCGGCGATGACCGGCTTGAGGTCCTCGAATTCCTGCATGAGCTCGAGCTCGCGGTCCTCGATCGAGGTGATATCGGCCGCGGCGCGTTCGATCTCGTGCTTCAGCGCGGCATATTCCTCGTTCTTGCGCGTTTCCAGCTGCTGGGTCTGGTATTTGGCGATCTGCGCGCGCTTGCTTTCGGCTTCGACTTCCAGACGCTTGCGCTCGACCTCGATCTGCGTGGCTCGGGCTTTGTCGTCTTCGAGCGTCCGCTGCGCGGCATCGAGTTCTTTTTGCAGCGAGGCTTTCTCGCCGGGCACGCCGTTGATCTCGTGGAAAAACGCCTGCAGCTTCTGATCGCGCTCCTGCAGCAGGAGAATTTTTTCCAGGACTTCCACCATTGCCGTCCTTCTAGGCTTTCCAATCCGTTCCGGCCAGCCAGAATTCGCCGCGCCCGGCCCGAAATCCCATGACGACGAGTTCCGCCACTGTCGCTCCTGCCACGGCGCAGCGGGGCATGGGAGGCGTTTACCAGCCGCAGTTGGACGGTCTGCGGGCCCTGGCCATCCTCGGTGTGCTTTTCCACCACTACGGGCTGCACATCCCGGAATTTTTCGAGTACGGCCCCATCTCGGTGCGGCTTTTTTTCGCACTGACCGGCTATTTCATCACCCTGTGGCTGTGGAAAGCCGAGGATGCCGCGCGGGCCGGCGGGATGAGTGTTTGGCGTGCATTGCCGGTTTTCCACGGACGCCGCCTGCTGCGCATTGTGCCCCCGCTGTATCTCTCGCTGCTCATCGCGGTGGTTCTGGGCTTCGGCGAGGTCCGGTCGAGCCTCGGCTGGCACCTTGCCTTCCTCTCGAACTTCCACGTCGTGCGAACCGGCTACTGGCCGCCGGTCACCTCGCACCTCTGGTCGCTCTCGGTGCAGGAGCAATTTTATCTGCTCTGGCCGGTGGTGGTCCTGCTCACACCTCGAAAGTGGTTTCTGCCGGTGCTCGCCGGCGCGCTGGTCGCGGCGTTCGCTTACCGTCTGGGTTGCGTGCTGGGCGACATCAACCCCGTCGTCCGCTGGACCATGGTGTTCGGGTCGCTCGACTCTTTTGCCACGGGTGCTTTTGTCGCATGGCTCGGCCGGGGGCGTCTCGGAAACATCATCATGACGAATCCGCAGCGCTGGGGCTTCGGTATCTTCGCCGTCTTCTGCCTGCTGGTGGCCCGCTGGCTGCGTTATTTTCCGCAAACCGATCCATGGGTTGCCACCATCGAAATCTGGGAGGCCGTCTTCATCGGGTGGGTCATCGCAGCCACCACCCAAGGGTGGCCGGGATGGTTCGGAAGGCTCCTCTCCTGGCCCCCGCTGGTCTATGTGGGAAAAATCAGTCTGGGCATCTATCTTTACCACATCCTGGTGCACATTTTGCTGGGTCCCGCGCTCGACGGGCTGGGCATCACTCCCGCCGCCAACAACACCTTGCGGGTGTGGATCCTCGCCGCGTGCTCCATCGGGGCCGCCGCGCTGTCATGGCACTGGCTGGAGAAACCCCTCTCCAAGCTCAAGCCGCGCATGGCCCGATGAACCGCGCGGTGCGCCCGCGGAGAAAATGAAGTTTGCCCGAAGCCGGAGACTGGCAGGATGGAGCCATGGAAAAACCGGTCGCTGCTGCGGACGCACCGATCCTGCCGTGGATGCGGGGAGAAGGCTCCGCCGACTTTGGCGACATGATCCTTCGCCTGCATGAGTGCACCTTCCGGCACAACGAACCCTACCGCCGTTTCTGCGAGCAGGCAGCCGTCGGCCCGCGGCCGTCCTCCTGGCGCCAAGTGCCCTGCGTCCCCCAGGAGGCTTTCAAGCATGCCGACCTGCGCAACTTTCCCGCGCGGGAAACGATCAAAACATTCCGCACCAGCGGCACGACCGGCGAAGGGTTCGGACAGCACCACTTCCGCACGCTGGAAATCTACGAGACTGCCGTGCGCGAGGGTTGGCGCCTTGCCGGACTGCCCTCCGGACCGTTTTTGGTCATCGCTCCGCATCCCGACGAAGCTCCGCACTCTTCGCTCAGCCACATGTTGGCTGCTCTGGCCCCGCGCGGAGCCTTTATCGCAGCCGGCGGCACCATCGACCTTGGCCGGTTGCGCCAAGCGGCGAGTCCCGTCTGCGTGCTCGGGACCGCGCTGGGATTTCTGCACCTCTGCGAGCGGTTGGGAGACGAACGACTCGTCCTCCCGCCCGGATCGACGGCCATGGAAACCGGCGGATACAAGGGAAACCGCCGCCATCTTTCCCGCGCGGAACTTTACCAAATGATGTCCGCCAAACTCGGTCTGGCGCCCGCCGACATCATCAACGAATACGGGATGACCGAGTTGAGTTCCCAATTCTACGCCCGTGGTCCGCACGGCCTGCACCATGGTCCGCCCTGGGCGCGTGCGCTGGTGGTCGACCCGGATAGCCTGCGGGAGGTGGCCGAAGGCGAGACCGGGATCGTTCTCATTTACGATGCGGCCAATATCGGCTCGGTCCCCGGCATCCGCACCCAGGACCTTGCCATCAAGCGAGGGGAGTCTTTCGCCCTGCTCGGCCGCGATCCCGCGGCCCTGCCGCGCGGTTGCTCGCGCGCCGCGGATGAATGGTTGAGCCGATGAACACCGCACAAAGAGCACAGGCCATCGCCGCCGCGGCGGAACCGTTCAGCACCTGGCTCGGACCGACCAGGGCGGAAGATCTCCTCGGTTGGTTGCGGGCGGAAATCGGCGATGCGCAAGCCATCGACCGTTGGATCGGGCACGGGGCCGCCAAAACCAAGGCTCTTCCTCCCGCTGCGATCCTGCACGTCGTGAGCGGCAACACACCGCACGCCGCACTCCAAAGCCTCATCGGCGGACTCCTGCTCGGCAGCCGCAATCTGGTCAAACTCCCGCAATCCGGTCTGGTTGAAGTCGGCCAATTTGTTGCGCGACTGCCGGATGTTTTGCGGTCGACCGTCGAAACGGCCACAAATCTTCCCGATGCCTGGTTGGCTTCGGCGGGGGCCGTCGTTGTCTACGGATCCGACGAGACCATCGCCGCGCTGCGTTCGCGGGTGGCTCCGGGCAAAACCTTCATCGGCCACGGGCACAAGGCCAGTCTCGGTATCGTCTGGGATGATCCCGGCCTTGCTTCCTGTGCCGGTGCGGCGCGCGATGCTTCGCTTTTCGACCAGCAAGGTTGCTTGTCGCCGCAGGTCTTCTACGTGCGCGAGAAGCAACCGGGAACGGCCCGCCGCTATGCCGAGCAACTTGCGGCCGCCATGGACCGATTCAACAACGAACATCCGCGCGGCCCGCTCGAGGTGGCGGAAAAAGCCGGCATCGCCAATCTCCGGGCGGCCTACCGTTTCCGCGCCGCGGGCGACTTGCGCGTCGCGCTCTGGGAGGGCGGCGCAAACATGGATTGGACGGTCATTTACGAAGAAGACGCCTGGTTCACCGGCTCGCCGCTGCACCGCGTCGTGTTCGTCAAACCGCTGCCGGACGATCTGGCCCGCGCCATGGGCCCGGCGGCGGAGCACGTCGGTGCCGTCGGGCTCTGGCCCTGCACGGAGGAGCTCGCCGGCCGCTTCGCCGCGTTGGGTCCATCGAGATTCTGCGCCATCGGGCGCATGCAAGAGCCTCCCTGGACGTGGCACAACGGCGGACTCCCCCGGCTCGCCTCCCTCCTCAAGTGGGTTGATTTCGAGCCGGCGAGCGGCTTGACTGGCTGATCGCATGGCCAAAGAGGAATCCATTCCCGCGGAAGGCATCGTCGTCGAGGTGCTTCCCGGCACGATGTTCCGCGTGAAATTGGCGAATGAAAAAGTCGTGCTCGCCCACATCGGCGGCAAGATGCGCAAGCACTTCGTCCGCATTGTTCCCGGCGACAAAGTGCAGATCGAAATTTCTCCCTACGACCTGACCAAGGCGCGGATCACCTACCGCGAGAGGTAGCCGGCTGCTACCGGTCGCACTCGCCCATCACGAAGTCGATGCTGCCGAGGATGGCCGGCACGTCGCTGACATAGTGGCCGGGCAGGAGCGATGGAATGATGCTGAGGTTGGCGAAGCTGGGGGCGCGGATTTTCAGCCGGTACGGCACACCGCCGCCTTTGCTGCAAATGTAGAACCCGAGTTCGCCCTTGGGATTCTCCGCGCCGAAATAAACCTCGCCGACCGGGGCGTCGATGCCCTGCGTGGTGATGATGAACTGGTGGATGAGTTCCTCCATTTTGGTCATCACATCGGTCTTTTTGGGGAGGATGTTTTTCGGATCCTCCACATGGATCGGGCCGGACGGCAGTTTGTCCAGGGCTTGGACGAGAATACGCGCGCTCTGCCGCATTTCCTCCATGCGCACGAGGTAACGGTCGAAGCAGTCGCCCACCGTGCCGATCGGCACTTCGAATTCGTATTGCTCGTAGCTCAGGTAGGGGTGCGCCTTGCGCAGATCGTGATCCACACCGGACCCGCGGAGATTGGGGCCGGTCAGACCGTAGGCGATGGCGTCTTCTTTTTTGATCACGCCGACATTCCTCGTGCGGTCGAGCCAGATCGGATTGCGGGTCAGGAGTTTGTCCACCTCGTCGAGGCTGGGCAGCAGGTCGGCGATGAAGGCGCGTACTTGCTGGTCGAACCCCGGCGGTATGTCGCGCGTCATGCCGCCGATCCGCGTGTAGGAGGTGGTGAACCTCGCGCCGGTCAACTGCTCGGTCAGATTGTAGATCACCTCGCGGTGCTTGAAGGTGTAAAGAAAGACGGACATCGCGCCGATATCCATGGCGTAGGCCCCGATGCCGAGCAGATGCGAAGAGATGCGGGCCAGCTCGCAGCAAATCACGCGGATGGCTTGGCCGCGCGGCGGCAGCGTCCAGTCCATCAATTTTTCCACGGCCAGCGCGTAGGCCACGTTGTTGGCCAGCGGAGCAAGGTAATCGAGCCGGTCCGTGTAAGGCACGAACTGGTTGTATTGCATGTTCTCCGCGATTTTTTCGTCGCCGCGGTGCAGATAACCGATGTCGGCATCGGCCTTGGTGATGATCTCGCCGTCCAACTCGAGCACGATGCGCAGCACACCGTGGGTCGAGGGGTGGGAAGGACCCATGTTGATGGTCAGCGTCTCGCCGAGCAGCTCGCCCATGGCGCGGGTCTCCGCTTCGACCGCTCGGGCGCGGGTGGCGGCATCGGGTGTCTCCAGGACGGTGGACATGGCGCTCATTGTTACGTTTCGCGGACGCTTTTGGCAACTTCCGGTCTCCGGGCCAACAGGGTGAGACGCGGCCACCACCAGACGACTTTTCCGTCCTCCTCGCAAAGCCCGAGCGCGCGCCGGACCTCCTCCGGCGCCCCGGCGACCATTTTGCGCACCTCGGCGCGGTTCGCCTCGGGCGTGCCTGCGGTGTGGAAATACCATTCCAGATCGGGCTGCTTGAACGGCCGCGTCGCGCATGCGAGCACGTCGAAACCCGCCTGCCCGGCCAAGGACCGCCAGAGCGCCGGACGCAAAAATCTCCCGTGGCTCGGGTCGCGCAATTTTTCCACATGATGCAGCCATTCCGCCGCGGTCGCATCGTCCGGCGCCGCCCCGTCGATGACGAGCAGCAGTCCGCCGGGACGCAGGACGCGGCGGGCCTCCCGCACAAACGCCCCGGCATCGGCAAAATGGTGCCCCGCCACACGGCAGGTCACCGCTCCGAAGCTGCCGTCGGCGTAGGGCAATTGCTCGGCCACATGTTGCCGCACGGCCATGGTCAGTCCGAGCTCCGCGGCCAGCTTGCGCACTTCGCCGAGCATCCCCTCGGAGATGTCTGTGGCGGTCACTTCGATGCCGCGCCCGGCCAGATAGGCTGCGGTGTGCCCCGCACCCGTCGCCACGTCCAAAGCCGGCGAGAGCAGCGTGGCGTCGAATCCGTCCAAAGCGGCGGCCACGTCCGACACATCACGCAGGATGTGCCCGCTTCCGTAGCACGCGGCTTGCCGGTTGAATTGCGTGCGGGAGCTCTCGACCGGGTCGTTCATGCGGACGCGGCGGAAAGTTCGTCCTCCACCCGCAGACGCAACTGCCCGCAAGCGGCGTCGATGTCGTGGCCTTTTTCGCGGCGGATGGTGGCGACGACGCCTCCGGCCCGCACGGCCCGCACGAATTCCTGCTGGCGCGCCTCGCCCGGCCGCTCCCAGGGCAAACCTTCCACCGTGTTGTAAGGGATGAGGTTCACCTTGGCGTCGAGCCGGCGCGCGTGCGAGGCGAGGAGGCGCGCCTGTTCGGGGGAATCGTTGACCCCGGCGATGAGGATGTATTCGAAGCCGAGCTTTTGTTTGCGGCGCGAGGTGAAGTAAGCGCA
>JBMTVD010000046.1:0-14537 GCA_049451035.1 Chthoniobacterales bacterium | reverse complement strand
CCCCCCCCCCCCCCCCCCCCCCCCCCCCCCCCCCCCCCACCCCGAATTTCCCAAAAAAACATGAACGTCATCACCGACCTGCTGAGCACCTTCGGCGTCACTTGGCCGAAGTTTTTGGCCCAGTGCATCCTGTTCATCTTCGTCTACTGGGTGCTCAACAAATACGCCTTCGGACCGATCGTCAACGTCCTGGCGGAGCGCCGCCGCCGCATCGCCGAAGCCCAGGAAAACGCCGAGAAGGTTAAGTTGCAACTGGCCGAGGCCGAGCAGCGCTACAAAGAGGCCCTGGCCAAGGCGGAAGTCGAAGCCAAAGCCCTCATCGACGAAGCCCGCGCCAGCGCCGAGGCGGTCCGCGAAAAGCGCGTGCAGGAAGCCATCGCCGAGGCCGAGGGAGTGATCCGCAAGGCCCACGAGTCCATCGAGCAGGATCGCCGCAAGATGGAAGCGGAAGTCAAAAGCGCCATGGTCGAACTTGTCGCCGCGACGACTTCCAAAGTCACCGGCAAGATTCTCACCGCCGACGATCGCCAACGCCTCAACGAGGAAACTATCAAGGAGATCGCGGCATGACATCGCCCCGCGAGGCCCGCAAAACCGCCCGTTCTCTCTTCCGCGGCTGCCTGGTCGACGGCAAGCTGGACGCCCAACGCGTCCGCGCCGTGACCGACATCCTTGCCGCGGAGAAACCGCGCGGCTACCTCGCGATCCTGCAATCTTTCGCGCGTCTCGTGCGCCTCGAACTCGATCGCCGCCATGCGGTTGTCGAAACCGCCGCGCCGCTCGCCGAAGCCGAAATGAACGCACTCCGTGACCAAATCACGAGCGCCCACGGCGACGATCTGACATTCGCGGCGGTGGTTCGCCCCGAACTGATCGGAGGTCTGCGCGTGCGCGTCGGCAGCGACGTGTGGGACGGCAGCGTCCGCGCACGCCTGGAAGCACTGCCTGTTTGAACCAATTCAGAAAACCAAGCCCATGAGCACACTTGTCAAAGAAATCGAAGCAAAGATCGCGGGACTCCAGTCCGGAGCCGCACGAACCAACACCGGCACGGTCCGCGAAGTCGGCGACGGCATCGCCCGCGTCGAGGGGTTGAGCAATGTCATGCTCAACGAAATGGTCGAGTTCCCCGGCGGGGTGTTCGGCCTCGCTCTCAACCTCGAGGAAAACGAGGTCGGCGTCGTTCTTCTCGGCAATTACGGCAACATCAAAGAAGGCGACGAAGTCAAGACGACCGGCCGACTCCTCTCGCTTCCCGTGGGCAAAGGCCTGCTCGGCCGCGTGGTCAACACGCTGGGTGAACCGATCGACGGCAAAGGTCCGATCGAGGCGTCCGCTTACTACCCCCTGGAAAAAATCGCCCCCGGTATCATCAAACGCCGTCCCGTGACGCAACCGGTCCAGACCGGTATCATGGCCATCGACGCGATGATTCCGATCGGTCGCGGACAGCGCGAGCTCATCATCGGCGACCGCGCCACCGGCAAGACGACCGTGGCTGTCGACTCGATCATCAGCCAAGCCCGCCTGAACAAGCAGGGTGAAGCTTCGGGCGACAAGGATTTCCGCCCGCTTTACTCCATCTACGTTGCCGTCGGACAAAAGAACGCCAACGTGGCGCGCGTCATCGCGACTTTGGAAAAGGAAGGCGCCCTGCCTTACACCATCGTCGTGGTGGCCTCGGCGTCGGACGACGCTGCCAGCCAATACCTCGCGCCGTTCGCCGGCGCGGCCATCGGCGAGTGGTTCATGGACAACGGCATGGATGCGCTCATTGTCTTCGACGATTTGTCCAAGCAAGCGGTGGCCTACCGCCAAATCTCCCTGCTCCTGAAGCGCCCGTCGGGCCGCGAAGCGTATCCCGGCGACGTTTTCTATCTCCATTCGCGCCTGTTGGAGCGCAGTGCGCGCCTCAGCGAGGAGGCGGGTGGGGGTTCGCTCACCGCGCTGCCCATCATCGAGACGCAAGCCGGCGACGTGTCGGCCTACATTCCGACCAACGTCATTTCCATCACCGACGGGCAGATCTACCTCGAGGGCGATCTCTTCTACCAAGGCATCCGTCCGGCCATCAACGTCGGTCTGTCGGTCAGCCGCGTCGGCTCGGCCGCCCAGATCAAGGCGATGAAACAGGTGGCCGGCAAGATCAAGGGCGAGCTCGCCCAGTTCCGCGAAATGGCCGCCTTCGCGCAGTTCGGCTCGGATCTCGACGACAAAACCAAGGCGCTTCTCGAGCGCGGGCGCCGCATCGTCGAACTCTTCAAGCAGCAGCAATACCAGCCGCTGCCGGTCGAGATGCAAGCCGCCGTCCTCTACGCCATGCAGCAGGGGTGCATGGACAAAGTCGACGTCGAAAAAATCAAAGACTACCAAGCCAAGCTGCAGGAGTTCCTCGAGACGCGCAAAGCTCCGCTGCTCGACGCCATTCGCACCAAGAAAGCGATCGACGATGCCCTCGGTGCGGACCTCAAAGCCGCCTTCGACGAATTCGGCCAGTTCTACAAGTAAGCAGCCATGCCGAGCACAAGGGACATCCGCCGCCGGATCAAATCGGTCCGCAACACGGCGCAAATCACCAAGGCGATGCAGATGATTGCCGCGGCGAAGATGCGCAAGGCGCAGCAGCGCGCCTTGGATGCCCGTCCCTACGCCCAAATGCTCAACCGCGTGCTCGTCTCGCTGAGCAAAAACACCGAGGACGACCTCCATCCCCTCCTGCAGGCCCGCCCGGTCAAACGCACGCTGGTTTACGTGGTGGCCACCGACAAAGGGCTCTGCGGCGGCCTCAACACCAATCTTTTCCGCGAGGTGCAGCAATTCGATCCGGCTACGACCGATTTCATCGCCACGGGGCGCAAGGCGGCGGATTTTCTGGCGCGCACCAAGCGAAACCTCCTGGCCGATTTTCCCATGCGTGACACGCCCGAATACGGCGAGGTCAAACCCGTGGCGCATTACATCATCGAGAAATTTCTCGCCGGGGACTGCGATCGCGCCTTCGTGCTCTACACCGATTTCGTCAATACGCTGACGCAGCTTCCCTCGGCCCACGAGGTGCTGCCCATCACTTCCTTCCAGATGGGAGGCCAAGCGGCCGCCGCGGCCCTCTCGGAGGAGGAAGACGGGATGTCCGCTTTCGCTTTCGAGCCCTCGCCTTCGGAGGTGCTCGATGCATTGCTGCCTTTCTACGTCGGCAACCAGCTTTATGCCATGGTGTTGAACGCGCGGGCCTCCGAGCAGAGCGCGCGCATGGTGGCGATGAAGAACGCCACCGACAACGCCAAGTCTCTGATCAAAGATCTCACCCTCGAATACAACAAAATCCGCCAAGCCGCGATCACCACGGAAATCCTCGAGATTTCCACGGCGCAGATCGCCATGGGCTAACCCGTCAAACTTATGAGCAATACCGGTAAAATCGTGCAAGTCATCGGCCCCGTTGTGGACGTCGACTTCAGTGCAGGCAAACTCCCGAAAATTTACGACGCGCTGGAGACCATCGCCGATGTCAGCGGCGAGAAGTCGAAGGTCGTTCTGGAAGTCCAGCAGGATCTCGGCGAGGGCTGGGTGCGTTCCGTCGCCATGTCCAGCACCGAGGGCCTCCGCCGCGGCGGTGAGGTGGTCGACACCGGCGCACCCATCTCCGTGCCGGTCGGCGAAGCCATCCTGGGCCGCATCTTCAACGTCTCCGGCGACCCGGTGGACGAGGCTGGTCCGGTCGTCAGCGAGAAAAAATATCCCATCCACCGCAACGCCCCGGCACTCGTCGAGCAGGATACCCAAGCGCAGATCCTGGAGACCGGCATCAAGGTCATCGACCTGATCTGCCCCTTCACCAAGGGCGGCAAAAGCGGCGCGTTCGGCGGTGCGGGCGTCGGCAAGACCGTCGTCATCATGGAGCTCATCAACAACATTGCCAAGGGGCACGGTGGTTACTCCGTTTTCGCCGGGGTGGGCGAGCGTACGCGCGAAGGCAACGACCTTTTCAACGAAATGTGCGAGGCGGGCATCATCGACAAGAAAGACATGTCCAAATCGAAGGTCGCCCTCGTCTACGGCCAGATGAACGAGCCCCCGGGAGCTCGTCTCCGTGTCGCGCTGACCGCGCTGGCCATGGCCGAGTACTTCCGCGACGAGAAAAACCAGGACGTCTTGCTCTTCATCGACAACATCTTCCGTTTCTCGCAGGCCGGCTCGGAGGTGTCAGCGCTGCTCGGACGTACGCCGTCCGCGGTGGGATACCAACCGACTTTGGCCGCCGAGATGGGTAACTTGCAGGAGCGCATCACCTCGACCAAAAAGGGCTCGATCACCTCGCTGCAGGCCGTTTACGTGCCCGCCGACGACTTGACCGACCCCGCGCCGGCCACGACCTTCGCGCACTTGGATTCGACCATCGTGCTCGAGCGTTCCATCGCCGAGTTGGGCATCTACCCCGCCGTCGATCCGCTGGCCTCGACTTCCAAGGCGCTCGCGCCGGAGGTGGTCGGCCAAGAGCACTACGAGGTAGCCCGCGGTGTCCAGCGCGTCTTGCAGCGCTACAAAGACCTGCAGGACATCATCGCCATTCTCGGAATGGACGAACTCAGTCCCGACGACAAGCAGACCGTCTATCGTGCCCGCAAAATCCAGCGTTTCCTCAGCCAGCCCTTCCACGTGGCGGAGGTTTTCACCGGAACCAAGGGCGAATACGTCAAAACCGAGGACACCGTCCGCGGCTTCAAGGAAATCCTCGAGGGCAAATACGACGATGTGCCCGAACAGAATTTCTACATGAAGGGCGGCATCGACACCGTCAGCCGGTAAAAAGTGGCCGCCAAAATCCAGTTTGAAATCGTTTCGCCTGCCGGGGTCTCCAGCTCCGGTGAGGTAGAGCAGGTGGTTCTGCCCACCACCTCCGGGGAGATCGGGGTGCTGCCGATGCACGAACCGCTCATGACCATGCTCGAGCCCGGCGAGTTGGCGGTGACGAACGACGGCAAGACCACTTACGCCGCGATCGGCGAGGGCTTCGCCCAGATCACCCCGACCCGCATTTCCGTGCTCACCGACATGGTGGCGGGCGAGGGGGAAATCGACGAGGAGGCGGTCGCCAAAGCCGTCGAGCGGGCCCAGGCTGCGCTGACCAACGCCGCCCACCTCAGCGACGAAGAGGCCACCTCCCTCGAGGCGGGGCTGAAGCGCAATCTTGCCATGTTGGGTGTGAAGCGGCGCCGCCGTTCGGTCTGAGTTTTTCCGGAAAAGGCAGACCCTTCGTAAGGAAGCGAGGGGATCGATCCGGGCGTGGGGTCGTGCGCCGCAGCCAACCTCCCTCTTCGCAGCCGGTGGTCCAAGTTAACGCCGCGCGGTGACTTCGATTTCCTGGCGCAATTTGGCCACGGAATCGGACGGCAGATTACCCTTCCACTGCACGCCGGGATAAATCACGGAGTCGCGTCCGACGAGGGATCCCGGACTGATCACACTATTGCACCCGATTTCCGCGCGGTCGCCGATGATGGCCCCGAACTTCTTGAGCCCGGTCGGATGGCTGGCCTCGGGGTCGCGCACCACCACCTCTCCCCGGTCGAGGCGGACGTTGGAGAGAATCACCCCCGCTCCCAGGTGGGCTTTGTGTCCGAGGATGGAATCACCCACGTAGTTGAAGTGCGGGATCTGGGCCCCGTCGAAGACAATGCAGTTTTTGAACTCGCAGGAGTTCCCCAAGACGGCATCGTTTCCGACAATGACGTTCTCGCGGATGTAACATCCGGCGCGGATTTCGCAGCGGTCACCGATCCAGGCCGGACCTTTGATGAAGGCGCCCTGCTCGATGACTGTTCCGTCCCCGATGTATACGGCATTGCTGATGAAGGGGCGCCCGATCTGCCTGCCGCGAATGGCCGGCTTCAGGCGAAACTGCAGATAAGAGGCAATGAGCGGCAACGCTTCCCAGACGTTGGTCACCTTCTCGAAAAGCGAACGGTGGTCCGTATGCTCGAGGTCGAGATAATCGGCGGGGGAGTAGGTCATGGGGGCAGTGGCGGGTGAGTGGCGGTAAATCAGGCGCCGGTGCGGGTGAGTTTGGTGCCGTCTTTGGTATCTTTGACCACCCAACCGTGTTTGAGCAACTCATCACGCAGGGCGTCGCTCTTGGCCCAGTCCTTGGCGACCCGTGCGGCGTGGCGCTCCTGGAGGAGGGCGCCGACTTCGGAGGGAATGGCGGCCGCCTCGGCTTCGAGGCGCAGGACCGAATTGATGCGCTCCCAGTAATCGAGGATGCCCCGGGCCTGCTCGGGGGAAATTTCGCCATGGTTCATGGCGCGATTGCTGTCGCGCACCAGATCGAACAGTGCTCCCAAAGCGGCGGAGATGTTCAAGTCGTCGTCGAGCGCGGCGGCAAACTTGTCCTCCGCGACGAGCGGGTGCGTCTCGCTTTGCCGGGCGGTGGCAGCGAGTTCGGAGAGCCTTTGCTGCCATTCGTCGAGCCTCTGCAGGGCGCTGCGCGCGCCGGCCAAACCTTCGAAGGTGAAGTTGAGCGGAAGCCGGTAATGAGCGGAGAGGAGCACGTAGCGCACCTCGCGGCCGCTCCAGCCTTTGTCCAGAAGATCGCGCAGCGTGTAAAAATTGCCGAAGGACTTGGCCATTTTGCGACCGTCGACCATCAGGTGGGCGCAGTGCATCCACAGGTTGACGAATTTCTGCCCCGTGCAGCACTCGGTCTGGGCGATTTCGGCCTCATGGTGCGGAAAGATGTTGTCCACGCCTCCGCAGTGGATGTCGAGGCGGTCGCCCAGCAAAGCCGTGGCCATCGCGCTGCACTCGATGTGCCAACCGGGGCGTCCGGGTCCCCAGGGGCTGTCCCACTTGACGTCCCCGTCCTGCGCGTCATGGGCTTTCCAAAGGGCAAAATCGCCGATGCTTTCCTTTTCGTATTCGTCGGAACTGACCCGTCCCGAGGGACGGAGTTCCTCCAGATTCAAGTGCGCGAGATTTCCGTAAGCGGGGAAACTCGCGATGCGGAAGTAAACCGACCCGTCGTCGGCCTGATAGGCGTGCCCCCCGGCGACAAGTGTTTCGATCATGCTGATCATCCGCGCGATGTGTGCGGGATCCGTCGCCGCGGGAAAATGGCCGGCCGGTTTGATCCGCAGCGCCTTGAGGTCCTCGAAGAATGCATCCTTGTACGGTCTGGTGAAGTCGGCGAGGGGAACGCCCTTTTCGCGCGAACCGCGGATAGTTTTGTCGTCCACGTCGGTCAGGTTCATGACGCGGTCGACCTCATACCCGCGGTATTCGAGATGGCGCTGCAGGAGGTCCTCGAAGAGATAGGCGCGGAAGTTGCCGATGTGGGCGTGGTTGTAGACCGTCGGTCCGCAGGTGTAGAGGTTCACCTTTCGGCCCGCGGGATCGCGCGGGACGAATGGCTCGACCGCACGCGTCAGGGTGTTGTGGAACCGCAGGGCCATTTCAAGGAAGCTCGACCGACGCCACGGCCAAGGCGGCTATGCCTTCACCCCGCCCGATCGACCCCAAGCCCTCGTTGGTTGTCGCTTTCACCGCCACGCGGGCCGCAGGTATCCCGAGGGTGCTGGCCAGGCGTTCGCGCATGAAGACGACGTGGGGCCCGATTTTCGGTGCTTCGGCGATGACCGTGGCATCGACGCTGTTGATGTGCGCGCCGCGGGATCGGACCAGATTGGCCGCTTTTTCCAAGATCAATAAACTGCTGATTCCCCGGATGGTCGGATCGGTGTTGGGAAAGTGGTGGCCGATATCCTGCTCGCCGATCGCGCCGAGCACCGCATCGGCAATGGCATGGCAAAGGACGTCCGCGTCGGAGTGGCCCTCGAGACCTTTTTCGTGCGGGATTTCGACGCCTCCGAGAAGAAGCGGTCGCCCCGCAATGAAGCGATGGACGTCGTAACCGAGTCCGGTGGTGGTCATGGGTGAGTATTGGGGATTGGTTGGGGCGTCGGTGGTCAGCCGGTGACCAGGGAAGCGAAGTCGGCCCGCCCGCTGGTTGCCACGATGCGGAATTTATCCGGATTGTCCGCGTGGGGATGCATCTCGACCACGCCGCCGGCAGCGCGAACGAGAAGAATGCCGGCGGCGACGTCCCACAGGCTGATTGTGCCTTCGAGGTAGGCGTCGATCCGCCCGGTCGCGACGTAGGCGATATCGAGTGCCGCACTGCCGAGCATGCGCATCTTTTTGACTTTCCGGATGGCGTGGTTGAAGGCGGGCAAGGTGCTGTCGATTGTGTCGATCGTCTTGGAGACGCCCATGGAAACGACGCAGTCCTGCAAGTCGGTGCGGGTGCTCACGTGGATTTCGCGGCCGTTCAGCCTGGCCGGTCCGCCGGCCTCGACCGTCCAGGTCTCGTCCCGCAAAGGATCGTGCACCACCCCGGCCAGCAGCTCGTTGTTCCGCCGGATCGCGATAGTGGTGGCAAAGTGGGGTATGCCGTAGAAATAGTTCACGGTTCCATCCAACGGGTCGATAATCCACTCGCAGTCTCCTGATCCGCCACGCATGCCCTCTTCGCCGTAAATGGCGTGCTCCGGATGCCGGGCAAGGATGTGGTCCTCGATGGCGCGCTGCGTGCGGCGGTCGATTTCGAGTTTGATGTCGTGCGCATGCACCGCGTCGACCTCGAGCGGTTTTTCGAAATTGTCGCGCAGGATTTTCCCCGCAACAAGCGCCGCATCGACCGCGGTGGTGAGAAACTCGGACATGTCCGGGTTGTTGTTAGCAGATGACACGCGCGCAGCGGACAAAAAAATTGGGAGGGGATGTTATCCCCTCCCATGCAACTGACAAAAAATCGCGAAGATTTAGCGACGACGCTTCTTAGCGACTTTTTTCTTAGCGACTTTCTTTTTAGCAGCCTTCTTAGCAGCCTTTTTCTTAGCGGGTTTCCGCTTGGCAACTTTCTTCTTGGCGGCTTTTTTGCGTTTTTTAACGGCCATCCAAAATCCCCCCTTTCGAACCGCAGTGGCGGGTTTGGAGGTTGCATAATTGGCAACTCACAATTGCGGTCATAAGTCGACAGCGCGTGAGCGTCAACGGTTTTTTGAAAAAAATTTCAAAAAGTTTTCCGCGGGTGATTCCGTTTTTTTTCGCGAGAGGCGAAATAATCAACGCGAGGCCGGCAGCGCGCACGCTTCGTCCGCAATTTTTTCCACGGGCCACAAGCGCCCGGCGCCTTCGTAGCCGCACGCGAGCATGCCTTCGTCGGGTCCGATAAAACGGACGCCGCGTTCACGCAGAATCTCCGCGTTGCGCGCGGTTGCGGGATGCGACCACATTTTGCCGTTCATCGCCGGAGCGATCAGCACCGGTGCGCGGGTGGCCAGCGCGATGCAGGTGAGCGCGTCATCAGCCAGACCGTGGGCCAGGCGCGCAAGAGCCGAGGCCGAGGCGGGGGCGATGAGCAGGACATCCGCGCGATCGGCCAGTTCGATATGGCCGGGGCACCAGCCCTCCCGCTCGTCGAAGATGTCCGTGGTTACCGCGTTTTTGCTGAGCGTTTGCAGGGTGAGGGGGGTGATGAACCGTTGGGCGCCGGCAGTCATGACCGGGTGGACTCGGTGACCTCTTTTGACCAGCAGACTGGCGAGATCGGCCGCTTTGTAGGCGGCAATCGAACCTGTCACGCCAAGCACGATGGTTTTGACCGCTGCCATCTCAATCCTCCAGCGAAATGATGCGCCGGCTCAGGTAGCGCTCGGCACGGGTGATGGCGCGGAACTTGGTCAGGTCCTCCTCCATGGATCCGCTGATGATGGTGTAGCGGTATTCCCGCCAGCACTTCATTTCCGAGGCCGCGTTGTTCAAGCGGAACTCGATTTGTTCCGGTGTCTCCGTCCCCCGCTTTTGCAGACGATGCCTCAGTTCGTCGAGGCTCGGCGGCATGATGAAGATGTCGACCAGCGAATCCTGAATGAAGGGGTCCTTGCTCGCGCGGATGGTGGCCGCGCCCTGGACGTCGATGTCGACCAGCACGTCGATGCCGTCGCGCAGGTGGTCGACGATGGTCTGCCGCACGGTTCCGTAGTAGTGGTCGTGGACGCGGGCATACTCGAGAAAGTCGTCCGCTGCGACGCGCCGCTCGAACTCGGCCGTTTCCATGAAGTGGTAGTCCTCGCCGTCGACTTCTCCCGCGCGGGGTGGCCGTGTCGTGCAGGAGACCGCGTAGATCGTGTCGGGTGTCTGGCGCAGAGAACTGCAGATCGTGGACTTGCCCGCACCGGACGGAGCGGAAATGACGAAAAGTATGCCGAGGCGCTTCACTGGAAGAGTTGAGGGTTGAGGGCAGAGGGTTGAGAGAATGAAAAAGCCGAGGCCATCGCTTACTCCGCATTCTGCACCTGCTCGCGGATGCGCTCCAGTTCCGTTTTGGCCGCGATCACCTTCTGTGCGACATCGGCGGAGTTGGCCTTGGAGCCTATGGTGTTGCACTCGCGGAACATCTCCTGGGCGAGGAAGTCGAGGGTCCGTCCGTTCGCCCCTTTGGCAGACAAGCCCGACCGGAACTGGGCAATGTGGCTTTCGAGGCGGCTAAGTTCCTCCGTGATATCGGCCCGATCCGCAAAAATGGCCAGTTCGCGGGCCAGTCTTTCATCGTCAGCCGCAAAAGGGAGGTCCACCTCGGCCAGTCTGGCCCGCAGGGCGTGGCGGTGGCGCCGGGTGACATCCGGAACAATCTTGGCGATGGATTCGACCACGGATTCGAATTTGCGCAACAGGCGCCGCAGTTCGTCCGCAAGGTGTGCGCCTTCCGTGGCCCGCATCCGCTCCAATGATTTGAGGGCCGCTGCGGTCGCCCTGTGCAGGGCGCGCAGATCCGGCTCCGCGGCGGCCGCGCCCTCGCGGGCGGTTGCCGCGTACAACCTGATCACTTCAGGCATTCCGACCTCGCCGGGAATGCGCAAGCTTCGCTGCAGGGAGACGAGTTCACCGTGCAACCGGCGGAAGAGCGCCGAGTCGACGAGCGGACGCGCCTTGGCGCCGCTGCCGATGTTGGCGGTCACGGTGGCGCGGCCGCGGGCCAGCGCCGGGGCGATGATCTCGCGCAGGGAGTTTTCCGCCGGAGCCAGTTCGCGGGGGAGGTGGAAGACGATTTCCGCGTGCTTGCGATTCACCGTGGCGATTTCCACTTCGTAGGTGACTCCTTTGGCCGTGTACTCTCCGCGGCCGAAACCGGTCATGCTTTTCATGCGGGGATGACAGCGTGTGCGCCCGGAAGTGTCGAGCTTGGGACGAATCTGGGTTTGCGGGAAGTGGTCGGTGTCCGGTAGTTTGTGGTTTTTATGCCCTCCCCCGACCCCTTCATGCAGGCCGCCATCGAGGAAGCACGCCAAGGACGTGCCGAGGGCGGTATCCCGATCGGCTCGGTGCTGGTGCTCGACGGCAAAATCATCGGCCGCGGTCACAACCGCCGCGTGCAGGAGGGCAGCGTCATCCACCACGCCGAAATGAACTGCTTGGAGAATGCCGGTCGCCTGCCGGCCTCGGTCTACCGCCGCTGCACCATCTACTCGACTCTCTCGCCGTGCCCGATGTGCAGCGGGGCCATCCTCCTTTACGGCATTCCCAAGGTTGTCGTCGGGGAGAACAGGACTTTCCAAGGTCCCGAAGAATACGTCCGCTCGCAGGGGGTCGACGTGGAAGTCCGGCAGGATGCGGATTGCATCGGACTGATGGAGGATTTCATCGCGGCGGAACCGGAGCTCTGGAACGAGGATATCGGAGAGTGACACGTCATCTCCGGCCGGTCGGCGCCCTGGTGATGGCGCTGCTTTTTCTCTCCCCGCCCGTCACCTCGGCTCGGTCCGAGGCGGAGCATGGTTCCGGGACGACCGGCAGCGTCATTTTCTTCCACATCGACGGGGCGGGGGTCGCCCATTGGCAAATGGCCCGGTCTCTCATCGCCGGGCCGGACGGCGAGATCCATTGGGACAAAGTTCCCCATCTCGCAGTTTACCGCGGACACCAGGAGGACACTTTGACCACCTCTTCCAACGCCGCGGCCACGGCGCACGCCTACGGTGTCAAGGTGCCCTACGCGGCTTTCGGGACGGAGGGCGGATCCGACCAGCGCCCGCTGGCCCCCAATGGACGGCGCCGCAGCATCATGGAAGAAGCCAAGGCGCGCGGTGTTGCTGTCGGCGTGGTCAACTCCGGCAGTGCGATCGAACCCGGTACGGCCTGCTTTCTCACCTCCGTGCTCGAGCGTTCGGATGGCGCGGAGATCGTGGCCCAGCAACTGGCGTCCGGTGCCGATGTCATCTTGGCGGCGGGTGAGGAATGGTATTTGCCGGAGGGAATGCGGGGCCGCCACGGGTTGGGGAGCCGCCTCGATGGCCGCAACCTTGTCGAGGAGGCCAAAGCGGCAGGCTACAAAGTCGTCTTCACGCGCGGGGAACTCGACGCGTTGCCCGACAACGCGGGTAAAGTGCTCGGTATCTTTGCCGCACAGCATACTTTCAACGATGAGCCCGAGGAAGAGCTGGCCAAGAAAGGACTGCCCCCTTACGACCCGGACGCGCCAACCATCTCGGAAATGACCGCGGCCGCGCTGCGCTTTTTCGGCAACCGGCAATTTCTCCTCGTGGTCGAGGAAGAGGGCACGGACAACTTCGGCAACTGCAACAACGCGGTCGGGTTGGTCGAGGCGCTACGCCGCGGGAATGAAGGTCTCGGCACCGCGCTCGGCTACATCGAAAAACATCCCGACACGTTGCTCGTCACCTTCGGCGACAGCGAGGCAGGTGATCCGGATGTCATCGGGTTGCGCGGTGGCAAATACGAAAAAGAAATGCTCGAGAAGGGAAAAGATTCCAACGGGGCGCCGCTCGACGGTGCCGAGCGGTCCGCGGAGGGTGGCGTGGCCAAACCTTTCACCAGCAAGCCCGATCGCGACGGCAAGACCCATGACTTTGTTGTCACATGGGGTTCGAGGAATGACACCAGCGGGGCGATCCTCGTCCGTGCCGCGGGGTTGAACGCGGAAAAAGTCACCGGCTCTTTCGACAACACGGCGCTTTATCCGCTCTTTTACGAGACACTGTTCGGGGAAAAGCCGTGAGCGAGTTCGCGGAGGTCGTCTGCCCGACCTGCCACGAGACCTTCGAGGTGCCGGCGCCGGATATTTCCGAAGTTCCCTGCGAGTGGGATTACGACTGCGAAGTCTGTTGCGCGCCGATGCGGATCGTTTTTAGTGCGGGTGACGAAGGCGTTGTTGCCGAGGCGCACGGGTTGGGGGAGTAGATTTGGCGGAGGATGTCGGGTGAGAATATTCGAGGTTTGGCACGACGGAAGATGGCGTCCAGAACGAAGCGAACCGGCGGCGTTGTCTGCCATGGCGCCACTGGCTTGTTCGGCCCATCGGCTCATTGTCTTCGATAGTCGTCGAGCTCACGCCTTGCTTGTAAGTCAGGGCACTTGTCAGGGTTTGGCGCCCATCGAACTGAGTCGACCTGAACCGGTTTTCTTCAAGGCCTTGGTCGAACGTGCAATAAAAAACCCGCGGCGCGGGCCGCGGGTTTGGTGAAAGTCGAGCCGGTCAGCTCAGGCCACGTGCTGCTTTTTGTTTTGGCAGGACGAATTGATGGGAACTTCGACCGGGGCGTCGCTGCGTTGGATGCGATCGTTGGCCACGAGCCAGTTCTCCAGCTCCTCGCCGCTGATGTCGGCGAGCATGTTGTCGTCGACCACCACGCAGGGGGAAAGCCGCTGCCCGCTGCGTTGCTCCATCTCGGCGCGGAACTCGGGATTTTTGAGGATGTCCTTCTCTTCGTAGGGAAGGTCGTATTTGGCGAGGATGGCGCGAACGCCGTTGCTCCAGCCGCAAGAGGTCTTGAGATAGGCGGTAATGTGCATGAGATGAAAATGCGCGGACGGCGCCGGAAGTCAACGCCGTCCGCGCGGTGAGGGTTATTTCTTTTTGCCTTCGCCCGGGCGGTATTCCTCGAGCTCGGCGGCCTCGAAAGCCTTGGCCAGTCCGACCATTTCCTCGCCGGAGCGCATCGTGCTCTCCATGGCTTCGGATTCCTTGCGGAGGGCTTCTTCGCTGTAGTTGGCGGCCTTGATCGAGAGGCCGATGCGGCGCTCGACTTTGTCCACCTTGATGACGCGGGCTTCCACGTCGTCGCCGACCTTGATGACGTCTTTGACCTTGGCCACGTGCTCCTCGCTGAGTTGCGAGATGTGGACGAGGCCGTCGATGTCGTGCTCGAGCGAGACGAAGGCGCCGAAGTTGGCCAGTTTGGTGACTTTGCCTTTGACCAGATCGCCGATTTTGTAGAGGCGGTCGATTTCCTTCCACGGGTCCTCGTCGAGTTGTTTGACGCCGAGAGCGATGCGCTGGTTGGCTTTGTCGATGTCGATGACCACGGCCTCGATGTCGTCGCCCTTTTTGAGGATTTCGCTCGGGTGGTTGATTTTGCGGGTCCAGCTGAGATCGGACACGTGGACCATGCCGTCGATGCCTTCCTCCAGTTCGACGAAGGCGCCGTAGGCGGTCATGTTGCGGACCTTGCCCTTGACCTGCT
>JBMTVD010000045.1:0-14593 GCA_049451035.1 Chthoniobacterales bacterium | reverse complement strand
AATCCCCTTACCTCCATAGCCCGCCGCCAGGCGGCTTGAAACCTTCCGGGGATGAGAACGCCGTTCGAGCGCGAAGCACAGGTCGAGCGCAGCGAGACCAATCCCCTTACCTCCACATCCCGGAGCCAGGGGGACCGAAGACCCGCCCGGAGATGGGAACGCCACCAGAGCGCGAGATACGGATCGTCACCGGGTGGCGGGAAAGCCAGTCCTCTCGCCCGCGTCTACCGCAACCGGGGCGGCGACATTGCCCTTCCCGCAGATTGGCGAGCGCCTTATTCTTCCGGGTTGCCTGTGAAGACTTCCTCCGAGCCTGCCGTGATCCGTGTCAAAGGGGCGCGGCAGCACAATTTGAAGAATATCGACGTGGTCATCCCGCGGAACCGGCTCGTGGTGCTGACCGGTCCCAGCGGATCGGGCAAATCGTCACTGGCGTTCGACACCCTTTATGCGGAAGGCCAGCGCAAATATGTGGAAAGCCTCTCGGCTTACGCGCGGCAATTTCTCGACCGGCTGGAGCGACCGGACGTGGATTTTGTCGAGGGACTCTCCCCGGCCATCGCCATCGAGCAGCGCACGGCGGCCGCCGGCCCGCGCTCGACCATCGCGACAACGACGGAAATCTACGACTACCTGCGCATCCTTTATTCGGCCCTCGGCGTCCCGCATGACCCGGAAACCGGGGAGATCGTGCGACGGCAGACCCCGCAGCAGATCGCCGACGCCATCCTCGCTTTTCCGGCCGGAACCAAGCTCATGCTTCTCGCCCCGGTGATCCGCGGCGAGACGGGAGAGTTCCGCGACATCGTGGAAAAGCTGCGCCGCGAGGGCTTTGTCCGCGCGCGCATCGACGGCGAGATCGCCGACCTCGGCACGGAAAACAAAATCCGGCTCGATAAAAAGCGCCGCCACACGATCGAGGCGGTGGTCGACCGATTGGTGCTCAAACCGGGTCTGGACCAGCGCCTGGCAGACTCGGTGGAAACCGCCCTCCGCTGGGGCGAGGGACGACTCACCGCCGCGGCACAGGCACCGGGAGAGGAGAAATTCACCGACCATCCTTTCTCCACCGCCTTTTGCAATGCGCGTACGGGCTTCAGCATGCCCCGGCTGACTCCCCAGCACTTTTCGTTCAACAGCCACCTCGGAGCTTGCCCGGCGTGCCACGGGTTGGGAACGGAGCCTTACTTCGATCCCGATCTCATTCTTGATGCGGAAAAGTCCCTCGACGAGGGGGCGATCGTGGCTTGGCGCAAAGGGACCCCGAAAATGCAGGCTTACTACGCGGCGCTCACCGCCGCGCTGGCCAAAGATGCCGATGTTCGGACCGACGTCCCCTTGGGCCGCTTGCCGGATTCCTTCCGGGAAGCCCTGCTTTACGGAACGGGCGACCGCGCGCTGGAAATCCGCTACGGTGGCACCTCCAAACAGAGTATCACCAAGCCTTTCGAGGGCTTGCTGGCGCAACTCGAACACCTTCTGGCCCGCGTCAAAGGCGAGTCCTTGCGGCAGAGACTGAAGGGACTGATGAACCGCCGCCCCTGCGGAAGGTGTGGCGGACGGCGACTGCGTCCCGAGATCCTGGGCGTCACGTTGGCCACGAATGCGGGAGATGAATTCGACATCCACGCCCTCTGCGAATTGACGATCGCCGACGCCTCGCAGGTTTTCCGCTGCCTGCGACTGGAAGGACAGGACGGGGCCATTGCCGGCGAAGTGATCTCGGAAATCGCGCGGCGGTTGGCTTTTCTGCAGGAGGTCGGCCTCGGGTATCTCACGCTCAACCGCGAGAGCGGCACGCTTTCCGGCGGTGAAGCACAGCGCATCCGCTTGGCCACGCAGATCGGCAGCGGCCTGGCCGGGGTTCTTTATGTGCTGGACGAGCCGAGCATCGGGCTGCACCAGAGGGACAACGAGAGGCTCATCGCCACGCTCAGCAATTTGCGCGACATGGGCAATTCGGTCCTCGTGGTCGAACACGATCACGACACCATGGCGGCCGCGGACCACCTCATCGACATCGGCCCGGGCGCCGGCCCCCTCGGAGGTCAGATCGTTGCCCAAGGGACGCTTGAAGAAGTCGCGGCAGCGCCGCAGTCGCTGACCGGACGCTATTTGAGCGGACAATTGCGCATCCGCGTGCCCGTGCGCCGCAACCAACCCCTCACCCCCCGCGCGCTGGTCACGGGAGAATCCGAGGGCTGGCTGAGCGTGGCCGGAGCGCGGGCCAACAACCTCAAAAATATCGACGCGCATTTTCCCTTGGGCTGCTTCGTCTGCGTCACAGGCGTATCGGGCAGCGGCAAGTCCACTTTGGTCAACGACATCCTGCGGGCCGCGTTGGCGCGCGACCTTTACCGGGCCAAGGATGTTCCCGGCGCGCACCAGGCCATTCTCGGCGCGGGCCAGGTGCACCGCCTGGTGGTGGTCGACCAGTCGCCCATCGGCCGCACGCCGCGGTCGAATCCCGCGACCTACACCGGTGCTTTCGGACCGATCCGCGAGTTGTTCTCCCAGGTTCCGGCGGCGCGGGTGCGGGGCTACGATGCCGGCCGGTTCAGCTTCAACGTCAAGGGCGGACGCTGCGAGCATTGCCAGGGCGACGGTTTGCTCAAAGTGGAGATGCACTTTCTGGCCGATGTGTTCGTGACCTGTGACGTCTGCAACGGGCGGCGCTACAATCGCGAGACGCTGGAAATCACCTACAAGGGGAAAAATGTCGCCGACATCCTCGACATGACGGTGGACGAAGCTTTGTCGTTTTTCCGCGCGGTGCCGTCCATTGCGGACAAACTGGCCACCATGCAGGAGGTCGGCCTCGGCTACCTGACCCTCGGGCAACCGGCCAGCACCCTCTCCGGCGGCGAGGCGCAGCGGATCAAACTCTCCACCGAGCTGTCCAAGCGCTCGGGTTCGAAAACGCTCTACGTGCTCGACGAGCCGACGACCGGGCTGCACGTTTCCGATGTGGACACGCTCCTGCAGGTGCTTTTCAAACTGCGGGATGCGGGGAACACCATGATGGTCATCGAGCACAACATGGACGTGATCAAATGCGCAGACTGGATCGTCGACCTCGGGCCGGAAGGCGGCGAGGCTGGCGGTCAGCTCGTGGCCGAGGGGTCACCCGAGGCGGTGGCCCAAGTGGAGGCGAGTCACACCGGCCGATACTTGAGGGGGTTGCTGGGCCAATGAAAACCACGGTTGCTTCTTTGTTCGGTCTTTTTGCCCTGACGGTGGCGTTGCCGGCCCAGACGAAGACGCCCGACCCGCGTGACGCAGCCAGAGCCGCCCTGCGCGACGGGGTGCCGCAGGCGGCCATCGCCCCGCTCAAGGAATCGATCCGCCAGGAACAAGGCGACCGCGCCGAGTTGGTGCGCCTGCTGGCGCGCCTGCAACTGGCCGCCGGCCGGCCCGACGAGGCCTTGGTCACCCTGGACGATTCCGGCCAGCAAGGCGTGGCGGAATGGACCGTGCTGCGGGCTGCGGCCCTCGCGGCGCAGGGCGGGAAACCCGCCGCCGCGGCGTTGCTCGTTCCACTGGCGGCGGAAAGCTCCGAGGCCGCCCTTCTGCTCGCGCGCATCCTCGCCGAAGAGGGAGAAACCGCCCGGGCGCGCACCATACTCGCGCAGGCACCGGCCGAACCCGACGGCGACCCGCAGCGGGCGCGCCTGCTGCTTGAGTTGGCATTGACCGTGGAGGATTACGCGCAGACGGCGGCGCTGCTTGGTGAATACTCGAAAAGCGGAATATTACCCCAGGCGGAGCTGCAGACGGCCGAGGGACGCATGCTGTTGGCCGGAGGAAAAGGCGCCGAGGCCGCGAGCGCCTTCTCGGCCGCGCTCGGCGCGAAAGACCTATCGCCCGTCGTGCGCGACAATGCCCGGCTCGGCTTGGCCCGTGCGGCCGCCCTGTCGGGTGACACGGCCCAAGCCCGGAAGATTTTGCGCGAGGCGCTTGCCGCCGGCATGACCGTCGCGGCCCTGCGACCGGCCATGGAAGAGTGGATCACTTTGACCAAGGCCTCGGGCGCCGACCCCTCGGGCGACTTGCGCTCATGGGCATCGAAGAAAGAGGAACCGCGGGGGGTCGAGGCGACACTGCAACTGGCCCGCCTCGATCTCGACACCAAAGGCACGGAGACCGCCTTGGCCTCGCTGCAGGAACTGCTCGCCCTGCCGGAACTCGATCCGACCGCGCGAAAACGCGCCACCCTGATGGTGGCTGAAGCCAAAATCACCGCGGGCCAGCCGGCCGAGGCCCTTGACCTGCTCGATCCGGATGATGTGGAGGCGCCGTATGAGATTCTGATGCTGCGCGGCCGGGCCCATGCCGCCGCAGGCTCCCAGCCGAACGCGAACCGCGACTTCACCGCAGCGGCCAGAACCGCCAAAACCGCAACCGAAAAATCAGCCGCCGCCGTCAACGCCTTCATCACCGCTTTGGCCGCGCGCGACCTGCCCTTGGCCCGCGAGGCCTGGAAGGCATTGCGCACCGCCGCGCCGCAGGACCCGCGCCTCCTCGAGTGGTCTTTTCTCCTCGCCGCCGCCGAGGCGCGAGGGGGCAGCATCGACGATCTTTCTGCTCTGGTACGTCGGTCCCCCTCGACCGATTACGCTTTCCAGGCCAAGCTGGCCTTGGCCGAATGGCGGTTGGCCCGCGGCGAGAGCGAGGCCGCCAAACGAATCCTCAAAACAGCGCAGCCCGAAGCGGTGACCCCGGCCCAGGAGGCCGCGCTGCAGGCCGCCGCGATCTTCGCGGCCGACAACGACGGATCGAAAGCGCGCGGTGAACTGGTATCCGCTTGCGGGGATTTCCTCTCGAAGTATCCGGAATCGCCCCGAGCGACCGATGTAACCTTCAAGCTCGCCGAGTTGCACTCGCGCGGCGGCGACCACGCCGCGGCCGAGACCGTCCTCTCGCGCCTGATGGAGCAACTCCCGCCCGGCGAACAATCAGCCCTGGCCAAATTCCTCGCGGCCCAAGCCGCTTCCCGAAGCATGAGCGAAGCGGCCGCCGGACGCGCCTTGGTCTGGCTCAACGAATTGGCGCAGGGTCAGACCGCGATGCGCCATCGCGCGCGCTTCGAGCAAGCCTCGCTTCTCCTCCGCCAGCGCAAATTCGCCGATGCGCTGGTCGTGCAGGACAGCATCCTCGCCTCCGATCCCCCTCCGGAAGTACGCCATGCCGCGCGCATGGAGCGCGGGGACATTCTGTTTGCCCTCGGAGCAACAGACCCGGCCAAATTGGATGAGGCAGTCGCGGCCTACGCGGAACTGGCCTCCGACGCCGTGGTACCGGCCGACTGGCGGGACCAGGCGGCCTGCAAACAGGCCGCAGCCTTGGCTCGGCGAGGCCAAACGGAAAAAGCGCTGGCGATTTACCGTGAAATCCTCGACCGTTCCACCACCGAGGGCAGCGATCAGTTCTGGTTTATCAAAGCCGGACTCGAAGCAGCCCGACTGCTCGAAGACCAAAAAGACTGGGGGGCCGCCGTGGCCATCTATGACCGGATGGCATCCACAAGCGGCGCCCAGCGCGAAGAGCTTGAACAGCGCGCGCGGAAGCTGCGCCTCGAACATTTCATCTGGGAAAACTGATCTATTATGCTGAACACGACCAACAAGACCGCCGACGGCCACGTCAAACTCTTCATTCCGGGACCCGTGGAGGTTTCCGAAAAAACTTTCCAAGCTTTCTGCCATCCGCAAATCGGGCACCGCGGGAGTGAATTTTCCGCACTCTACGAATCGATCCATCCGCGACTGCAGGAACTCTTCGGCACCAGGGGCCCGGTGTACCTCTCCACCTCCTCCGCGTGGGGGGTCATGGAGGGGGCGATCCGCAATCTCGTGCACAAGAAGGTGCTCAACTGCATGTGCGGAGCTTTCTCCGACAAGTGGCTCGACGTGAGCAAACGCTGCGGCAAGCAAGCCGAGGGTCTCCAGGTCGAATGGGGCGAACCCATCCTGCCCGAGATGGTGGACGAGAAGCTTGCCCAGGGCGGCTTCGATGCCGTCACCCTCATCCACAACGAAACTTCCGCCGGTGTCCTCAACCCGCTGACGGAGATCGCCGCCGTCGTGAAGAAATACCCCGACGTCATGTTCATCGTCGACAGCGTGTCGTCGTTCTCCACCGTGCCCATCGCCATGGACGATTTGGGCATCGACGTGCTGCTGACGGGCAGCCAGAAAGCGCTGGCGCTACCGCCCGGGTTGGCGCTCTTCAGCGCGAGCGAGCGCGCCCGCGCCCGCGCCGCCACCATGCCCGACCGGGGCTACTACTTCGACTTCCTCGAGTTCCACAAAAACTGGGAGAAATTCATGACCCCGAGCACGCCCACGACGGGACACATCTATGCCTTGCAGTCGAAGCTCGACGACATCTTCGAGGAGGGTGTGGCCCAGCGGCACGCGCGCCACGCCAAACTCAACCAAATGGTGTCTGCCTGGGTCGAAGCCAACGGATTCGAGCATTTCGCTCGCGAGGGATACCGATCCAAGTCGCTGGTCTGCGTGAAGAACAACCGGAACATCGACGTCGCCGCTTTCTGCTCTTCGCTCAAAAAGAAACACAAAGTCGCCATCAACGGCGGCTACGGAAAAATCAAAGGCACAACCTTCCGAGTTTCCAACATGGGCGACGAGAGCGAAGCGACCGTCGGCGAACTGCTCGGCTGGATGAGCGAGTGCCTCCCGGGCTGAGCCCAGGGCGGACAAGCCCGTTTACTCTTCCCCGTCGTCCGAGAGTCCGCTGTCGTCCTCGGGTTCGACTTCCATCGGCTTGAACTTGCGCTTCCGTTTGTTTGCCGGCAACGGGCTCATGACCATGTTGATGGCACGCCCCACTAGTTTGGGCTCCATATCGACGTGGCCCATGGTCGCAAGATCCTCTTTCACACGCAGGACCACCGCCATGCCGAGTTCCTGGTGGGCCATCTGGCGGCCGCGGAACTGCAGCTGCACTTTGAGCTTGTTGCCTTTGTCGAGGAATTCTTCGGCGTGGCGAAGCTTGGTCAGGTAGTCATGGCTGTCGATGTTGACACGGAATTTGACTTCTTTGACCCGGCTCGAGTTGGACTTCTTTTCTTTCTCCTGCTTGGCCAACTCATAGCGGTATTTGCCGAAATCCACGATGCGGCAGACCGGCGGGACGGCGTTGGGCGCCACTTCGACGAGGTCGAGGCCGGCCTCCTCCGCTTTGCGCAGGGCATCCTGCAATTTGAGGACACCCAACTGCTCTCCGGTCGCCCCGTTGATCACGCGCACCTCGCGCGCCCGGATGCGGTGGTTGACCCGGATGAGGGGCGGCTGCGGGTTGCGGTTGAAAGGCAAGCGTGGTGGCATGGGATCCCGTGAGCGCGCGGGACGCTACTGACTAAAGCAGCCGTTCACTGATTTCCTGTTTGATACGCTCGACAAATTCTTCGAGGGGCTTGGATCCTTCGTCACCGGCTTTCCGGCTCCGTGCCGAAACTTGCCGTGACTCGGCTTCCTTGCCACCGACAACTACCATGTAGGGTACCTTGTCGAGTTGCGCAAGACGAATCTTGGCCCCCAGCTTGTCCTGCGAAGAATCCCGCGCGGCGCGGACGCCGGCGGCGCGCAGGACGCTCACGACCTCGTCGGCATAATCGGCGAACTTTTCCGAGACCGGCAGGACGCGCACCTGCTCGGGAGCCAGCCAGAGAGGGAAAGCCCCGGCGAAATGCTCGATGAGCACTCCGACGAAACGCTCCATCGATCCGAACGGCGCACGGTGGATCATGACCGGCCGGTGCGGTTTGTTGTCCGGCCCGGTGTAGTGGAGGTCGAAACGCTCGGGCAACTGGAAGTCCACCTGCACGGTGCCGAGTTGCCACTCGCGACCGATGACATCGCGGACGACAAAATCAATCTTCGGCCCGTAGAATGCCGCCTCGCCCGGTTCTTCGGTGTAGGCCACCCCGAGCGTCTTGGCTGCATCGCGGCACGCGGCTTCGGCACGGTCCCAGTCTTCCGCGCGGCCGACGTATTTGTCCGAGCCCGGTTCGCGCAAACCGAGGCGCACGCGGTAATCCGTCATGTCGAAGGCGCCGAAGACTTTCTTCACCAGGTCGAGGCAGCCCTGGATCTCGGCGGCCATCTGGTCCTCGGTGACAAAAAGATGCGCATCATCCTGCGTGAAACCGCGCACACGCGTCATGCCGTTGAGTTCGCCCGATTGTTCCCAGCGGTAAACCGTGCCGAACTCGGCCAGACGCACCGGCAGATCGCGGTAGCTCCGCGGCTGCGAATCGAAAATCTTGATGTGCATCGGGCAATTCATCGGTTTGAGCAGGTAGCCTTCGGCCTCGCCCTTTTCCAAGCGCGCGGCCAGATCGGCGCAGGAACATCCCTCGCCCGCCAGCCGGTGCAGTGTTTCGCGTTCGACGAGCGGCGGATACTGCGAATCGGAGTAGTACGGGTAGTGGCCCGAGGTGCGGTAAAGCTCCAGCCGGCCGATGTGCGGGGTGAAGACCTGCTCGTAGCCTTGGCGACGGAGCTCTTCGCTGATGAAATTCTGCAGTTCCTGGCGCACGACCGCACCCTTGGGCGTCCAAAGGATCAGTCCCGCGCCGACCGTCTCGTCGACATGGAAAAGCTGGAGTTCTCGGCCGAGCTTGCGGTGGTCGCGCTGGCGCGCCTCCTCCTGCATGACCCGCCACTTCTCGAGTTCCTCGGCAGTTGGAAAAGCGATGCCGTAAATGCGCTGCAACTGGGGGTTGTTCTCGTCGCCCTTGTAGTAGGCACTGGCCACGGCGGTCAGGGCGAAGGCCCCGATCCGTCCGGTCGACTCCACATGGGGCCCGGCGCAGAGGTCGGTGAAAGCTCCGTTGCGGTAAAGGCTGATCTCCTCGCCCTCGGGAATACCCTCGAGAATATCGAGTTTGTAGCGGCTCGGCACCCCTCGCTCGCCCAGTGCCGCCAGTTGGCCCGCGCGCCCCAGTTCCACCGCTTCGGCGCGCGAAACCACAGAGCGTTCGAATTTCTGGTTCTCGGCCACGATCTTGGCCATCTCGGCCTCGATCTTGGGGAAGTCCTCCGGCGACACGCGGTGCGGCAGGTCGACATCGTAGTAAAAGCCCTGTTCGACAGGCGGGCCCGCCGCAAATTGGGCCTCGGGCCAGAGACGGAGCATCGCCTCGGCCAGAACATGCGCGCAGGAGTGGCGGAGTTTTTCCAGCTCCGTCATGGCAGCCTCTCCAACGCCTCTTCGGCCAGCAGCACCGGGATGCCGTCCTCGATGGGATAGCCCAACCGGCCATCCTCCGTGACGACATGGCCGTCGGCCAGACGCAGCCTCTGGCCGGTGCGTGGACAACGCGCAACCCCGATCAGGAACTCCATGTCAGTAAGCGAACCCATTTTTGCGGACGCGGATCATCGGTCCGTCGTCCTCCCGGTGCAAGCAGCCTTCCATCACCTCCGCCACATAAACGGCATGGTCGCCCGCCGCAACCGATCCGCAGGGACGGCAGGCCAGCCAAGCCAGCGCATCGGCCAACTGCGGCAGGCCGTGGCCGTTGTCGAGCAGCGCGAAGGCCGCAAAGGGGTCCTCCTCCCGCCCGGAGGCGAAGGCCGCCAGGATCCTTTTGTCTTCCGCCCCGAGAATATTGACCGAGAAGGGAGCACCCGTCTCCAGCAGCGCGCGCAGCGGACGATCCCGGCCCAGCGCGATAGAAATCATGGGAGGCTCGAAACCTGCCTGCTCGATAAAACTGCAGAGCATGCCGGTACGCCGTCCTTCGTGGACCGCCCCGACCACGTAGAGCCCGCTGGGAATACGCCCCAATGCCGACTTCAGCCCCTCTTCGCCTTGAAGGATGGAATGCATCGGAACGTTCTAATACGCCGGCACGGAAGCGTCCACCTCCGCGGACCACGCCGCGATGCCACCCCGCACGTTGCGCGCATTGCCAAAGCCCTGTCCGCGCAGGAATTCCACGACGCGGCCGCTCCGGACCCCGCCATGGCAGAGAACGTAAACGGGCACATCGCGCGGAATCTCGGAGATCCGCGACGGGATTTCTCCCATCGGAATAGGCAAGGCCGGATCCAAACGCGCCACGGCCAGCTCCCAAGGCTCGCGCACATCGAGCAGGACATGCTCCCCGCCCGCACCGCGCAGGGCTGCCAGATCGGTCACGGAAATGTCGTCGGCCGCCATGGCCGCTGATGCTTCGCACATTTCCCCTTCGGCCTCAATGGGCGAGTGGCGCCGGCCCTCGGCGCATCGCCCGCACCGGGGATCGCACCGCAGGGTAAACTCGCGAAACTTCATGGTCAGCACGTCGACGTGCAGAAGACGACCGATCAGCGTATCGCCCAACCCGGCGATCAACTTGATGGCCTCGAGCGCCTGCAGGGTACCGACCAACCCGGGCATGACTCCGAGCACGCCCGCCTCGGCGCAACTGGGCACGGATCCGGCGGGAGGCGCCTGCGGGTTGAGGCAGCGGTAGCAGGGACCGCCAAGATGCGGGGCGAAGACCGAGACCTGGCCCTCGAAACGCCAGACCGATCCGTAGACATTGGGAATACCCAGCGCCACGCACGCATCGTTGGAGGCGTAGCGCGTCGGAAAGTTGTCGCTGCCATCGACCACCAAATCCCATCCGCGCGCGAGATCGAGCGCGTTGGCGGCGGCGAAGCGTTCCCGGAATGTTCGGACTTCGACGTGCGGGTTGATGGCCGCGAGGGACTCGCGGGCCGACTCCACCTTGGGCCGGCCGGAATCCGCGGTGCCGTGCAGTATCTGGCGGTGCAGGTTCGACAACTCCACTCCGTCCGGATCGACGATCCCCAGCCTGCCGACCCCGGCCGCGGCCAGATACAAAGCGGCGGGCGAACCGAGCCCTCCCGCACCGATGAGCAAAACACGGGCCTCGCCCAGCTTTGCCTGTCCCGCGGCACCCAGCTCAGGCAGCACCAACTGGCGCGCATAGCGGGCCGCAGCCTCGGCGGACATTGTGTTCATGAAAAACATTATCGCGACCCCGGCGGCAAAAACAAACAACCCCGAAGCTCGCGCCTCGGGGTCGCCGTGAAAAATTGCGCGTGACGCCTATTTGCTCGAGTTGGCCTCGATGTATTTGACGACGTCGCCGACGGTCTGGAGTTTCTCGGCTTCCTCGTCGGGGACCTCAACGCCGAACTCTTCCTCGAAAGCCATGACCAGCTCGACCGTGTCGAGGGAGTCGGCTCCCAGATCCTCGATGAACGAGGCGGTGGGCGTGACCTGCTCGGGGTTCACGCTGAGTTCCTTGACGATGATTTCCTTGACTCTTTCTTCGATGGGTTTGTCGGACATAAGATTTGGTTTGGTTTGAATGCCCACGCATATTGGCGCGGTGGTGGCATTGCAATAAAGAAATGCCGCTCCCGCGGCAAGCCCCGCGTGGCAAAAAAATCGCGCCCCCTTTTCGGTCCCCGGTGACCGCCGGCGCGGGCCCCCGCCAAAATCCGCTGGCCGCGAACCGATCCGCGTGACACAGTTTACGTCCTCTATGAAACATCATTCCAGCCGCCTCGCCGGTTTCCTCGCCCTCTTGCTGCTCCCCCTTGCGTCCGTGGCCCAGGACGAAAAGGCCGCCGCCAAAACCTCCGGCCCCGAACTCCCGGACCCGGTCGCTGTCGTGGAAGGAGAGAAAATCTCCCGCGCCGACCTGCAAGAGGCCTTCAACAGCGCCCTGGCATCCTCGGGCATGAATCCCGACGACATCGATCCCGCGCAGAAAATGGCCGGATACCGCGAGATACTCGACGAGTTGATCGTCGACAAACTCGTCTCGCGCAAAGCCTCGTCGGTGGAAATCAAAGACGCCGACCTCGAAGCGGAGGTGACGCGAGTTAAAAGCCAGTTCCCCAGCGAAGACGTGTTCAAAGCGGAGATGGAAAAAGCCGGCGAGACCGAAAGCTCGTTCCGTGACACCGTCAAGCGGATGTTGCAGCAGCAAAAGTGGATGCAGGAGCAGATCGGCGACAAAGCCAGCGTGGCCGAGGACGAGGTGAAAAAGTTTTACGAAACCAACAAAAAGGAGTTCGAGCACCCCGAGTTGGTGCGCGCCAGCCACATTCTGATCCTCACGCCGGAGGAAGCGGATGAGAAAACGGTAGCGGAGAAAAAGAAAGCCGCAGAAGCAGCCCTCGAGCGTGTCACGGCGAAAAAAGAGGACTTTACCGCCGTGGCCAAGGAAGTCTCCGAGGAACCCGGCGCCAAAGAATCCGGCGGGGATCTGAATTTCTTCCCGAAGGAGCGCATGGTACCCGAGTTTGCCGACGCGGCGTTCGGCCTCGGCAAGGGCGAGATCAGCAAAGAGCCGGTGCGCACCAAATTCGGCTGGCACGTCATCAAAGTCACCGACCGCAAGCCGGCCGGCACGATGCCTTTCGACGAGGTGAAGCAGCAGGTCGGCGCATATCTGGAAGGCACCAAGCGTCGTGATGCGGTGCGCAGCGTCATCGACGGATTGCGCTCCGATGCCAAGGTCGAGAACAAACTCCCCGAGGCGTCCAAACCGGCGGCCGCTCCCACCGAAAGCTGACCCGGCCATGCCCGACGCTCCGCGCGCCGGGGTCATCGGCCTTGGCCTCATCGGCTCCCGCGTGGCGGCCCGCGTGGCGGCAGCCGGTCTGCCTCTCGCCGTGTGGAACCGCACCGCGCGGCCAATCGATGGCTTGCCCGCGGCAGCCGCCGATCTTGCCGCCGTGGCCCGGGCGAGCGACATCCTGCAAATTTTCGTGGCCGACGACCAGGCCGTGCGCGAAACCGTGGAGGCGTTGTCGCCCTCCCTCGCCGCACATCATGTTGTCCTCTGCCACGCCACCGTTTCGCCGCAGACCGTTCGCGAGGCTGCCGGCGCCGTCTCACGCCGGGGCGCGACCCTGCTCGACGCTCCTTTCACCGGAAGCCGCGACGCCGCGTCCCAGGGACAGATCACCTACTATATCGGCGGCGACAGCGCCGCGCTCGAACGTGCGCGCCCCGTACTCCAGGCCAGCGCCAAAGCCATCCTTCCCCTCGGCGGGGTGGGTACGGCCAGCGCGGTGAAAATCGCCACCAACATCATGGCCGCGGCTGCCGCGGTCTCGCTGGCCGAAGCCGTTCATCTTCTGCGCGCCAACGGCATCGACCCGGCTGTATTGCCGGCCGTGCTGGAAAACAACGCCGCGCGATCCGGTGTCGCCGACCTCAAACTGCCCTGCATGCTCGGGGAGGATTTCGCCCCGCGGTTCTCCGCCCGGAATATGCGCAAAGACCTGCGGTTGGCCCGCGCGACCGCCGCCCCTGGCCAATGCGATCTCACCGAAGCCATGCTGCGACTCTACGATCGGGCCTGCGAGGCCGGGTGGGGCGCGGAGGACTTCGCCGCCGTGGTCAAAGTGCCTTCGGCTGCACCACCGGCCGGCACCTGATGATCGAAAACTTTCCTTCGGCCTTGCCTCCCCCGCCCGGTTCTTGAATCCTCTGCGTCGATGAAAGCGGTTCTCTTCCTGCTCGCCCTCTCGCTCGCCCCCCTTCTGCACGCTCAGACCTTGGGCCCCGAGGTGGCGGTCGTGACCATCAAGGTCGGCAAAGAGCGCGACCTGCGCCAAGTTGTCATCGGATTCTACGACGGAACCGCACCGCTCCACGTGCAGAACTTCAAAGACCTCGTGGGCCGCCGCTACTACAACGGCATGCGCTTCCACCGGGCTTTTCCCGGATCGCTCCTCCAGACCGGCGACCCCGACAGCAAGCACGGCCCGACCGACCGCACGGGTACCGGCGGTCCCGGTTACACCGTGCCGGCGGAAATCCGCCTGCCGGCCAACAAAGGCACAGTCGCCATGTCCCGCATCGAAGGCGATATCAATCCCGCCAAGGTCTCCAACGGCAGCCAGTTTTTCTTCAACCTGAAGGATCAGAAAAAGTTGAACGGCAAATACACCGTCTTCGGGCGCGTGCTCGAAGGCATGGACGCCCTCGAAGAAATCAGCCGCAAGAACACCGACCCCAACAACTTTCCCTTGGAAAAAATCGTCATCAAACGCATAGTCATTGAACCCCGCGTCGCCTCCTAGCGACCGGATCGGAATACTTTCGGGCAGGTTCCGGAGTGGCCAAACGGGGCAGACTGTAAATCTGCTGGCTCTTGCCTTCAGTGGTTCGAATCCACTCCTGCCCACATTCCCCACTCGGCCCGAGGCCGGCCGTGGTCGATTCCCAAGCCCGCGAGGGAGATGCTTTCTCCGCGATGAAAAGTCCGATTCTCCTGCCCTCTATCCTGCTCGCCGCAGCGCTAATATTGGCAGCCTGCTCCTCCCTACGGCCTGAACCCCGCCGGGGAGCCATCAGCATCGACACCTCCGGCGTCGGGGGGCCCGATATCCAGATCGGCGGCATCGACAATGACGACGAAACTCCCGTCTCGGTAAGCATCGACTGACTTGCATTGACGCCGTCCGCACAGAATGGCATTTTTTCCTCCTATTCAGGTGAGGTGGCTGAGTGGTCGAAAGCAGAGCTTTGCTAAAGCTCCGTAGGCCTTAAAACCTACCGAGGGTTCGAATCCCTCCCTCACCGTTTT
>JBMTVD010000044.1:0-14611 GCA_049451035.1 Chthoniobacterales bacterium | reverse complement strand
GCAGCCTGCGCGAGGTGGCCAGCTTCGTCTCGGAAAAGCTCAGCACCATCGAATCCGTCATTTCCACCGCCACCCATTTCCGCCTCAAGGCCTACAAGGAAAACGGCGCCCTCTTCACAGCCGACGCACCGGAAGACCGTCTGGCGGTCAGCCCGTAAGATCCCGCCGGCCATGGAGGACAAAATCGCCGCGCACGTGCGCGACATCCCGCGTTCCGGGATCCGCGACTTCTTCGAGATCGTGCAATCGATGCACGACGTGATCTCGCTCGGTATCGGCGAGCCGGACTTCGTCACCCCGTGGCATATCCGCGAGGCCGCCCTCTTTTCCCTGGAAAAAGGCCGCACCGGATACACCTCGAACCTCGGGCTGCCCAAACTGCGCGAATCGATCGCCCGTTACGTGGGACGGCAGTTCCACCTCGACTACCACGCCCCCTCCGAAGTGCTCGTCTCGGTCGGTGTTTCCGAGGCCATCGACATCGCCCTGCGCGCCCTCGTCAATCCCGGCGACGAGGTCCTTTACCACGAACCTTGCTACGTCAGCTACAACCCCAGCGTCACCCTCGCCCACGGCACAGCCGTCTCCGTCCCGGTGCACGAGAAGGACAATTTCCAACTCCGCGCCGAGGAACTGGCCAAACGCATCACGCCGAAGTCGAAGATCCTCCTCCTCAACTTCCCCACCAACCCGACCGGCGCGACCATGCCGCGCGAGGCACTCCGACCGATCGCCGAGCTTTGCGTGAAGCACGACCTCATCGTTCTTTCCGACGAAATCTACGCCGAACTGACCTACGACGGCGCGGAGCATGTTTCCATCGCCACACTCCCCGGCCTGCGCGAACGCACCGTTTTTCTCCACGGCTTGAGCAAGGGCTGGGCCATGACCGGTTTCCGCATCGGCTACGCCTGCGCCCCCGCCCCGCTCATCGAGGCGATGATGAAAATCCACCAATACGCCATCCTCTGCGCACCGATCATGGCGCAGGACGCCGCCATCGAGGCCCTCGAGCACGGCGACGCCGCCGTGGCGCACATGCGCGAGAAATACGAACTCCGCCGCAACTACATCGTCTCCGCCCTCAACGACATGGGCCTCCCCACCCCGACCCCGCGCGGCGCCTTCTACGTCTTCGCCGACATCCGCCCGACCGGTCTGACCAGCCGCGAATTTTCCCTCCGCCTGCTCGAAGAGCATAAAGTCGCCGTCGTCCCCGGGACCGCCTTCGGCAAAGACGGAGAAGGTTTCGTCCGCTGCAGCTATGCCACCGCCATGGACCAGATCAAAATAGCCATGGAACGCATGGCCGTCTTCGTCGCGGACCTGAAAAAGCGAGCGGCCTGATCCTGCCCGGTATCCGGGCCGAACCATGTCGATGTCTTTCCGCAATCTGCTGATCTCGCTCCTGTTGGGATTGATCCTGCTCTCCACAGGCGCGGTGGCGTGGCTCGGCATCACCGGCGTGGCGGAAGCCATCCGGAACCTGACCCGGGGGCAAATGGCCGCCTCGCTCGATTCCGTCGGGGCACAGATCGAGGGCCTCTTCGACCCGGCCGAACGCATGCTCCTGCTCGCCCGCGCGAACATCCTCTCGGCCGACCTGTCCATCGAGGACCCCGAGCAGCTGGCGCGTCGCCTCGCCCACGCACTGACCTTCGAAAAAGATATCGCGTGGCTCAGCTTCGGCTATCCGGACGGTGCCTTCGCCGGCGCCACCGCGCGCGACGGGCGTGTTTATCTCAACACTTCCCGACCGGACGGACGGCCGCCCACCATGCGCGAGGTCCTGCCCGACGGCCGAGCCGGGGCACCCTTCCCGGAGAAAGGTGTGGCGACCTTCGACGCGCGCCTCCGCCCCTGGTTCCAAAAGGCCGTCGCCTCCGACGGCCTGGTCTGGCTCGATCCCTACGACTTTGTCGGAGGCGGACGCGGCATCGGCGTCTCGCTGGCCGTGCGGAGTCCTGACGGCGCGTTGATCGGCGTTCTGGGACTGGACTTCGAACTGGATGACATCGCCGCACGCCTGCGCAAACTGGCCGACCAAACGGGGGGCGAGACGATGGTTTTTTTCCCCGACGGAACCCTCGTGGCATCGTCGGAGGGGCGGAGCGACAGTCCCGTCATCCGCGCCGTCCGCAAGGTCTTCGACCATCCGGGCAAGAAGCTGCGCACCAACGGGGGCGGCTGGGTATCGGACGCCATCGATATCAACGGGCAGACCTTTCTCGTCGGTTTGCGTCTCAACCGCATCTCCGGCGGCCTCGCATGCGTCAGCGCCGTGGTTTTCGAGCGCGCGACAACCCTCGGGGCCATCGAACGCGGCCTGCGCCGCAGCTTTCTCACCGCCGCCGGCGCGCTGATTGTCTCGCTCGCCGCGGCTTTCCTGCTGGCCCGCCGGATCGCCCATCCGTTGCGGGCGGTGACCGAGAACGTGCGCCGCATCGGACGCTTCGAATTGCAGGATGCCGAGTTCCCGCGTTCGCACATCCGCGAGGTCGAGGTGCTCTCCTCCTCGGTGCAGCGCATGCGCGACAGCCTGCAATCCTTCGCGCAATACGTTCCGGTCGACGTGGTGCGCGACCTCATCCGTTCCGGCGGCGTGGCCGGCCTCGGGGGCATCCGGCGGACGGTCACGCTGATGTTCTGCGATCTCAAGGGCTTCACCACCTACGCTGAAAAAGTCGACCCGGAAACGGCGGTCGAAACACTGACGGCCTATTTTGAAGTTTTCGTCCGCGCCATCCATGCGCAGGGCGGCGTGATCGACAAGTTTCTCGGCGACGGAATCATGGCGCTTTTCAATGCACCCTCGGCCGTGCCCGCGCACGCCGCCGCGGCGTGCCGCGCCACCCTCCTCGCCCACCGCGAATTGGGCGCCGCCGGCGACCTCGGCGGATACCATCCCCGGGTGCGCACCGGTTTGCATACCGGCGAGGCGCTGGTCGGCAATGTCGGCACGGAGCAGCGATTCAGTTTCACCGCCATCGGCGACAGCGTGAATCTGGCCAGCCGGTTGGAGAGCCTGAACAAGCGCTACGGCACATCCATCATCGCCAGCGACGTGGTGCGCGAGGAGTGCGGCGACGAGGAATTCCTCTGGCGACTGCTCGACCTCGTCGCGGTCGAGGGACGGCGCGAGAAGCTGGAGATTTTCGAGTTGGTGAATTTCCGCGCCGACGCGAGCGAAGAGCAGCGCCGCATCGCCGAGGTCTACCCCAAGGCCCTGCGGCTTTTCTGGCGCCAGGACCCGGCCGCCGCGCGGGCCGCACTGGAGCAAATCGCCGCCACCGATCCGCCCGCCCGCGCCCTGCTGGCGAGAATTTCCGGGGAGGGCGCAGCCGCGCTTTGACCCGGCACCCCGCGGGAGCGTATGAAAAACACGTGAGCGGTGACGCGGAGTGGAAAAAGGCGCGCAGTTATTTCTGGCGCGCCATGCGGCTGGTTTGTCCGGTTTGCGGGGTCTCCCCGGTCTTTCCTTCCCTGGCCCGCACGCGCAGCATGAACGACTGGTTCACCCCGCTCGACGGCTGTCCGCGCTGCGGCTACGCCTACGACCGCGAACCCGGGTACTTTTTGCTCTCGGTCTGGGCCATCAACTACGGCACGGCCGCCCTGCTCGGACTGACCCTTTATCTCGTCTTCGAGTGGTTCTATGACTGGCCGGTCTGGACGCTCATTGCGGCCGTGGTCGCACCCGTGGTGATTTTCAACATCCTCTTCGCGCGCCATTCCAAAGCGATCTTCATCGCCTGGGACCATTGGTTCGATCCGCACGAGCGCGAGGGCGGCGACGACGGCGGCAACGTGCCCCGCGATCCCCCGACCGTCCCGCCACCGCCGCCGCGGCGCGCCCGGTTGCCCGTCGACGCGGGCGTTTGAGTTGGGGCCGCCCCGCGGCGTAGAATGCTGACATGCCGGAATTGCTCAAGGCCCTGCTGGTCAGCGCGTCACTCGGCGCGCTGCTCGGTCTGGAGCGGCAATGGAGCGGCCAGCGGGACAATCCGAAAGCCGACACCATCGCCGGTGCCCGAACCTTCGCCCTCTGGGGAGCTTTGGGCACGCTCTGCGCGTGGTTCGCGCGCGAGCACCATGCCGGATTCTTCCTCGCCGGATTCGTCGCCATGGTCGTGTTGGTTTCGCTGTTTCTTTTCCGCCGTGCGCAGCGCGATCGCGACATCGGTCTGACCACCGGGGCGGTCGGGCTCGCGACCTACCTCCTCGGCGGGCTGGTTTTCTACGGCGAAGTCAAAACCGCCGTGGTGGTGGCCGTCTCGCTGGTTGTCCTGCTCGCCTCCAAGGACTGGCTGCACCATCTCTCCAGCAAGTTTTCGCGACAGGACGTCTACCAGGCGCTCCAATTCGCCGCAGTCACCGGCATCGTGCTGCCGATGGTGCCGGATCAGCCCTACGGTCCCTACGGGGCGTTCAATCCCTTCAACATCTGGCTCATGGTCGTGCTCGTTTCCGGTCTCGGTTTCGCCGGGTACGTCGCCGTCCGCATTTTCGGCGAGGACCGCGGGTTGGCCATGACCGGTCTGCTCGGCGGCCTGGCCTCCAGCACGGCGACCACGCTGGCGATGAGCCGCCAGAGCCGCGTTCGGCCGGAGACCGGCCGCCTCTGCGCCTTGGCCGTCGTGCTGGCCTGCACGGTGATGCTCGTGCGGGTCGCCGTGCTCCTGGGCGCAGTCAGTCCGTCATTGCTGACCCAAACCGCACCCTGGCTGCTCTTGGTCGCCGCACCCGGCCTGGTCTTCGCCGCCTGGAGTTGGCGGCACTTCCACGGGCGCACCGGGGCCGGGGCGGCGCCCGCCGAGGTGCGCAATCCGCTGAGCCTGCGCGTGGCCATCCAGTTCGCCATCCTCTACGCGCTCATCGTCCTGATCGTGCGTTGGGCCGAGTCGGGTTTCGGCGGAGCCGGTCTTTACACCGCGAGTTTTTTCTCGGGGCTGACCGACCTTGACGCCATTTCGTTGTCCATCTCGCAACTGCAGCGCGACGGGCATGTCGGAACCGACACCGCCGCCCGCGCCGTGCTCATCGCCGCGGGAGCGAATTCGTTGCTCAAGTCCGGCATGGCCGTGTCGCTGGGCAGTCCCGCGATGCGGCGTCCGGTCGCGCTGGTGCTCGGGGCAACGGTCCTCGCGGCAGCGCTGGCTGCCTGGTTGGCCTGAGGGGGATTGTTGACGGCCTCCTCACTGCGTTACGAAGCTAGAAACCCGCGGCTCGCGTGTCCGTTGGAGAAGAAACCGGCGAGCGGCCGCTCGTCCCGAACTCAAGGCACCAAGGTCTGCGGCTCGGCGTCGGCCGCCGGAAGCGGGCGACTCTGTTCCCGCAGCGCGAGCAACTGGCTGACGGTGGCAAACCCGTAGCCCTTGGCCTTCAAATCCCGGATCACCCCGGGCACTGCCTCGATCGTCCCCGCATGGATGTCATGCGCCAGCAGAATACCTCCGGGTTCGGCGCCCTCGACGAGGCGGCGCCTGACCACCTCCGCACCCGGGCGCTTCCAGTCCAGCGGATCGCACGACCACATGATGATATCGAGGCCGAAGTCACGGAGAATGGTCGCACGCACGCGCTCGTTGATTGCTCCGTAGGGCGGACGCATGTTGGTCGGCCGGCGACCGGTGGTCTGCTCGATGATCTGCGTCGTGCTGGCCAGTTCCCGCTGGATGCCGGACGCACCCAGCGAGGTGAGAGAGGGATGGTTGTAAGTGTGGTTGGCGATCTCGTGGCCCTCGGCCACAATCCGGCGCGCGATTTCGGGATGGGCGGCAACGTTGCGGCCCACGACATAAAACGTCGCACGCACCCCGTTGTGCCGCAGGATGTCGAGCAGGCGCGGTGTCAACTCGGGGTGCGGGCCGTCGTCGAAGGTCAACGCCACGATCGGGCGCGACATCGGGACTTTGTTGTGTTGCGCCGGGACGCGCGGGGCGCGGACCGGGAGCGCTTGCGACAGCGGATGAAGTCCCGCGGAGGCATTCCCGCCGGCCCGCATCAGCTCCGCGTCGGACTTCTCCTGCGCACAGGCGACAACACCCAATGCGGCGGCGCAAAGCACGGGCGTGAGTAACTTCATGAGCAGGCGCACGAAAGAAGGGAGTAGATCGTCCAAAAATCAGCGTTTGGCAAGCTTCCCCGGCAATTGTCCGGCCCGCAGAAGCTCGAGGAATTTGAGCAGGGCCGGCGACCCCATGCTGCCGCGCCGGGTGATGACACCGACCGGGCGCCAGATGTCCGCACCCTTGATGGCGATGCGCACCAGCGAACCGGCGCGACGCTCGTTGGCCAAGGTGGTCTCCGGCAAGATGGAAACAGCGTCGCCTATTTCGACCGTGCGTTTGACGGTTTCGAGGTTGTCGAACTCCATCTCCGGGCGGATGGACACCCGCGACGCGCGCAGGGCACGGTCCAAGGCCTTGCGGGTCGGTTGGTCGGCGGCGAAGGCGATGAATTTTTCCCCGGACAGATCGGACAGCGCCACCCGGGCGCGCCGCGCCAACCGGTGGGACGGACTGCAGACGACCGCCAGCCGGTCGCGCCAGATGACCTCGCAGGCGAGCCCGCGGCGCATCGCGGGGTAAGCCACGAAACCGGCATCGGCTTTGCCGGCGAGGACGGCGGCGTAGACTTCGGACGACCGCAGGTAATCGGTGTGGATCCTGACTTGGGGATGCTGGCGGGTGAATTGACGCGTGTACGGCGGCAACTCGTGCAAGCCCACGCTGAGCACGGCCGCCAGCCGCAATTCCCCGGCCAAGGTCTCGCGCATTTCCCCGATGCGTGCGTCGAGGTCGCCGATCACCGAAAGAATCTCCCGCGCCGCACCCAGGAAGACGCGCCCCTCCGGCGTGAGGGAGAAGTTTCTTTTGCCGCGCTCGATCAGCCGCGCCTCGAAGCGCTGTTCCAGGGCTTTGATCTGCTGGCTGACCGCGCTTTGGGTCACCGCGTTGAGACGCGCGGCCTGCGAAAAACTGGAGGTTTCGGCCAGATCGCTGAATACTTTGAAAAGCTGCAGTTGCATCGAAGCGATGAGCAAGATTGATAACACAAGAGTCCGGCATAAGCAAAACTAATGGAACCTGTCGCCACCCGTCTCGCCGCCGTGCGCGAGCAGATCCAAGCCGCCGCGGCGCGGGCCGGGCGAACCCCGGGTTCCGTCCGCCTGGTGGCTGTCTCCAAAACACACCCTGCGGAGGCCGTCGACGCCGCGGCGGCCGCCGGGCAGACGATGTTCGGCGAAAGCCGCGTACAGGAAGCGCGCGACAAAATCCCCGCCTGCCCGCCCGGTCTGGACTGGCACTTCATCGGTCACCTGCAAAAGAACAAGGTTCGTCAAGCGCTCCCGCTTTTCACTTTCTTCCACAGCATCGACAGCGCTCCCCTCGCCCAGGCTATCGACCGCATTGCGGGAGAAACCGGCAAACCCGTGGACGGTCTGCTCGAAGTGAACGTTTCCGGTGAGGAGACCAAGCACGGATTCCGCCCCGAACGCTTGCGCGCCGAATTCCCCGCCCTCGCCAAATTGCCGCACCTGCGCATCCGCGGCCTCATGACCATGGCGCCTTACAGCGAGAACCCGGAGGACGCCCGCCCCGTCTTCCGTGCCTTGCGCGAATTGCGCGACGAACTGCAGTCCGCACACGGCCATCCGCTGCCGGAACTTTCCATGGGCATGAGCGGCGACTTCGAGCCGGCCATCGAGGAAGGGGCCACCTTGGTGCGCGTCGGTTCGTCCATCTTCGGCGCCCGGCCGTATCCGCAACCATGACCCCGCAAATCACCACCCTGCAAATCATCGGCCGCGAGCTGGCCATCGCGTGGAGCGACGGCCACGAAACCTTCCTTTCGCTGGAGGACGTGCGCCAAGCCTGCCCTTGCGCCGTCTGCAACGGCGAACCCGACGTCCTCGGCCGCGGCGACAAGCCCGAGGTCAGGCACACCCCGGCCAGCTTCGAGTTGTCCTCCTACGAAATGGTCGGCGGCTACGGGTGGCAGCCCAAGTGGGCCGACGGGCACAACACGGGAATTTTTTCCGTCGGCTACCTCCGCCGGCTCGACCCGTCGGCTCCCTGAGGCGGGTTTTGTTTGAACCGCACCTGCCTTTCCATGCAGGATGACGGGTTTTCACCACTATGAGCGAATCGAAGAAACACAACGTGACCATCATCTACGGCGACGGCATCGGGCCCGAAGTCGTCACCTCGACCCGCACCCTCATCGACGCGGCCTGTCCGCATATCGTCTGGGAGACCGCCGAAGCCGGCGCCGAGGTCTTCAAGAAAGGCATCGCCTCGGGGGTGCCCCAGGAAACCATCGATTCGCTCAACCGCACGCGCGTCGCCCTCAAAGGCCCGCTCGAGACCCCGGTCGGCTTCGGCGAGAAAAGCGCCAACGTCACCCTGCGCAAACTTTTCGAAACCTTCGCCAACATCCGCCCCGTCCGCGAATTCCCCGGCGTGCCCACCCGCTTCTCCGGCGCCGGCATCGACATGGTCATCGTCCGCGAAAACGTCGAGGATCTCTACGCCGGCATCGAGCACATGCAGACACCCGACGTCGCGCAGTGCCTCAAGCTCATTTCCACCAAAGGCTGCGAGAAAATCATGCGCACCGCCTTCGAATTCGCCCGCTCCGAGGGACGCAAGTCCGTGGCCTGCGCAACCAAGGCCAACATCATGAAAAAGACCGAAGGCCTCGTGAAATCGACCTTCGAGCGCATCGCCAAGGAGTATCCGGACATCGAGTCCTGGCACATCATCATCGACAACTGCGCCCACCAACTGGCCAAGAAACCCGAGCAATTCGACGTCATCGTGACGACGAACATGAACGGCGACATCCTCTCCGACCTCGGCTCGGGCCTGATCGGCGGACTCGGCTTCGCCCCCGGCGCGAACATTGGTCACGACGTGGCCATCTTCGAAGCCGTGCACGGCTCGGCCCCTAAATACGCGGGCAAAGACACCATCAACCCCACCGCCATGATCCTCTCCGGCGTGATGATGCTCCGCTACCTCGGCGAATTCGAAGCGGCCGACAAAATCGAAAACGCCCTCATCTACACCCTCGAGTCCGGCGTGCACCCGCGCGACGTCGTGACCGACACCCCTCCGGTCGGCACCAAGGCCTTCACCGAGGCCATCCTGAAAAATTTCGGCAAGAAGCCTTCGAGCTACAAAATGCGCGAGCGCAAGCCGATGAAGATTCCGGCCCGTCCGGCCACCACCACGATCAACAAAGCCGAAAAACGCGAAACGATCGGCATGGACGTCTTCGTCGAGTTCGACGGCACCGCCGCCGACCTCGGCCCGAAACTCGAAGCAGCCTGCCAGGGCACCGGCTTCAAACTGAAGATGATCTCCAACCGCGGCACGGTGGTCTATCCGCTCACCGGCACCGCACCCGACGTCGTCGACCAGTGGCGCTGCCGCATCTACCTCGAGCAGCCCGTGACCGAGCCGTCCATGGCGCAGGTCAACAAGCTCCTCGAGTCCATCGAAGCCCAAGGCCTCCGCTGGATGCACATCGAAAAGCTCTGCAAATTCGACGGCGCCGAAAGCTTCACCAAAGCGCAGGGCGAAAACTAATCGCCGCGCGCCCGAGCGCCACGTTCAATCGCATCCTCGCGTCGGTCTGAGCAGTCTCAGGGCGCGGGCGGGAACGACTCGAGGCGCTGTTCGACCGCGTCGAGCTTCGCTTTGAGTTCCTCGATGGTCTTGTCGCGCAGCTTGAGTTCCTCGACGAGTCCTTGGATGGCGGCGAGGGCGACGCCTGACGGGTCGATGGTGGAGATGGTTTTGTCGTTCTCGCCCAGACCGAAGGCCGCGCGGAAGTCCTGTGCGGTCGGTCCGATGTGGCGAATGCTCTCGTCTTGCGTCCGGTAGTTCCAGGTCATGACCGGCATGGCCGCGACCTTGGCCAGCACCGCGGTCGCATCGACCTTCCGGAAGTTGGCTTTCGCCCCACGGTCGGAAAGGTTGTTCCAGGCGCCGGCTCCAGCGGAGAGATTTACGCCCGAGCCCGTGCCATTGGCCGTGTAAAACCGCGCCCCGCCCTCGGCACGCACGGTGAAGGTGTTGTTTCCGAAAGAGCCGGTGTCCTCGAAAACATCCCCGCTCCAGACGAACGCACCGAAGTTGGTGGCAAAGCTGCGCACGCCCCCGGGCACCGTGGCATAAGAGCCCGTGGCCGTATTTTGGGAGCCGCCACCGATCGTGGCGCGGCTACCACTGGCCGTGTTGGTCTCGCCCCCGCCCACCACGGCGTAGGAGCCGCTCGCTGTGTTGTTCACGCCGCCCCCGATGGTGGCGATGTAACCACTGGCTGCATTTTGGACGCCCCCGCCCACCACGGCAAATGTTCCGCTCGCCGTGTTGTTTTCACCGGGAAGATCGACCGCCGCGGCGCGCAAAGCGTAGCCCGAGGCGCCAAGGCGCTGGTCGGGGGCGAGTTGGACGAAGGGATTTCCACTGCCCGGACTGAACCAGACGCGCAGGTTGACGTCGGCGTTGGTGAAGACGGAGGACGGCAGGGCGGCCATATTGGCCAGCGCCGTGTCGCCCAAGAGCGTGGAGTAAAGCCCCTGCGAGACGGCGACGGACACCGCATTGGCCGGCTCGTCGGTCGTGGTCGTTCCATCGTTTTTCCAATAAACGGTCGTGCCGTTGGAGTCGACCAGAGCGAATTTGAATTGCGCCGCGTTGGTCGTGAGGTTCGTGCCCCCGACGGTGACGCGGCCTTGGTAGTTGAGGATGCTTGGAACTTGGGCCGGCGCGGTGCACAGCGCCAGCGCGGCGACGGCAATGGTGATGACGGTGGTTTTCATGGTAGTGGTAGGACAGACGGGTTGGCGGTGTTCAGCGGGAGGAGAAGATCAAGGAGCAGGTTGGGTGACTTCGACGCGGAGAAATTGTTTGTTGGTCGCATTGATCGGCACCGAGCCGAAGGTGGTGATTTGCTCGACGCCGCCGACAATGTTGGTCGTGGAGACCGGACTGACCATGTCGGCGAAACCAGCCGAGAGGTTGCCGCTTTCCTGCGGGGTGAAAGTGTAATTGGTGGCGTAGGGGTTGCGGGTGTAGACGACGGCGAGGTAGCCGTTGGTCACGGTGACGGCTGACAGCGCGGCGGGAGCGGGCTGTGCGGGATTGAAGCCCATGGCGTAAAGCTGCCAATTGGGCACGCCATTGTTGGTCGCGTCGGGATCGACCGCATTGGTCATGCCCTGAGCGATCTCCCACGCATCGTCGAAAGTGTCCCCGGCCCACACGCTGTAGTTGTCCGGCAGAACGTTGCGCACGGTCAGGCTGTTGGTTGCTTGGATCCCGCCGTAGGAACCGGAGAACGAAGCGTCGGTGTCCTCGTAAACCGCACCGGCCTCGGCCACACCGTCGGACGAGATGGAGGCCAAGGCATCGCCGGAGGCGGGCGCCGTCCACGCAACCTGCGCCCCGTCCACGAGGCCCACGGTGGCATCGTCATAGACCACCTCGCCGCGCAAAGACGTGCGCGAGCTGTTCGTGTCGGCTACGCCGTCTTCGTTGATGGCCGGTGCGTCAGCCGCGACGGTGAAGCTGGTGGCGTAGTAAATCATGCTGTTGCCACCCCCGCGCAGGACCACCTCACCGCCGGTGGCAACCGCCCCGGGCGCACCGACAAAACCGGTAACCTTCACATCGCCGGCGTTCTGCACCGACCCGCCAACATCGACGGTCGAGACGATAACAACATCCCCGCCCGAGGCCTCATGGGCGCGGACCGAACATAAAAAAACCGCGCCAAAGAGCGCGGTGCCGAGACCAAGGCGGACGCAGACTCCCAGCGGGAGGAGCTTGTCCAACAACAAAGTTACAGACTGGCCTGTTTTCATACCCATGGCGGTTATTGACTCTGGACAACAGCAGACCAGAGAGCTTTTAAAGCTACGCTGTAAAAATGTTAAAAACCGTCGAATCAAGCCGGCAAGCGAAAATTACATCCTCCCAGATTTTCCGCCCGCAACTCCTCCCACCGGAGGCTGTTATTCGACGGTCACGCTCTTGGCCAGATTGCGCGGCTTGTCCACGTCGCAACCGCGCTGGACGGCGATGTGGTAGGAGAGCAACTGGAGCGGGATGATGCTCAAGATGGGCATGAGGTAGTCCGGGGCGGACGGGACCCAGAGGATGTCGTCGGTGATTTTCTCCAGCCCGCTGTGGCCTTCGGTACCGACGCCGATCACGGGGCCTTTGCGGGCACGGACTTCCTGGATGTTGCTGGCGTTTTTCTCGAAGAGCGCGTCGTCGGGGGCGATGAAGACGGACGGCATGTCGGGGTTGACGAGCGCGATGACGCCGTGCTTGAGCTCGGCGCTCGGGTAACCGGAGGCCGACATGTAGCTGATCTCTTTGAGCTTGAGCGCGGCTTCCATCGCCACCGGGTATTGGAACTGGCGCCCCATGAAGAGCATGCCTTGGGCATTGGCGTATTTTTCCGCGACCTCGGGGATGTGCGGGTTCATTTCGAGAACGCGGGCCACTTTTTCCGGAAGTTGCTCGAGTTCCTCGATGATGCGCAAGCCGTCCGAGCTGGAGAGGTTGCGGATGCGGCCCATCAAGAGCGAGAGGAGGGTGAGGATGGTGACCTGCGAGGTGAAGGACTTCGTGGCGGCCACGCCGATCTCCGGTCCGGCGTGCATGTAGACACCGCCGTCGCTTTCGCGGGCGATGGTGCTGGCCACGTTGTTGCAAATGCCGAGCGTGCGGTGGCCTTTGCGCTGGCTCTCGCGCAAGGCGGCCAGCGTGTCGGCCGTCTCGCCGCTCTGGCTGATGACGAAGGTGAGCGTGTATTTGTCGAGCGGCATGTTCCGGTAGCGGAACTCGCTGGCGATCTCCACCTCGGTGGGGAGACAGGCCAGACTCTCCATGGCATATTCACCGACCATGGCGGCGTGGTAGGCGGTGCCGCAGCCGATGAGGATGATGCGCTCGACCTCGCGCAACTCGGCGGGCGTCATGTTGAGGCCGCCGAGCTTGGCCGTGGCTTCCTCGGCGGAGAGGCGTCCGCGCATGGCATCGCGCACCGTCGAGGCCTGCTCGAAGATTTCCTTGAGCATGAAATGCGGGTAATCGCCTTTGGAAGCTTCCTCCGCGTCGAAGTCGACCGTGCTGATTTCGTAATCGCGGCCGTCACCGGCCAGCGACTGGATCTGGAAACTGTCGGGGCGGAGCAGGACGATCTCGAAGTCCTTCAAATAGACGACATCGCGCGTGTGGTTGACCAAGGCGAGCGGGTCGCTGGCCAGGAAATTCTCGCCCTTGCCCACGCCGAGGACGAGCGGGCTGCCGCGCCGCGCACCGATAAGCAGGTCGGGCACATCGCGATGCATGACAGCAATGCCGTAAGTACCGTGCACTTCGCGCAGGGCCATGCGCACCGCTTCGACCAGATGGTCGGCGGAAGGTTCGCCGAGTTGGATGGCGTATTTGCCGATAAGGTGGGCGAGAACCTCGGTGTCGGTTTCGGACTGGAAAACATGGCCCTCGCGCTCGAGTTCCTCGCGGAGCTTTTCGTAGTTTTCGATGACGCCATTGTGCACGAGCACGATGCGTCCGCTCTGGTCGGTGTGCGGGTGGGCGTTTTCCCCCGTGACCGCGCCGTGGGTGGCCCAGCGCGTGTGGCTGATCCCGCGGGTGCTATGGACCGGGTTTTCGGAAACCAGCTGGGCAAGGCTCTGGATACGGCCGACCGACTTGAGAATCTCAAGCGAGCCGTTGTTGCCCAAAGCCACCCCGGCCGAATCGTAGCCGCGGTACTCCAGTCGCCGCAGCCCGTCCAAAAGGATGGGGGCTGCCTCGGCCGGTCCGACGTATCCAACGATGCCGCACATAAGTAGCCGTAGACTGTGCGACATCCCGGGCCGGGAGGCAACCACGGGAATGGCCGCCGTCCGGACCGGCAATTACCGGCGTGACATCCGTTCTTCTTTGCGCGAACCCATACGCACTCATGGCTACCGTGGATGCTCCCCGGGTCAGCGCCGCCTTGGCGCGGACGCTGGGCATCATCATGGGCGGGGGGGCCGGCAAACGCCTGTTTCCGCTGACCAAAGACCGCTCCAAGCCGGCCGTTCCGCTCGGCGGCAAGTACCGGCTGGTCGACATTCCGATCAGCAACTGCCTCAACTCCGGCATCCGCAGCATCTACGTGCTGACCCAATTCAACACCGCCTCGCTCCATCAGCACATCAACGGCACCTACAAATTCGACATCTTCAGCGCGGGCAGCTTCGTGGAAATCCTCGCCGCGCAACAAACCCCGACCGGCGCCGGGTGGTATCAGGGCACGGCCGACGCGGTGCGGCAGAACTTGTCCTACTTCCTCGAGAAGCCGTGGGAGCATTACCTCATCCTCAGCGGCGACCAACTCTACCAGATGGATTTCCGCGAGTTGATGGAAAGCCACCTCGCGTCCGGCGCGGATCTGACCATCGCCACGCTGCCGGTCAACCGCCACGACGCCGAGGGCTTCGGCATCATGCAAACCGACGAGGGCAAACGCATCACGCGTTTCGTCGAGAAACCGACCGACCCGGCCGTGCTCGACAGCCTGCGCATCCCCCCGG
>JBMTVD010000043.1:0-14953 GCA_049451035.1 Chthoniobacterales bacterium | reverse complement strand
CTCGTCACAAGTCACATGTCACAGGGTTCTATTTGTCCGACCAAATAGAACCTTCTCCATAGCTGAACCAGCGCGTGGTGGTAACTTTGTGCTGGGTGTAAAAGGCCACGCCTTCACGGCCTTGAATGTGGAGGTCGCCGAAGAAGGATTGGTTCCAGCCGCTGAAGGGGAAGAAGGCCATGGGGGCGGGGACGCCGATGTTGACGCCGACCATGCCGGCTTGGATGCGGTGGCGGAATTCGCGGGCGGCTTTGCCGCTGCGGGTGAAGATGGCCGCGCCGTTCCCGTAGGGTGAGCGGTTGGCCAGATCGATGGCCGCGTCGAGGTCTTCCATGCGCACCACATTGAGCACGGGGCCGAAAACCTCCTCTTTCATGGTGATCATGTCGGGGAGGACATGATCGAGCACGGTGGGGCCGACGTAGAAGCCCTTCGGGGCCGAGTCGACTTTGATATGGCGTCCGTCGGTCAAAGGCTTGGCGCCTTGGTCGGCGGCTTGGGTGATGAGGTTGCACACGCGGTCGGCGTGTTCGCGGGTGATGACAGCACCCATCTGGGCCTGCGGGTCGCGGTCGGTGGGGCCGACGCGGATTTTCGAAACCACGTCGACGAGGGCCGGGAGGACGGTATGTGCAGCTTCGCCTACCGCGATCGCGGTGGAACTGGCCATGCAACGCTCACCGGCGCAGCCGAAGGCGGACTCGACGAGCCCGGTGGCGGAATTGGCGACGTCAGCATCGGGCATGATGAGGACGAAATTTTTCGCCCCGCCGGCGGCCTGCACGCGTTTGCCGTGGGCCGTGCCGGTTTCGTAGATGTATTTGGCGATCGGGGTGGATCCGACGAACGAGACGGCCTTGATCAGCGGATGCGTGAGGATGGCATCGACCGATTCACGACCGCCGTGGACGATGTTGAGCACACCGGCAGGCAAGCCGGCTTTTTCGGCGAGCTGTGCGATGCGGACGGCGGTGAGGGGGACTTTCTCGCTTGGCTTGAGGACGAAGGTGTTTCCGCAGGCAATAGCCAGCGGCCACATCCAGAGCGGAACCATCGCAGGGAAGTTGAACGGTGTGATGCCGGCAACCACGCCGAGCGGTTGGCGGATCGAATCGCAATCGATGCCGCGGGCGACGTTTTCCAGCGACTCGCCCATCAGGAGCGAGGGTGCACCGCAGGCGAACTCGATGTTTTCCAGCCCGCGTCGCACATCGCCGCGCGCCTCGGCCAGCGTCTTGCCGTGCTCGCGGGTCACGCTTTGGGCCAATTCCTCGAAGTGGTCCTCGAGCATGACCTTGAGCTTCATCAAAATGCGGGCCCGCTCGACGGGCGGCGTCTCCATCCATTTCGGGAACGCCTCGGCGGCGGCGCGCACGGCTTGGTCGACGGTGTCGGCGCCGCAAAGCGGGGTCTCGGCAATGACTTCGCCGATGGAGGGATTATGGACAGGGGTGGTGGCGACGCCGGAGACGTTCGTCCACTCGCCGCCGATGAACAGCGGAACGGGGAGGATTTTGCTCATGGGAGAAACTACGTTGGAGATGAAGGACTACGACTTCCGGGCGGCGGGGGCAAAAGAAAAGAACTGCGGAAGTGGCTGGCCCGCATGGACTCGAACCATGAATAACGGCTCCAAAGGCCGCTGTGTTACCATTACACCACAGGCCAGTGATGAATCAGTAAATTGGCTGAGTAGGGGCGGCGGTGCAAGAAGGATGTGGAGTCAGGCACGTCTGACTGCGCCCTACCGCAGCGGGTTCACCCACTTGAGACCGGGAAATCGGTCGAAGTCCCTGTCGTTGCTATAGACCACGGCGGAGTGTTCGCGTGCGTGGAGAGCGATGAGAGCATCGGTGCAGAAGTTGCCGCCCATTCCTGCACCTTGGAGGAGATCAAAGAACCCGCCAACCGCACGCGGGGAAATCTGGATCAGGCGGACATTAGGTCCGGTCAACCAGCTCTCCACAATTTCGCGAACCTGTCCCACGGTCAGGGGATCGAGACAAATTTGCGGACTCGTCAGCAGGCGGGTGAAAGCGAGCAGAACAATCCACGGAATCCCGACAGTTTCCGATCCGCCTAAAGTGCGCTGCCACCACTCCAGCGCCTTCCGGTGCTGGGGGCACGATTCGTCGTGCGCGTAGATGAGCAGGTTGGTGTCGGGTATGATCATTTCTCGGCCACCTTCAGCGTGCTTTCCGCCTCAAGTTGGTCGTAAATCTGATTCATGCTCATCCCGAGGTAGGCGGGCTTGACGCCGATGCGGAATGTCCTGACCTTCGCCGGCTTTCGCCGCGGCGTCTCTGCCGACAGGCCGCGCTGCAAAACTTCCTCGATGGTCGCGTTCATGGGGCGGCCCGTTTCGTTGGCGCGGGAACGCAGTTCTGCCAGCAAAGCATCGCTGATGTTTAAAGTGGTTCTTATAAAAACATCATGATGCTTCAAAACGGCCCCGTCAAGAGGATCGTTGGCAAAAGGAAAGCCCGGGGAATTGCTTCCCCGGGCCTGGTTTGGTTGCGCGAATCTGCGCAACAAATGACTAGCTGCAGCCCTGGCTGGTGCCGCACTCGGTGCAGCACCCGCAGGCCCCGGCCCGGATCACCTTGTTGCTGCCGCAGTTGGAGCAGGTGGTGTCCATGTACATCGTGCCGAGCGCACCCTGGACGCGCTCCGCGTGGGTCGCCGTGCCGGCGATGGTCACCGGTGTGCCCTCGCTATTCTGGGTTTGGGTGATGACGTCGATGATTTCTTTTTCGCCGGTGCGGGCGAGGTCGGAGACCGGGCGGTTGACGGCTTTGCGTTCCATTTCCGGAATTTCCTTCATGGGAAGTTCGGGTTGGTTGCGGTTGGGCGAGGTGGCCTCCTTGTAACCCTTGATGAACTGGCAACCGAGCCAACGGAACACGTAGTCGGTGATACTGCTCGCGTTGCGGATGTCGGGGTTTTTGGTGAAGCCGCTCGGCTCGAATCGCTGGTAGGCGAACTTCTTGACCAGGCTCTCCAGCGGGACGCCGTATTGCAGCGAGATCGAGGTGAGTGTGGCCACGGTGTCCATGAGGCCGCCGATGGTGCTGCCTTCCTTGGCCATCTGGATAAAGAGTTCGCCGGGTTGGCCGTTCTCGAAAAGGCCGACGGTGACGTAGCCCTCGTGTCCCGCGATATCGAATTTGTGGTTGAGCGCGACGCGGGTGTCGGGCAGACGGTGGCGCGGCGGTTGGCTGAGCTTGGCGCGCATGGCATCGATCTCGTTTTCCAGCTCGATAACCCGCTCTTCCAGCTCGTTCTTGGTCGAAAGCTCGGCTTCGAGTTCGGCTGTGCTGCCCGTGCCGTGTTTCTTCTTGTCGGTGACGACCGGTGCCGAACGCTTGGAACCGTCGCGGTAGATGGCGATGGCCTTGAGGCCGAGTTTCCAACCCTCGACGTAGGTGTCGACGATGTCCTCGACGGTCGCGTGCTCGGGCAGGTTGACTGTCTTGGAGATCGCTCCGGAGAGGAACGGTTGGGCCGCGGCCATCATGCGGATGTGGGCGTGGTAGCTCAGACTGCGCTCGCCGCGCATCGGCTTGAATGCGCAGTCGAAGACCGAGACGTGTTCGGGGCGCAGGCCGCTGCGGCGGGTCTGACCTTCCTCCTCGACGTCCTCGATGGTGTCGTATTTGTCGATGTGTGCGACGATGGCTTCGATGTCGGCATCGCTGTAGCCGAGTTTGTGCAGGGCGGGGCGGACCGTCTGGTTGACGATTTTGAGCATGCCGCCGCCGGCCAGAAGCTTGTATTTGACCAGCGCGATGTCGGGTTCGATGCCCGTCGTGTCGCAATCCATGAGGAATCCGATGGTCCCGGTCGGCGCGAGCACGGTGACCTGCGCGTTGCGGTAGCCCTGCTGCTTGCCGAGGCGAAGGGCTTCGTCCCAGACGTGGCGGGCTTCGTCGCGGAGGTATTCGAACTCTTCGGACTTCTCGATTGTTTCCACGGAGTCGCGATGGAGCTTCATGACCTGCAGCATGGAGTCGACGTTGTCCGGTTCGACCGTCTTGGCCACGCCGCTGGCGCTGGAATCATGGTAGCCGGGGAAGGGCCCGGTGATGCCGGCGATCCGGGCGCTTTGCTCGTAAGCGTGGCCGGTCATGATGGCGGTGATCGATCCGGCCAAGGCCCGGCCCTCGGGGCTGTCGTAGCCGTAGCCGTGGCTCATGATGAGCGCGCCCAAGTTGGCGTAGCCCAGGCCGAGGGTGCGGAAAATATGGCTGTTCTCCGCGATGTACTTGGTCGGGTAACTCGCGTTGTCCACGACGATTTCCTGCGCGGTGATGTAGATGCGCACCGCGGCCTTGAATTTTTCGACGTCGAAAGTGCCGTCCTCGCGTTTGAACTTCATGAGGTTGAGCGACGCGAGGTTGCAGGCCGTGTTGTCGAGGAAGAGGTATTCGGAGCAAGGGTTGGTGGAGTTTTGGCGCGCGGTGCCTTTGCAGGTGTGCCACTTGTGGATCGTGGTGTCGAACTGCATGCCCGGGTCGCCGCAAACGTGGGTGCCCTCGGCGATTTTGTTGAGGAGCGCGCGGGCGTCCTTTTTCTCGCAGGGCTTGCCGTCGGTCACGCGGACGGTGGTCCAATCGCGCCCGGCCATCGCGGCCTCCATGAATTCGTCGGAAACGCGGACGGTCAGGTTTTCATTCTGATACATGACCGAGCCGTAGGCTTCGCCGTTGAAGGAGCCGTCGTAGCCCTGCTCGATGAGGGCCCAGGCCTTCTTTTCTTCCTTCATCTTGGACTCGATGAATTCCTCGATGTCGGGGTGCCAGTCTTTGAGGGTGTTCATCTTGGCGGCGCGCCGGGTTTTGCCGCCGCTTTTCACCACGCTGGCCACCTGGTCGTAGACTTTGAGGAAGGAAAGGGGGCCGCTCGGTTTGCCTCCGCCGCTCAACTTCTCGCGGGTGGAGCGCAGGGTCGAGAGGTCGCTGCCGGTGCCGCTGCCGTATTTGAAGAGCATGGCCTCGCTCTTGGCCAGGTCGAGGATGCTCTCCATGTTGTCCTCGACGGACTGGATGAAGCACGCGCTGGCCTGCGGGTAGACGTATTGCGAGGGTGCTCGGTTGGCTTCTCCCGCTTGGTGGTCGTAGAAGAAATTGCCCAAGCCGGCATCCTTGCCGATGCCGTATTGCTGGTAGAGACCGACATTGAACCACACCGGGCTGTTGAAGGCCCCGTGCTGGTGCAGGCAGAGCCACGTGAGGTCGTTGTAAAAGGCCTCGGCGCTTTCCTCGTCGGCGAAATATCCGTCGCGTTTGCCGAAATCGGTGATGGTGCGGGTTACGCGGTGGATGAGTTGGCGCACGGAGGATTCGCGTCCGCCCTTGTGCGGATCGGTGCCGTTGGTCAGGTCTCCGTAAAAATACTTCGACACGGCGATCTTGGTGGCCAACGCGCTCCAGCTGCGCGGCACCTCGACATTCTCCTGCTTGAAGATGGCTTTGCCGCTGTCGTCGTTGATTTCCGCGGTGCGTTTGTCCCACTCGACGTGGTCGAAAGGCGATCCGGTTTTCGTGTGGAAGATCGGTTCGAATTTCAAACCGGCGGATTTTTTGGCGACGGACGGACGCGCCGCCGCGGTCGTGGCGGTCGTCGTTTTTGTTGTTCCGCGGCGCACCGAGTCACGGACGTTCGCGGCTTTGCGCGCTTTGGAGCGGTAGGAGGATTTGGTAGCAATCATGGATTCGTCTTCTGAAGGGGGAGGTTGCGCCAGCCGGTCAACTCTTGGGGGAGGTCACCGGAAGACCCGACACCACAATATGTGGGCGAGCCCTTTAATAACGCCACAACCTGATGGGGTGTTGAAGTACTTTTTCGCCTAACGGGAAAAAATTTTTTGTCTGTTTAGCGGCAACACCTTAAGACTAAACGATCGTTTGGCTCCAAGGAGCGCGCGGGCGCTTTTTTACGATGCCGCCGCCCGCCAGCCCTTTATTCATGGGACTTCGCGGCCGAGGTCGCCCGCGAGGCCAGAAAATCAGCCAGTTCGCGCTTGGTCGCGAAATGAAGCGGTGCTTCGGCGCCCGCCAAGACGCCGAAACCGGGGCCGTAAGCCGTGCCGTTGACCACCGTGGAGTCGGTCTCTCCCCGCGCTATCTGCGCGCGTCCCGCGGCGATTGCTTCTGCGCGCGTTCCCTCGAGCTCGAATTTCCATCCGGTGGTCCGGGCGCGCGGAAACCATCCGCGCATGAGCGGCAAAACTTTTGCCGCCGGTTCCAGCATGAGCTGGATCTGCGAGAGATGACCGGGAAATTTGCGCTTCGTTGCCATGGCACCCTGCGGTCCTTTGACGGAGAGAACCGTGTAGTCGGACAACGCCGCCGCGTGGAAAACCGCCGCAATGTCGGCCCCGCGCGTTTCCGATAACTCCCCGAGCGTGTGCGCGAGATCTTGGTTTGTCGTGAATTCGTGCAAGTGCGCGCCCCCGGGGACTTCGCGGTGCGTTGCTCCCGTTCCGCGGCAGAGGAAGACTTCCCATCCGCGCTCGATCAAGGCTTTAGTCAGCGCTGCGCCGATTTCCCCGGTGGCAAAATTCGTGATGCGCCGCACCTCGTCGATTGGAGCCGAGGCCGGGCCGGTCGTCACGATGGCGGCGGGGTGTGTCATGCAGCGAACCTACCGTTTCGGCATGTCGCGTGGCGAGCGGTCAGCCGATGATTTTGTGCACTGCGGCGAAGATGTCGCGCGCCGCCACGTAGCCGAAATGGCCTTGCGGGCTGGTGATCACTCTGGCTCCGCCCCAGGCTTCGGCCAGCGCCCGCACCCGGCCCGGGGGGGCAATGCGGTCCCATGCCCCGATGGCCATGACGATGCGTTCGGGCGACGCCGAGGTTGGGCCGTGCAGTGGCGAAGTGAGGTGGGCGTGCCGGCGCGTCAAGCCGGGGTCGACGCCGTTGGCCCGCAGCAGGCGCCGCATGGTGACGCTGGCCGGACTTTCCCAAATGGCGTGCTCGACGTCGGTGATCGGCTGGAGGAGCGCAATGAAAGAAATGTCGTTCTCCACCGAGGCAAGCAGCGCTCCGGTCCAGGCGCCGTAGCTTGTTCCGAAAACCCCGAATTCCGCGCAGCCCTTGGCGCGCAGCCAAGCCATGAGCTGACGAAGTTCGCTCACACCCTGTCGCAGTCCCTCGGCCGTCCGCACCATGTGAGCGGTCACCGCCAACTCGCCGTTCAGGTAGCCTGGCGGACGCCGCCCGTAGTGGAAAGGGAGGTGCAAGAAGGCGGCATTCCAGCCCATCGCGTTGAATTTCGATGCCAGCCGCCGGTATCCGAGGTCGTTGACCGACATGAGGGCGTGGAGGATCAGCACGGTCGGTGCGGACCAGCCGCGCGAGCAGGGTTGCAACCACGCCGAGGCGTGGTCGTTCCCGATCAAGCCGCTGGGGTGGGGCGTGGGCCAGACGATGTCTCCGCCCCGCTCCCGGTGGGGTTCGAGCGGGGGCGCGGCGTAATACTGCTCCCGCGTGAGGGGTTCGCAGGCCGTGAGATATTCCTCGAGCTGCCCGCGCGTGCTGGCCTGGTGGCGATGGCGCCATTGGGCCAACGCCAGCAAGCCGCAGGTTGAGGCGTCGGTTGCGCGGGCCCACTGGCGACGGAGCATTTCCATTTCAGGCTTTGCCTTTGCGTCTTTGCGGGGTCTGCGGCAGGCAGTCGGCGGGAATGTCCTCCTCGCGGACTGTGCGTTCGTAGATGGACCGCAGGATCGCCCCGAGTCGTTTCTCGAACTCCGCGCGCGCCGTGGCTTTGTCGGGTTTGTCGCCGGGTGGCTCGAGCGGTTCGCCGAACACCACCCAGACGCGCGTGCGCCGCAAAGGCAGCCAGCGTTTCGGAGTGTAGAGTGCATCCGAACCGATGATGACGCAGGGCAGCACCCTTGCGCCGGTCATCTGGGCCAACGCGGACACGCCCGGGCGGAGCGGTGCGCCTTCCAGCACGGATTCCGGACCGGTGCGCAGCCCGCCTTCGGGAAAAACCCCGACCATGCGTCCGGCGCGCAGGCGGGTGATGGCGGTGCGCACGGCGGCGGCGTCGAATTTGCCCATTTCCACGGGGAATGTGCCGACGTAACCGAGCCACCGGCCGACAAGGGGAATGGCGAAAAGCTCCCGCATCGCCATCCAATCGGTGGTCCTTCGGATGCTGGGGCCGATGATCGGGGGGTCGAAGTGGCTGATGTGGTTGGGCGCGAGAATGCAGGCGCCATCGCGCGGCACGTGATGGCGCCCGATGACACGCCGGCGAATGACCGGGGCAAACAACCCCCGCAGGAAGGTGGTGGTTGTCGCATAGCCGAAGTCCGAGGGCATGGCTTTACTTCGAGGAGGAGAAATAGCCGCGTTGCTTTTCCGAAATCGGCATATCCAACTTGTCCATGACCAGCATCATGTCTTCCCACACCTTGCGTTTCTCCGCATTCGAACCGTTGCGCAGCAGGTACGAGGGATGATAGGTGGCCAGGAGTGGAATGTTCTCGAACGAGAACCAGCGCCCGCGCATGGCGCCCATGGATTCCTCCGCGCCCGTCAGGCCGGACATCGCCGTCTTTCCCAAGGCCACGAGCACCCGTGGTTGGATAATGGCAATTTGTTCCCGCAGGTAGGGCAGGCACTTTTGCATTTCGGAGGCCGTGGGCGGCCGGTTGCCCGGTGCATCGGCCGGCATATCCGGGCGGCACTTCAGGACATTGGCGATGTACACATCCTCGCGCGATAGTCCCATCGCCCCGATAATTTTGGTGAGTAGTTCGCCGGCCCGTCCCACGAATGGTTCGCCTTGCTTGTCTTCGTCCGCCCCCGGTGCCTCGCCGACGAACATCAGCGCGGCGTTCGGGCTGCCCGCGCCGAAGACCGTTTGCGTGCGGAAAGCCGCCAGATGCCCGCACCGGCGGCAACCCCTGACCGTCTCGTTCAGGGCGGCGAGCTTTGCCGAACGGGAAAGTTCAGATCCCGGGTGCGCGGTTTCCGTGCCTGCGGGGGGTGGAACTTTTTTGAACCGATCCAAGGCGTCGCGTGAGACGCCGGTGCGCCGCAACCCGAGCAGATCCCGGCGGGTGCGCAGGGAATTTTGCAAAAGGGCGGCGACTTCTTGCAGCGAGGACATTTTGGTCAGGCGTTTTCTCGCGTGTTTTGCGCCGCCTGTCCATCAGCGAGGAACAGCTTGCTTGGCTCCGCGGCCAACTCGGCTGGCCGCGTGGCGGCGTTTCCGGCGGACGGATCCGGCGAGCACGGACCGGTCATTGCCGGTAGTTCTCCTTCACCCATGCGAGGGCTTGTTCCCGGGTGGCGAGCGTTCCTTCGAGTTGGGCGGTTTGCACGGCCTCCAAAATCCGGCCGAACTCCGGGCCCGGTTTCCAGCCAAGGGCCATGAGGTCGTGGCCGGTGAGGAGCGGGGGGGGAATGAGGGGCTCGTTGGCGAATTCCTCGGCTTTGGTTTTGAGGAAATCGTAGTTGTCGAGCGCGCCGTGGCTGCTCTGGCAGTCGACGCGGTGGAGTTCGAGTTCCTCGTCGAACCCCTCGCGGGCCATGAAACGCTTCAATTTGGCCGTGCGCATGTTTTGCACGTCCTTGAAAACCATGTGCTGCCGCACCGCCTCGACCGTCCGGTCGGTTTCGGCGCGGGAAAACCGCAACCGCTCCATCACCCTCCCGGTCATTTCCGCGCCGACCCGGTCGTGCCCGCTGAAACGGATGCGGTCCTCGTCCGGATGATAACGGAAGGTCGGCGGCTTGCCGATGTCGTGGAAGAGAACGGCGAGAGCGAGGCCCGCCGGTGCGCCGGGCGGCAGGAGTTCGAGCATGGCGCGGGTGTGGACGAAGACGTCGCCTTCGGGATGGAACTGGGCCGGCTGTTCGCAGCCTTTGAGAGCTTCGATTTCGGGAAGGATTTCTTTGAGGAGCCCGCTTTGGTCGAGAAGGTCGAAGCCGCGTACACGGCTGGGGTGGGCGAGGATTTTGACCAACTCCTCGCGAATGCGCTCGGCGCTCACCGCATGGATGTCCGCGGCGTGGGCACGGAGGGCATCCCACGTGGCGGGATCGATCTCATAGCCGAAACGGGCGGCGAAGCGGACGGCACGGAGAAGCCGGAGTTTGTCCTCGCGGAAGCGGGCCGCGGGATCGCCGATGGCGCGGAGCAGTTTTGATTTCAGATCCTCCCGGCCGCCGACGAAATCGATGAACCGTCCGGCGACCGGGTCGTGAAACATGCCGTTGATGGTGAAGTCGCGCCGGGCGGCGTCTTCCTCGGGCGTGGAGAAAGTGACCATCTCGGGGCGGCGTCCGTCGATGTATTCGTGATCGGAGCGGAAAGTCGCCACCTCGAAGGCGCGGCCGTGCTCCATGACGAGGATGACGCCGAAGTGGGCGCCGACGGCTTGGGTGTGGGGGAAAAGTTTCTGCACTTCGTCCGGTTTGGCCGAGGTGGCGATGTCGTAGTCGTGGGGATCGAGCCCGAGGAGTTCGTCACGCACGCAGCCGCCGGCGAAATAGGCCGTGTGGCCGGCCTGTTGCAGGCGGCGGGCGATGTCGGTGGCAGCGGATGGCAGATCCATGTATGGCGGCAGTTTATCGGGCGGGTCGAAAGAAGGGAACCGCAGAGCACTGCCGGACCACGGAGAGATGGTACCGGCGCGGACCGGAGCTAGAATGGCAGCCCAATGAGTGCAAGCGGTTTGGCCACGGCTTTCGGTCTCGGGGCGATTTATTTCATCGCCGCCATTCCCGCGGGCATCGCGGCGGGGGCGGGAGCGTGGACGGTCGCCGTGGCGGCCGCCCTCGGCTACACGGCGGGCGGTGTGGTTGTGTTGGTGGCCGGTGCACCCCTGCGTGCGTGGCTGGTGAAAAAACTCAAAATTCCCGTGCAGCGTGATCCTGCGAAATTGGTGTGGAGGATGTGGGACCGGGGTGGGTTGCTCGGTCTCTGTCTTGTTGCGCCGGTCACCATCGGGCCGCAAGCCACGGCGGTGATCGCGCTGGCGGTGGGAGAGCGGACGCCGAAGATCGCGGCCTTCATCGCGCTGGGCGTGGTGCCGTGGTGCGTGGCTTTTGCTTTGCTGACGGCTTTCGGCTTCAAGCTGGCGAGCTGAGCACGAGGTCGACGGATTGGTCGTGGGTTTCCTGCGGGATGGACGGCACGAGTTGGCAGGGAAAGCAAATGCCGACCCGGAGAACGGTAGACGGGAGTGCAGCCAGTAGCCGGTCGTAATATCCGCGTCCGCGTCCCAGGCGCTGTCCGTCCTCCGTGAAAGCGAGGCCTGGGACGAAGATGATGTTGGCGGTGCCGGGATCGGTTTCCGGGCATGGCAAAGGGTCTGGTTCCAAGACACCGAAGGTGCCGGGTTTCAGTTGCGCGGGTGTGTTGACGGTGTGGAAAACGAGGTTTTCCCCGACGACGCGCGGAAGAAGAAGTTGGCGCCCGGGCAGCCAGTCGAAGGGTCTCAATTCGGGCTCGCCCGGCAGTGCGGCGTAGGCGGCGATGACCTGTGCCGCTTGCCAGCGCGGGAGGGATGGGATACTCGTGCGGATGCTTTCCGAGGCGGCCGCTGCGGCGGCGGGAGTCATCCGGGCGAGCTGCGCGCGCATCAGGCGGCGGAGTTCTGTTTTGGCCGGGGAGGGCATAGGATTTTTTCCAAGGTGAGCCCTGCCGAGAAACCAGACAAGCCCGTGCGCAGGCTGCGGAGGAAACTCCTCCCGCGGATGCGGGCGGAAAAGCCGGTCAATCATGTAGGCCTGAAACCGGCGGAGGGATGGCACAAACGCAATTTTCTCGCCGAGGTGGTGTGGCCGAGTTTGTTCGAGCGGCGGACGGGGCAGCGGCGCACGCCGGAGTTTCCGGAGTTGCTCCCCGGCCAGGTCGCGCTGACGTGGATCGGCCACGCGTCGTTTTTGCTGCAGGCGCCGGGGGTCAACTTGTTGATCGACCCGAATTGGGCGCGGTGGCTCAAGGTGATCAAGCGCATGCGCGAGCCCGGGTTGGAGTTGCACGCGTTGCCGGACATCGACGCGGTGCTCATCACGCACGCGCACTTCGATCATCTCGACCGGCGCACGCTGCGCAAAGTGGCGGCCGAGCAACCGATCGTGGTGCCGCGCAATGTCGGGCGCCTGGTGCACGGGTTGGGATTCGACCGCGTGCACGAACTGGATGTGTGGGAGTCGATGCAATTGGGACCGGTCAAGGTGACCATGACGCCGGCGCATCACTGGGGCGCACGCATGCTGGCCGATTCCCACCGCGGGTTCGGGGGGTTTGTCATCGAGGTGGAGGGGCGTTCGATATTCCACTGCGGCGACAGCGCGTATTTTCCGGGGTTCACCGAGATCGGGAAGCGCCTGCCCGTCGAAATCGCACTGCTGCCCATCGGGGCCTACGATCCGCCGAGCGGCCGCGAGGTGCATATGACTCCCGAGGACGCACTGCGGGCTTTCGTCGAGATGGGCGCGCAGACATTCGTGCCGATGCACTACGGCACGTTCCGCCTCAGCTACGAACCCTCTTGGGAGCCTCCCTCGCGCTTGATCGAGTGCGCGGGGGACAAGGGATTGCTCGAACGGGTTTGTTTTTTGCGCGAAGGGGAGCCTCGCGTTTTCTGAGCAACGAAGATTCTTTGTGGAGTATATTGCGCGCGGTGTCACTCCCGGTTTCGGATGTGGCTCTGGCCTCGCGAGGGGATGGGTGGTAGGAAGTTTTCCTGTCATGGATGAAGCACGCCGCCACCTTCCCGAGGGATATTCGATCCGGTTGATGACCGAGATGGACTACGCCGAGATCGAAGAGATCTGCCGGCGGGTTTATCCGACGGAGAGGCCTTACACGACGGAGGAATTGGCCGCGCACCACCGCCTTTTTCCGGAAGGTCAGTTTGTCGTCATCCACGAGGAATCGGGAGCGGTGGCCGGGGCGCATTTCACCCTGATCATCTGGATGATCCACTTTCACCTCGACGATTCCTGGGACGAGCTCACCGCCGGCGGGAGCTTTGCCGATCACGACCCCGAGGCTCACACGCTCTACGGGGCTGATCTGTTTGTGCACCCCGAACATCAGCATCACGGACTCGGCAAAGCACTGACCTTGGCCACGCGGGAACTGGTTGCGCGCAAGGCGCTCTGGCGCATGGTCGGCGGCAGCCGGATGCCGGGCTACGGCCGTGTGGCGGACGCGCTGGAGCCGGTGGATTACATCGCCAAAGTTAAAAGCGCGGAGGTGACCGATCCGGTCCTCACTGCGCACCTTCACGATGGATGGGACGTTGTCACGGCCATCCGGGGTTATCTTCCCCACGACGAGGAAAGCAAGGGTTGGGCCGCGGTCATCCAATGGATCAATCCCGACTGCCCGCCGCCGCCCGATTTCGACCTGACCAAGTTGTCTCGCAAAAATTAAGCGGACCGCGTGGCTCGACTTACGCCCGACTATTCCCGCGGTTCTTGGCTTTGCCGGCGCGACTTCATAACTTGCGCGCGTGTCCAAACCGCCCGACGATCAGCCTGCGCCCATGGTGTGCCCGTTCACCGGCAAGATCTGGCGCCACGAGGGGAGCGCGCTGAGACCGGTTGCGGGGGGCGGGCCCGTGGATCGCGCGTCTGCCGCGGAGGAATTTTTACGGCAATTCGCGACGGAGACCGGCTTCCATATTTCGCCGAGGAGGATTGAAACTGTTCGCGCCGAGATTTCCGCACGCGGTTGCTATCGGCAGACACCGGAGGAATTGGAATTCGCCTGCCGTCTGGCCTGGAGGAACAACCGCCGCTGCATCGGTCGCCGCTACTGGCAGACCCTCGAGGTGGCGGACGCGCGCGAGGCGAAGACGGCAGGAGAAATTTTCGATGCCTGCGTGGCGCATTTGCGTCGCTCGACCAACGGCGGCAAGATTCGCCCCCTTATCACGGTGTTCGCGCCCGCGGACGGGCGCGGTCTGGGGCCTCTCATCCACAACTACCAACTCATCCGCTATGCCGGTTACAGGGAAGCCGACGGCAGCGTCTTGGGCGATCCGGCGGAGGTGGCCTTCACCTCGCGTCTGATCAATGCCGGGTGGCGGCCGCCGGAAAAGCGCGGCGCTTTCGACTTGTTGCCTTTGCTGGTCGAAACACCCGGCGAGGGCGAAAAGTTCTTCGAGTGGCCGGCCGACGCGGTGCTGGAGGTGCCCATGACGCACCCTTCCTTCGGCTGGTTTGCCGAACTGGGGCTGAAATGGCATGCTTTGCCCGCGGTGTCCAATATGGCACTCGAGACGGGCGGAGCAACCTATCCGGCGGCGCCTTTCAGTGGTTACTACATGGAGACGGAGATCGCCGCGCGCAACTTCGGCGATACCGCGCGCTACAATCTGCTACCGGTGGTGGCCGATCGCATGGATCCCTCCATGCGCTCGAAGGATCCGTTCTGGCGCGACCGCGCTCTTGTCGAGCTTTGCGCGGCGGTGTTGCATTCCTTCCGTCAGGCGGGGGTGACTATCGTGGATCACCATGCGGCCTCGCGGCAGTTTATGGACCACCTCGCGGAGGAGAAAGCCCAGGGTCGCGTCGTGCCCGGCGATTGGTCCTGGCTCGTGCCCCCTGTTTCCGGTTCGGCTTCCCCGGTCTTTCACCGTTCCTACGACCCGCGTCCCTGTTACCCGGACTTTGTGCCGAGGCAAAAAAAAGGCTGACGCCGCCCTTGAGGAGCGGCGTCAGCGTGGGAAGGGTGGGTTAATTTTTGTCGAGAACCGCGTTCCACTCCTCGAGGCGCTTGGACTGGGCCGCGAAGAGGTCGTCGGTCGGATCGAGGATCTCGATCGATTTGATTTTGTCGCCTTGGGCCACGGCGTTGACGATGTCCTGTCCCTTGGTCACGGAGCCGAAAACGGTGTGTTTGCCGTCGAGCCACGGGGTGGGAACGTGGGTGATGAAGAACTGGCTGCCGTTGGTGCCCGGGCCGGCGT
>JBMTVD010000042.1:0-15111 GCA_049451035.1 Chthoniobacterales bacterium | reverse complement strand
AATAAATAAAGCTGTGGTCGCCGGTGTAGCCGGTTTGTTTGAACCACCACTCCCACTCGTCGGGGGCGAAAAAGGCCCGGCAGGTAAGCTGCCAATAGAGCAGGTTGGCTTTCTCCGACTCGTTGCGCCAACTCTCGACGCACAAATAACGGTGCTGCTTGCCCACGCGCATCAGTTCGCGCAAGGCGCTGTCCAGGTCGAAGCAAGGGAGGACGTGGAGGGTGTTGATTGAGTAAACGAAGTCGAAAGAGGCATCGTCAAAGGGCAATTTGTTGGCGTGCCCCGCGACCAACCGGTCTTTGATTTCCGGCAGCGCATGCTCGATCGCGTAGGAGCTGACATCCAATCCGACAACCTCCAGTCCCGGAACAGCCTGGGTCAAGTCATGGAGGAGGAACCCTTTGCCGCAGCCGACATCGAGGACTCTGTCGCCAGCCTTGAGCCCGTAATGCTCGACCATGAGGTCGGCCACCTTGCGCCAGCGGCCGTCATATTTCATGCCGCCGTACCCCGTGCGACGGTCGCCATCCCAGTATTCGACGTCCCACTTGAGGGCCAGCTCGGCGGCTTTCGCTTTTGGATACTCGGGGTCGTTGACCCTCGCGAGGTAGTCACGCTTGGTCGCGGTGTGCAGAGGAGAAATAAAATCAACGTAAGCCATGGTCAGAAGGGGCCCGTGAAGGCGGGGTCGGGTTTGTCGAGTTCCGCGCCGGCGGGCACGGCGAAAAGTTGCGGATCGACCGGCAAACCGAGGGTGCGCCGAACCGCGGCAAGCACGTGCGCAGCGCGGGGGTAGAAGCCCGCGGCCAACGCGGGACTCGTCGGCGTGGGGCAATCGGGTAGCACGACAATTTCGGGGGCGGCCTGCAGACTGGCGTGTGCGCCGCGTGAGACAACGGACACAAGTTCGGAAGCCAATCCACAGGAGGCACCCGCAATGTCCGCCGCAACAAAGCGGCCGGTCTTCCTCACCGAGGCCAAAAGTGTGTCGGCGTCCAAGGGCCGCGCGCATCTCATATCGATGACCTCGGCGGAAATTCCCTCCTCCGCCAAACGCTTCGCGGCCTCCAAGGCTTCGAGGACCATGTAGGAAAATGCGGCGATGGTAACGTCTTTGCCCTCGCGGACGATGGCAGCGCGCCCGAGCGGCAAGCGGGGTTTGCCACCCTTCACGGCTCCTTTGATCCCGTGCAGCCAGCGGTGTTCGATGTAGATGACCGGATCGTCGTCCTGCACCGAGAGAAGCAGGAGGTCGCGTGCATCCTGAGGAAAGACAGGCAATACGACTTTGAGGCCGGGAATATGAGCGAACCACGAATGCAGGGCCTGGGAGTGCTGCGGCCCCTGCCCCCATCCCCGGCCGACAATCATGCGAACGACCAGCGGCACGTGCATCTTTCCCCCGAACATGTAGCGCCACTTCGCCGCCTGATTGACAATCTGCTCGACAGAAAGCAGGGCGAAGTCGACGCGTTGGTGGGTCAAAATCGGCCGGTAGCCACCAAGGGCCGCACCGATGGCGACTCCCGTCACGGCATTCTCCGCGCACGGTATATCAAAGACGCGGTTCACCCCGAATTCATCCTGAAGTCCGGTTGTCGTGCCGAAAACACCCTTGGGATCCGGCACACCCAAGCCCATGACAATGACGCCGGAATCGGCAGCCATGGCCTCGGCCGTGGCGAGCCGGATGGCATCGGCGCCGGTCATGACATTTTCCGGTGAGGATCGGCTCATGATGCGTGGGTAAAAAGCGAGTCGGCGGAGGGAAACGGTGCTTTCTCCGCGCGATCGAAAGTCTGCGCAATTTCCTCGGCGATCGTTCCGGAAATTTTTTGGTCGAGTTTGCCGTCGATGAGCCCCTCCGAGACCAGTCGGTCGCGGAACATGGAAACCGGATCACGCTCTTTCCAGGCGAGATACTCTTCCTCGGTGCGGTAGCCGATGTGGTTGTCGAATCCGTGGCCGCAGTGCTCGCGCCAGCGGTAAGTATCGAGCAGAAGAAGCCTCGGTGCAGGTTTGGCCTCGATCTGTCGCAGTGCTTCCCGGGTGGCGTCGCGCACAAAATCGAGGTCATTGCCGTCCGCATGCATGGCCGTAATGCCGTGGGCACCCGCCAAAGCCGTGATGCTGCGATCGGCGGGCTGACGCACCTCCATGGGCGAGTAGACGGAATAAAGGTTGTTCTCGCAGACGAAGAGCACGCGCAGATTGTGCAGGGCGGCAAAGTTCAAGGACTCGGCAAAGACACCCTCTTCAGTCGCGGCTTCGCCGAAAAAAGTGACGGTGACATTATCCCGTCCGGCCAACTTGTCGGCAAAGGCAAGCCCGGTTGCGATGGGAATCGTGCTTCCGACAATGGGCACCGCACCGTGGAACCCTGCGTCGAGATCAAGAAGATGCATCGAGCCGCCGCGGCCCATGGAGCAGCCATCCGCCTTGCCATGAATCTCCAGCATCATGGCAGCAAGGTCGCCTCCTTTGGCCAAATAGTGAGCGTGCGACCGGTGACCACTCATCACGCGGTCTTTGCGGCGCAAAACCGAGCAAACACCGAGGGCCGCAGCCTCTTGCCCGATGCTAAGGTGCACAGGGCAGCGCATTTGCCACTTGGGGTAACGCTCGGCGATCTCATTCTCCACCATGCGGATGCGGAGAAGATCGCGATACAGGGCGACGCGCGGATCCATGGAATTATCGGGGGTCGCGGTTGAGCAAGGCCATCCCGCTCTTGAGAAGGACAGCTTTGGAGATCGGCTCGCGGTTGCCGACCGTTTTGACGGCTTGTGCACCAGCGAGTTGACCAAGGAATGTGGTGATATCGACCGGAAGACCATTCCGAGCAGCGAGAGCCATCACCGAGAAGAAGGCGTCGCCAGCTCCGACCGTGTCGGTGATGTCCTCGCCGAGCGGCGGGCAGGCCGCACTGTAGCCGTGCTGATCCAGACCGAGGGTTTTGACCGCTCCGCGGGTCAACCATCCGGCCTTGGCGCCGAGGTGCGTCCGCAACTTTTCCAACTCGGCGGCGAAGTCGACATGACGATGACCGCAGGCGAGGAGAATTTCCTGCTCGTCGAGCGAGAAGACGTCAGCACGGCGGTATTGGCGGGAGATGATATTGAAGCCGTGGTTGTTCGAATTGGTCTGGCAGTTGAGCGCCAGAAAGACGCCGCTGTCCTGGAGGAAGTCACGCACCGACTGTTGCATGAGCCCGTGTCCGAAATCGGCCAGCACGACGAGGTCGACCTCTTTGATCTCCGCCTCGAGTTTGCCGAGCACGCGGTCGATGACGGCCTGCTTGGGGGGATCCGCGTTGATGAAATTCACGCTGAACAGTTTGCTGAGGTCTTTGCCCTCGATGAAAGGCTCGACGTAGCGCTGTTTGATGATGGAAACAAAATCGGGGTCGCGAACCGTGGCATCGTCCTCGGTCGGCATGAACATGCGCAGCGTCGGCTCGAGCCAGCCCTCCGTGCCGAGGAGCGAGACAAGACGGACATTCGGCGTGAATTGCTTGAGGTGGCGGTAAACAGCCAGGGCACCGCCCGCTTGGGCTTCTTCCTCGAGGTAGCGCCCGGAAATGATGCGGTTTTTGGAGGTCAGACCCTGGACTTTGACGAAAGAGTATTTGTCGAAAATGGTGTCGCCCACGACAAGGACGCGGAGACCGGCAAAGGCGGCGACGGCGTCGGCCAGATCTTGAGGGGAAACGCGGCCGGCCAGTTGTCCGCAGAATTCGGCAACCTCGCGGTTGGCCGTTTCGAAATGGCGGTTGAGCAGGCGGGTGGAACTGAAGACCACGTCACCGAGGTAGCGCACCTCCCCTCCGTGCTTCTGCACGGTGGCGACGTCGTCGTGGATGTTGCCGGTCACGTCATTGGCGGCGTCGGCATACTCCGTGCCCTTGCAATAAATTTGCGGTTTGACCGTCTCGATCGCCTCCACCGCGGCCGTGTGCGGGACGAGCACCACATAATCGACACAAGAAAGGGCGGCCAGGGTGCGGGCGCGGAGGGCGTCGTTGAAATACGGACGTCCCGGACCCTTGTTGACGTGTTTTTCGTCGGTCACCGTGACCACAAGCAGATCGCCGAGTTTTTTGGCGTCCTCCAGGTGGACGATGTGACCGGGGTGCACCAAGTCGAACGTGCCGTGGCACTGCACAAGGCACTTGCCCCCGGCGCGCAGATTTTCGAAGAGCGCGGGCGCCTCGGCGAAGGGGATGATTTTTTCGGACGCCATCAGCGGGCGAGGTAATCGAGGCAACCGGCATCGCGGCCGACTTGCATGAATTTCATGTTGTAGTGCTCCGGCGCGTCGATGTCGGGAAACTCTCCCGCCTCGAGGACGCGACGGAGATGGGCCACCTCCTGCTTGATGCTGCTGACAGGCTGGTAGCCGAGGTCGCGGAGGATGCGGCCGGAGGAGATATGATAGTCGCGGTGGTCGGTGGCGTCGGTGACCTTGATTTCCACATTCAGGTCCGACAATTCCGACTGGATAATTTTGGCGATGTCGATGACCTGATGGTTTTCGAAGCCGAAATTGAAGGTCCGGCCATTGATCTTTGCGGCAGGGGCCTCCACCAGCAACCCGTAGAGATTGACCATGTCGGTCATGCCGACGTTGGGGCGACGTTGCTTGCCCCCGTGCACTGTAATAACACGCTTGCGCAAAGCATCGGCGGTAAGCTTGTTGACCGTAAGATCGAACCGCTGGCGCGGCGAGTAACCGCAGATGGTCGCCGGACGGACATTGACCGCGACGAAGTCCGGGGCCGCCGCGGAGAGAACCAGCCACTCGGAAAGCGCTTTGTATTTCGAGTAAAAGGTCAAGGGCTCGGGCTCGAGGCGCTCGTTGATTTCCGACTCGGTGCGGGCCCCGAAGACACTCGAGGAAGAGGCATTGATGAAGCGCTTCACACCCGCTTCTTTGGCGAGGGCCAAGAGCATTCCAACGGCATCGAAATTCACCTGCCGCGTGAGCACCTCGTCGATATCTCCGGTGGGATCGTTCGAGATGGCGGCCAAATGGATCACGGTGTCGCGTCCGGCCAAGGCCTCGCGGACTTTGCCTGCATCGCGGAGGTCGCCGCGGACCAGATTGAACCGCTTTTCCCATTCAGGCCATTTCGAATCGGCCTTCAATGCTTCGAGGCCGGCCTCGGTGTAGAGCATGAGGTCAAGAACGCGAACGTCGTGCCCGAGGGACAGCAGGTGCGGGACGAGACGACTTCCAACGTAGCCGAAGCCACCAGTGACGAGGATGTTTGCCATAAAATATTAAGCTTTGTGGATGTAATGCATGGGCTGTTCACGCAAGACGTCGAGGTTCGCGTCGATCCAGCGCTTGGTATCGGCGATCCCCTCCTCCAGCGAGACGTGATCCTGCCATCCGAGTTTGGTCCGGGCCAGACCCGCGTCGAGCAAGTAGGCGGAATCCTTGCCGGGACGGTCGGCCACGATTTCGGCGAAGTCTTCGAATTTCACGCCGGCCTGGTGGCACATGAGGGCTACAAGATCGCGGATGGAAATCGTGCGCTTGGTCGAGAGATGAAAAACTTGTCCGGGCTCGCCTTGGAGGGCGGCGCGGAGGGTTCCATCGGAGACATCGTCGATATGGATAAAGGAGCGCACCGAGTGTCCGCCGCCGTGCAACTGGAGCTTCTGGCCGAGCGCAAGGAAGAGAAGCGTCCGCGGGACAATGCGGTAAAGTTGCTGCCCGGGACCGAAGACGTTGGCCGCGCGGGTGAAGACCGCCGGGAAGTTGTATTGCCTGATGAAGGTCTGCAGGTGCAGGTCGCAGGCGGCCCGCGATGCAGCGTAGGGGGTGCTTGGATTGAACGGTGCGTCTTCGCGAACATCACCGGAGCAACTGCCGTAGACCTCGGGCGTGGAGATATGGACGTATTTTTGCAAATCCGGCATTTTGCGCAGCCCGTCGTGCAGGCGCACGTTGGCCACGACGTTGGTCTGATACCAATGATCCGGATGCTCCCAGCTTTCGGCGACCATGCTTTGCGCGGCGAAGTTGACCACGTAGGGCGCACCGAAATCCGCAACCGCTTCGAGCAGTTCCTCGGTGTGGAGGTTCAGATCAAGTTGGACGAAGCGGAAGCGAGCCAACTCCTCCGGCGTGCGCTGCCAGCGATACGGCAGGAAGACCGGATGAGCTTCGGGGGAGCGGCTGGTCCCGACGACTTCCCAACCTTCGCGCAGACAATGCGAAACGAAGCTCGCCCCGGAAAACGAATTGCTGCCGATAACGAAGATGCGTCGCGAGTCAGTCATTGGGCAAGGTGGTCTGGGGAGATTCCGGCATCACGGATTGGGGCGCGGAACCCGCACGAAAGCGGCCTTGTTCGAGACGGAGGAGACGAAACCAAAGTTCCTCCACGCGGTTCCGGTAGGCGCCGGAGTTGCGCTGCCAACTGACATCGACAGCCAATTCAAGGTGCTGTCTTTCCTTGTCAGTTATGGACGGGTTCTTCGGCGCACCACCGTCGCTCAGGCCCAGAACCGGCGAACCGAGGTCGACGAGCTTTTGGAGATGACTGGCCCGGTCTTGCGCGGCCTCCAGCAGGATAGCCGCGATCGTGGCCGCGGTCGTGTAAACTTCGCCGTCATCCAGATTTCCCGCCGAACCGCTGCGTCGAAACTGCGCCGTCGCCTCTTCCAAACTCTCCGGGAAGTATCCTTCGGCACCGGTCACCAACGGAGCGAGGATCGGATCGACAAAAGCCTCCAGGCGTTCACTGGGCGCTTCACCGGCAAGGGTCGTGCGGCCGGACTTTTGTTGCTGCAGAAGAAGAGCGAAGCCCGCGGTGGCCGCAATCAGCAAACCGAGCATCCACAGCCATGCGGCGGTGCTGCGATCACCCCGTTCGACTTTCGACCGGGAAAGGCGCGAGGCCTTTTCAAAATTCGAGCACGAACGGCTTGGCGCGGCATACGCAGGGTCGCGCTCCCGGGCAGTTCTCCTCCGTCTGCGCCGACGCGGGGGCTGCGAAACGGGAGAAGAATCGTTGACGTCGTCGAAAATCATCGGAGTGATCGGGGCAAGCTGCCGCCCTTGGTCGCGGGAGTCAGTCCCCGACCTTTCCACTGCGAGTTGTTGGTCTCGCGCAAAAAATGTTTCCGCTGCTTAGCCCTGACCCCTGCCCGAGAGAGGATGGACTTTCCCCGGAACGACGCGACGGGCGGTCACCTCGACCTCCCGTTGCGTGCCGAGCAATTCAAGCAGCACGGCGACGCGTTCCTTCGCCGGGAGGACGCGCGTGACGACCGCGCGCAAACCCTTGAACGGTCCGTCGAGCACCGTCACCTCGTCCCCCGGTTCGATAGAAGGAGCAACTTCGATTGTCTCGTTGTCGCGCGCGAATTCCCGCAATTCGGCGATGACTCCATCGTCAACCACCGCCGGTTGGCCCCCGAAGCCGACGATTTTCGTGACACCCATGGCGGAGGCCGCCATGCGGTAATGGGTCCGGTAGGGGAAGCGCGCGAAGATGTAACAAGGAAAGAGCGCTTCCTCGAACCACTTCTTGCCCGACATCGTGGCACGCTGGAAGCGGATGACGGGGCTGAACACCTCCAGACCCGCGTGAACGCGCAGAAACTGCGCCGCAAGCTTCTCGTGTTTTGGCTGCGTGCGCAGGCAAAACCAGAGCGGATCGGTAGATTCAATGACGGGTAAGCTTTCCACGGGTGGTTACATCTTGAGAAAAGTCGACACGAGGGGAACGAGGCGCTTGGCCTTCTTTTGCCAGGAGACCAGCCGCTCGACACGCTGGGAGAGCCCCTCCGGGGCGCCGGAGGCGGGGTCTTCAACTGCTTCGAGCAGGCGTCCAAGGCGCTCGTTGGCGTGATTCAGGCGCACGGAGAGCTGGTCACGCAGGAAAACTCGCAGCAGGTTCGGGAGTTCGACCTCAGCGGAATAGTGGTCTTTCCTATCACCCGCGAGGTAGCTAACGCGCACAGCGCCGACCCCGCGCAGCAAACGCAGACCTTGGCTGGCCGACCCCTTGCTGATGCCAAGGCGGCTGACGAGTTGATCAAGGGTCATCGTTCCCCCCGAAGCAAAGAGAATACCGTAGATTTCCCCCACGGAGCGCGGCAACGAGAGGTAACGGCCGAGATGCACAAAGAACTCCACCACCTCGCGCTCGGCCGGGGTAATCAGGCCCGCACAACGGGGCGTGTCCAAACTGGCTAGGCGGGACATGGGAGAAAGTTAGCGTAGGGCGATCTATTGTTCAAGTTTTCATGAACAAACTGAACACCTCTTTGGGAGACATTGAACTTTCGGCGGGGAGTCTCTAGAAGACAAGTAGATATGGATGTAAAGATCCCAGCGTGGCAAAGGCGAGATGACCTGTTCATCGTGCCTCCGGCCGGCTGGCTCTTGGTATCTGTAGCCCTTCTGTCGGTGTTTCTAGCCGGTGGACGCCCCCTCTGGGCGCAAGGAATTTTGGCCTTGGGTGTCGCCCTACTGTGGTTGCGGCACACCCCCGAACGGCTCCCCTCCAGGGGGGTCGTTATTATGCTTGCGGTCCTAGCTCTGACACCACTCGCAGCCTATTTTCCGGGCTCATGGGCCGGTCTGCCCTCGTGGCGGGAGGGGTTGCTCGAGCACAAAGCGATCACCCCTTCTTATTTCATTACCCCCCAACCCTGGCTGACGTTCCATGTTTATTTTTTGTGGCTGACGGGCGTTGCCTTGGCGGCCTGGTGCGCTTGCCAAGAGTGGGACCACTATAATCGCGGGACGCTGGCCCGCATGTACGCAGGCGGCCTCCTCGCCATCACACTGTTTGCCTTATTCGGCGCGGCCACCGGTTATCAGCCGTCCTGGTGGGTCAGCACCGATGGCTTTGGACCTTTCCTCAACCGCAACCAGTGGGGAGCAGCCATGGGGTTCGGCACTATCATCTGCTTCACCTTGATCCACCAATGCGTCCGGCAGGAATACAAGCAGGGCGCCATCTTCTGGCTTTTGGCCGCGCTAGTTTTCATCGGGTCAATAATTTTCAATGGATCGCGAGGCGGCTTTGTCATCGCCATCCTCGGGGGGTTTGCCTATTGGGGCTCGTACGGGTTGCTGCGCAAGCAATACCGCTATGCGGCCATTGGTCTTTCGTTTTTGCTGATATCTTTCGTCCTGCTGGCGTTGGGCGGCGGCGCGTTGCTCGAGAGGTTCGTGGGCCTGCACGAACTGCTGGAGGGCGAGACCGGCAAGGATTTCCGCGTCCAGTTTTACCGCATGACCATGGCCCTCATCTCCGGCTCGCCTTTGGCCGGGTTCGGTCTGGGAAATTTCGAATACGTCTTTCCCTTTTACCTCGATCACGAGCCGATGTTCGACCGGCGACCGGTTCATCCGGAAAGCAGTTGGCTCTGGCTCGCCAGCGAAGGCGGTTGGTTGCTCCTCACCGTCGTGGCGACCTCGCTGGTTGTTCTGTTCCTTCGGGCGTTTTCCGCCCGCAAATCCCGGGCGGCCACCATCCGTGCCGCGGCCCTAGCCTGCGCCTCGATGCTGGCTTTTTCCTCGGGTTTTGATGTGAACGGACACCGGTTGGGCACGCTCTTCCCGGTGATTCTTCTCGCCAGTTTGGCCCTGCCGCCGGCCAAAGGCGTGAAGCTTTCCGGCCTGGCCAGAACACTGGCAAAGTCAATCGGAGCACTCCTCGCTTTCGCAGGTTTTCTCTGGCTTCTCGGCGGGTCATTCCATGTCGCGCTGTTTCCCGCGATGCAGGGCGTCTCACCCCTGCAAGCACGGGCCGACGCAGCCGAGGAAGCCGGTGAAACGGCGCAGGCCTTGGCCAAGTTGGAGAAGTGCCAGTCGCTGCGCCCTCTTGACTGGAACATCCATTGGACCCTGAGCGATTGGCTCTTGCAGCAGAATGAAGTCGAAAAGGCGTGGCAGGAATTCCGCGCCGCCAACGCGCTCTTGCCCTACCTCTATTGGACAATCCAAAAGCGCGCGGAACAATGGATACCGGTGTCGCCTGGGCGGGCGGCCGCCGCCGTGCTCGAAGCAATGTACCGGGCACCGGAACGGAGGCGCGCGGAGATCTACGGGGCGTTCCTCAACAAAAGCAGCAGCAATCCCCCGTTGCGATCCATGCTCATGAGGCTTTTTCCGGCCGATACGGAACTCGAGTTCATCCGCATCAAGCAGTCGCCGCCGGGTATTGCCGAAAAAAGACTCGCGAGGCTCATCCACAACACCGACGACCTCTCGGCCGCGCCGGACCATCTGGTCCCCCCCATCCTGCGCTTCCTGTTGGAGAGGAACCAGCAAGGCGAAATCGACCGGATCTCGGCGGGCAGCACGAGGATAAAACGACTGGCTTGGGATGTCCTCATGGACCGCGCTCTCCGGGACAAACAAACCAAAGAGGCCATGGAGATTTACTTCGAATACGCCCCGAAGCCGGTGCTTCCCGCGCCGCTCAACCGCTCCGATCTGCGGAGCATCGAGCGCGCCGCGGCCCTCGCGCCGATGGATATCGCCACCTCGATTGCCTACTATCAGGCGCTCATCGCCGCACAGCGGAACGATGACGCCCTCTGGCAATTGCGCTGCATCATGGAATTACCGAACGCGCCGGACTACATTTGGTATCTGGCCGCGCAACAGGCCCACCGGTCGGAGAACCATGAGGAATCCTTGAAGTTCCTCAGGGCTTACGAAGAAAAAGTAAGAGCCACACAGGAAAGAAAATCCACCCGTGAAGCGAAACCCAAACGACCAATACCATAACGACGACGAGCTGAGCGCCGAGGAAATGCGTCAGCTCCGTCGCCGGCAACGCACCCGCCGGTTGCTGGTCTTCGGTTTGCCCGCCGCAGCCCTGGCGGCCATCGCCACAGCCTTAGCCATTCCGGCGGTGAAGAGTTGGCGCGCGGGGCAATTCGCCGAACGCGCCGAGGAACTGGTTGCCGAGGGCAAGCTGCAGGAAGCCTACAACAACGCCTCCTCGGCCATGCAAATGCGCCCGGGTTCGCCGGAAGTCCAACGTGCTTATGCCCGCGTGCTCATCGCCGCCAAGGAATCAAAGGGACTGCAAGTCATGCAACGATTGATCGACTCCGGCGAGGCGACCCCGGAGGACCGACTGGAGTTGGCCGAGGCGGCCTTGGGTTTCGGCGACATCTCGCTCGCGGAGAAGGAGTCCTTCCACCTTTTGCAACAAGGAGAAGAGACGCCGGAGGCTCTGTATGTGCTGGCCCGGGTGCGACTGGTCCAGCAACGCGCGGGCGACGCCATACAGGCCCTCAACGAGTCTCTGGAAGCTGGAGGGGGTTCCCGACCGGCTATCCTGCTGGCCCGTCTGCAGATCGCCGGAGGCTTGCCGGAGGCACTGCCGCCGGCCGTGGAAATTTTGCGGCCGATTGCCCGGCAAAAAGATGAGGCGGGTTTGGAGGCTCTCATGGTCTTGTTGGCTTCCCCGGCACTGAAGTCCCCGGAAGCTTCGGAGTGGATCGAGGCACTTCGAGCGCATCCCCTCGCCTCGGACGGCCAAAAGCTGGCGGCCGCCGAGGCGGAGATCCAACGCAACCCCGCCAACCGTCCGGAGATCGTCAAAAAAACGATTGCCGCCTACCGTTCCGGCAGTGCGCCGCAGCGTGCCGAATTGGCCCGCTGGCTCAACCAGAATCGCGAGTACGACATGGTGCTCGACGTCATCACGCCGGAGGAAGCCTCCTCACGCACCGATCTTTTTTTGATCCGTCTCGATGCGATGGCGGGAAATGGTGATTGGGCGGGGCTCGCCGAGTTGTTGCAACGGGACAAGTTGCCGCTGCAGAGGCCCGTGGCATTTCTTTACCGCGGCCGTGCCGCGCGAGAACTCGGCAGGCCGGAAGAATCCTCGACCTTTTACCGGCGAGCCATCGTGGAAGCCGCGCCGACGCGGGATACCCTGCGCTACGTCATCGCCTACCTGCAACGCGTCGGCGAAGACCGCGTTCTCGAACAGGAACTCCGCAAACTGGCACAAAATCCGGCGTTCGCGCGCGAGGCATTCGCCGCCCTCGTGCCCATCGTGCAAAAACGCCAGGATGCGGAGGAACTCTATCTGCTGTACGACGCCATGTTGAAGCGTCTCCCTGCCGATAGCGTTGTGCAAAACGATCACCGCTATTTCGCCGCCCTGACCGGTCGCCGCACGGACGTCACCGGCGCCCGCGAACTCCTTGCGGCGGAACCCCGCATGCTGGCCTATCGCGTCACGCTCGCGCTGGCTCACCTCAAAAACGGGCAGCCCGAGGCGGCCATGCAGGTCTTTGACGGCATCACTCTCGATCCGGCGCAGATCCAGCCCTACCAGCGCGCGGTGCTCGCGGCGGTGCTCGGGACAAACGGGCGTCAGGCGGAGGCCCGGCAACTCGCCCGCAGCGTCCCGGGCGACGCAGTCACCGTGCAGGAGTTCGAGCTGATCACACCCTGGCGCGAGGATCCGGTTCCCTGATTTTCACGCGAAAAGCCCCCGGGGCAGTTCGTGTCGCAAGCCGCAGCGGGGACAATCGACGTTGATGTGGCTGTCTCCGCCGAAAATTTCCCCGAGGCGCCCGCGCAGTGCACCTCCGATGGCACGCGCGATTTTTTCCGGTGTGCAACCGCAGAAAAACGAAAGGCGCCTCTGCTCCAAAGGCGCTTGGTTGCCGTCGGCGGCCAGGGCGGCGATTTCCTCTCGAGTGACGCCGGCGAACCACTCGGCGTCACAGTCCGGCTGGGCAACCAGACCTGCGAACGTATCCCCGCCAAGGTGGAGAAACCGGCCCGGCCGCTGCTCGCTCTGCGCATAGAAACGGGAAGCGGCCGAGAGCACATCGCGTCCCGGGAAATCCACCGAACTGCGGCGCCGTGTCCCGGCCGGCCCGGCGATTTCGGCGTGCAGCACGTTCGCGCCGACGTTGCGCACGTTGCCCGAGAAAACACGCCCGACCAGTCGGCCCGTCGCATTCTCGGCCGTGGCGAAGACGTTCAGTTCCTCTTCCTCGAAGTGAAGCGTCCACGCCAGAGTCTCGTGGTGCGGACGGGTCGCGGCATAAAGAGCCAGCGCAGCGAGGGATTCCTTGAGGATGTCATCCGCGCCGTCGCGCAACACGACGCCGTTGCGCCCGTGGTGAAGATAGCAATCCATGAACACCGCACCGAAGTCGCCGGAGACCAGCAGCGCGTTGCGCGCCGCGACAAAACGGCAAGCGATGACCGTCGGTTCCGCCGCGTCGCGATCCGCCCCCTCACTCATGCCTGTGCGGCGCGCCGGGGATCCTCGTGACTTCTCCACCACCTCGTGGCCAGCCATCGCCAGAAAGCCGCCACCCCAATGTAGCTGATCGCTCCCAGCGCAACTCCGGTGATGACACAGCCAAGGAGCAACGGAATCGGGACACCCGAAATCGACGCCAGCAGTGAGGCTTCCTCGTCGCTCGGGGCCTGCTGACCCAGCAACCACGCACCGAGTCGGTATTGCCAGTAGAGGATCAGCGGCCAGGTAACGGGGTTCGTGATCCATACCGAGGTGATCGCGGCAGGAATGTTGAACCGCAAAAGATAGGCGGTGATGCCCGCCGGCAGCATTTGGAACGGGATCGGCATCATGGCCCAGAAGAGGCCCGTGGCCACTCCCGCCGCGACCTTGTTGCCGCTCGGACGCCAGAGCCCCGACGCAAAGAGACGGTCGCCCAGCAAGCGGTGCAACCACGTTCCCCGGACGTGCCTTTGGCGGGGTACTTTTTTGATCCAAGACCGCAGACGCGATCTCCGGAGACGCATAATGCTCATGGCGTGCGCGGGCTTCTCGGTCCGCCGGTGACGAAAGCACGGGTTTCCGGACTTGCAATCGCACCCGTCTCGTCTAAAACGCTCATGTCATGAAAAAAATCGAGGCCATCATTAAACCCTTCAAGATGGAGCATGTCAAAGAGGCGCTCGCCGAGATCGGCATCGAGGGCATGACAGTGACGGAGGTCAAAGGGTTCGGTCGGCAGAAAGGGCATACCGAAATTTACCGTGGCAGCGAGTACACCGTGGATTTTCTCCCCAAAGTCAAAGTCGAGGTCGTGGTTCCCGACGAAAGCGTGCAGCGGGCCACCCAAGCTATCGTCAAATCGGCCAAGACCGGCAAAATCGGTGACGGCAAGGTCTTCGTCCTGCCCATCGAGGAAGCGATCCGCATCCGCACGGACGAAACCGGCGACCAAGCCATCTGATCGTCCGGCACGCGCGGAGCCACCTACTTGGACTATTTCCAGGCTCTCATCCTCGGCCTTGTCGAGGGACTCACGGAGTATCTACCGGTCAGTTCGACCGGTCATTTGCTGCTCGCCCAGCGGTTGATGGGCATCGAGTCGAGCGACGTCTCGGACGCCTTCGCCATCTGCATCCAAGCCGGCGCCATCGTGGCCGTGCTCGGACTGTATCGCGCCCGTGTCGGCCAGATGGCCATGGGCGTGCTCGGCCGTGACGAAACGGGCAGGCGGCTGGCCATCAACTTGATCTCCGCTTTCATCCCCGCCGCCGTGCTCGGCCTCCTGCTCGAAAAGCCGATCAAAAAGTACCTCTTCGGCGGGGACGCGTGGGGCATGTGGCCGGTCGTGGCCGCCTGGTTGGTCGGGGGCTTGGCCATCCTGGCCGTCTCCTTTGTCCGCAAACGCCGTGGTTCTTCGCCCTCGACCGGACTTGATCTGAACCATCTCAGCATCAAGATGGCGCTCGTCGTGGGCGTGGCCCAATGCATCGCCATGTGGCCGGGCGTCAGCCGCAGCCTTATTACCATTGTCGGGGGCGTCCTGGTCGGGCTCTCTTTGCCCGCCGCCGTGGAACTCAGTTTCCTCCTTGGTGTGATCACCCTCAGCGCCGCAACCGCCTATGATGCGCTCAAGCACGGGGCCGAGATGCTCGCCACCTACGGGATGATGCCGCTCCTCATCGGTTTCGGGGCTGCTTGGCTCTCGGCCGTTCTTGCGGTGAAGTGGATGGTCGGCTATCTCAAGTCCCACGGCATGGAAATCTTCGGCTGGTACCGCGTTCTCCTTGCCCTCACGGTGGCGGCGTGGCTTCTCTGGCCGTCGAACTGATATGGATCCCATCGTCCCCGAC
>JBMTVD010000041.1:0-15733 GCA_049451035.1 Chthoniobacterales bacterium | reverse complement strand
CGGAGCTTGCCGGGACCATCACCAAAGCCGACCAAGTCATCACCTTCGACGAACTACCCTCCAAATTCGCCAATGACGATCCCTTCACGCTGTCCGCCAACTCGGATTCCGGCTTGGCCGTGACGTATAGCTCGTCGAACGAATCCGTCGCGACAATCGGCGGCAACACCGTCACGCTGCTTTCCGCCGGCGCCACAACCATCACCGCAAGCCAAGAAGGCAACACCAACTACAACGCCGCAACGCCTGTCGCCCGCACTCTTAACGTCAGTCCTGCGCAGACGCTCATTGCCGGCTGGGATTTCCAGACCGCGGCCAATGGCGGAACCGCTGTCGCTGGGGCACCCGCTACTCCCAAGATTTACACCGCAAACTTCGGCTCGGGCACCATCTACCTCGACGGGTCCAACGGCTCGAGCGACTGGTTCGTGCCGGCCTCCGGAACGACGAATACCGAACTGAACGGCTTCGGGGGCACGGACGTCAATGCGACACGGGGACTTTCCGCTGTCACGACCTCCCCATCGGCTCTGGCACTGATCGGCGGCGCTTCCACTGCCGCCAACGGGAAACACCTTGTCATCAAGTTCTCCATGACCGGCCGCGCGAACCTCGCCGTGACCTATGCGGCGCAGCGCACTTCCACCGGCTTCACCTCGCAAACTTGGGAATACAGCGCGGACGGAGTCACATGGACGCCGCTGGCCACGCTGGACAGCACAACGATTACTTCGAGCTTCGCTTCCACCGGGGTGATCACCCTTCCCGCAGTCACCGCACTCGACAATGCGCCCGAGGCCTACCTGCGTGTCACCGTCAACGGCGCGACCGCCTCCTCCGGCAACAACCGCATCGACAACATTCAACTCGTCGCGGGGGACTACGCTTCCCCCGACACCACCGCCCCGGTTATCACCGTTGCCGGGGACAATCCGCTCTACCTTCCCGTCGGCGCCACGTTCGTCGAACCCGGAGCCAGCGCCTTCGATGCGATTGACGGAAGCATCGAGGTGCAAATCGACGGAACGGTGGATACCGCCGCGCGCGGCACTTATGTCCTCACCTACACCGCGAGCGACGAGGCCGGCAATGAAGCGTCGGCCACGCGCGAGGTCGTGGTCCGTTCCGGGGCCGCGCATACCTTCGCCACGCAATACAACCTCACCGGAGACGACGCTGCCATGTCGGCCGACGCGGACGGTGACGGGGCGTCCAACATCGTGGAATACGCCTTCGGAAGCAGCCCCTCGTCCGTCGGCAGCGCACCGCTGCCGCCCCGCGCGGACCTCGACGGCGCCTCCCTGCGATTCACCGCCGTGGTCAGGACCAACGACAGCGCGCTCACGGTGACCGCCGTGACCACTCCGGATCTCACGACGGAGTGGACCGCCGCAGGCGTCACGGAATTGGCAGACATCGACCAGACCGGCATCGACAGCGGGTTCCGCCGCCGCACCTGGGAAGTAAACGCACCCGCACCCGGCGGACAGTTTATCAGGCTCGAACTCAGCTACCCGTGACGCCGGGCGGACGCGGCCGCCGAGAAAACATCAGTTGCCCGGCTCCCCGTTCCCGCCCGCCAACATTCCGGCGAGACGCTTGTCGGGGCTGGAGCCGAGCTCGATGGCTTTCTCATAGTGGCGCTTGGCCAGGGCGATCGACGGCGGCTTGGACGTTGCGTAGATCACCGCCAGATTGAAGTGCGCCTCGGCGTAGTCCGGCTTCACCGTGATGGCACGGCGCAAAGACTGCTCGGCTTTGCCGAATTCCCCGAGTTGGCTGGAGGCAACGCCGAGATAATTGAGGGCGATGGCATCGTCGGGAGAAGCCATGTTGGCACGCTCGAGGTAACCGACCGCGTCCTTGATGCGGTCCTGTTCGATCATGACCGCGCCGAGGGTGGTCAAGCTGAAGGCGTCGGTGGGATCGACTTTGACCGCTTTTTCCAAGGCAAGCTGCGCCGCGGTGAGTTTGCCCTGGCGAAACTGGGCGACGCCGAGGTTGGCCAGGGCGATGACGTTTTCCGGCTGGCTCTCGAGGAACTTCTGATAGAGCTCCTCCGCCTTGGTGAAGTTGCCGCCGATGAACTGTTCGCGCGCCTCATCGACCAAGGCCATCAACTCGGAGGAAATCTCGGTGTTGAGCGATGCGGCCGCAGCGGCGCCTTCCACCGCGGGCGTGACTTCCGCCGCCGGATCCGGGGAAGTCGCCGTCTCCGCGGGGGCCGTTTCGCCGTCCGGTGGGGCGGGTTTGTCGGGCGGCTTGATGACCGCGATCTCGGCGCTCATGGTTGCGGCGTCGGCGGCAAGCAGCGTGATGACGGGTCGCTTGAGCATTTCCTGCTCGGCCTCGGTCAGTTCCAAGGTGGGCTTGGCCAACTCGTTGATTTGGTCGTTGAGGGTGTCGGACTTGATTTCGAGGCGCTGCATTTCCTCCTGGGCCAACCGGTAAGCCTGCTCGCGGCGCGCCTGACCGCTTACTTCGCGCATGATGATGGCGCGCAAAACCTCGTTTTCCTGCTGCAAGAGCCTCGCCTCGGCGGCGGTGACCTCCCCCAACTGGACGGCAGCCAATGCCCCCGTCACGCGGTCGTACTCCTTGAGCAGCTGTTCGTTCACCGCCTGCAGTTTGTCGAAACTTTCGCGGTCCTCCTTGAGGCGGCTTTGCGCGCCGGTTAATTCCTCGCGGACGCTGTCGAGGTCTTGTTGCAGGCTGGCTACCAGACCGGCTTTGGCCTCGGCATCAGTCTCCATCCCGCTGATTTTTTCCGCAGCTTCGGCCAGTTTTTGCTCGAGCGCCTTGTTGGCCTCCATCAACTCGGCATTCTTTTCCAAGGCGGTCTGGGCTTCGGCCGCCTGCTTTTGCGCGGTGTCGCGGGCGGCGATGAGCTGTTGTTGTTCCTCTTCCAACTCGGTGACACGGTTGGAAAGCGCGGTCATTTCTCCACGGACTTTTTCGGCCTCTTCGCGTGCACCGTCCCTTTCCGCCACCAAAGTCTCGCGCTCCGCCTCCAATTCGCCGGTACGTGTTTTGGCGGCTTCGGCCTCCGACTTGGCGGTCTCCATCTCCGTTTTTGCGGTTTCCAATTGCGCGGCGAGTTCCTCGATCTTTTGGTTGCTCTCGGCGGCGCCGGCCTCGAGGGCCTCCTTTTCCGCCCTGACCGTTTGCAGCGTCTCCTCCAGTTCCTTCGCGGCGCGGGCCAGCCGGTCGGCCTCGGCGCTCGCCTCGGCATCGGCCTCGCCGGCCGTGCGGGAAGCCTCCTGCAGTTGCCGGAGAGCCTCCTTGGTCTGCCCGAGTTCCTCGGAAATCTTGGATACCTCCGCCTCGCCTTCGCTCAGTTGCTGCTCGAGCGCCGCGTTGCGGTTTTGCGCTTCGGCCAACTGCGAGCGAACCGCATCAAGCTCGCCGGACGAATCGCCGGTGACGGCCGCCGGGTCGAGGTCGGGCACCGCGGGCGCGGATGTCCCATCACCCACGGAAATGGAAATGGTCGGACCGGCCGGGGCTCCCCCCGCACGAACAGGCTGGACCGGCGGCAGGACCTCATCGGCGGGCAAGTCCGCCAGATCGGGGGGCGGTCCGAGGGTCGCGGGCGCCACGGCACCCTCGAGACGGAGCAAAGCCTCCTGGGTTTTATTGAGGCGAAAATCGACAACCAGCGGCTGCCAGTCCGGGTTTTGGGACCTGATTTGCCCGAGCTGCGTGGCCACGAAGCGGAACTTGGCGGCCGCATCCCGTGTCAGTCCTTCGCGCTCCAATTTTTCGGCCTTCTGAAACTCCTGGTAAGCGGCAAAAAACTGGCTGGCCGGGTCGCCGGTCTGCGCCTGGACGGCAACCGTCGGCAAAAGCACCGCGAAAAGCGGCAGCAGCAGTGACCGCGGAAAATGCATCGGACCGCGCAGAATACGGCACCCGCGGGGAAAATCAATGTTGCACGCAAAGGAACGCCCCAACCATCCGGGTGCGGTTTGACAGGGCAAAAAGCCGTGGCTAAATTCCCCGGCTTGCGGCCACGCCTCCCCCGTGCCCGCCTATTATGGAGTCCCTGCTCGACAGGCATGTGCTGGTGCTGAACCGGCTCTGGCAGGCGGTCAACGTCTGCAGCGCCCGGCGCGCCTTCACGCTCCTCTACCAGGAACACGCCCAAGTTGTTTGGCGGGACGGGCAGAACAATTACCTCACGCACGATTTCCAGAGTTGGCATGACTTTTCGCAGCGGTCGCCCGGGACCGATGTGGTGCACTCGGTGCGGTTCAACATTCGCGTGCCCACGGTCATCGTCTTGATTGCCTTCGACCGGCTGCCGAGCAAGGAAGTCAAATTCACCCGGCAAAACATCTACGAGCGCGACAATCACACCTGCCAATACTGCGCGCGAAAACTCGACCGTCAGGAACTCAATCTCGACCACGTGCTCCCCCGCCAAAGAGGCGGGCAAACCACTTGGGAAAACGTGGTCTGTTCGTGCATTCCGTGCAACACCCGCAAGGGCAACCGACTGCCCCACGAAGCCAAGATGCAACTGCTCAAGGAACCGAAACGCCCCCGTTGGCGCCCCTTTATCCACCTTACCTACTCGGCCCCGGTCCACGACACCTGGCGGCACTTTGTCGACGTGGGTTGCTGGAGCGTGGAACTGGGCGACTGATCGGGCTTGCCCACCGGGCGGCTCGGGGGCTAGTAGTGTAACTATTGATGAAAACGGTCCTCATTCCCCTCGCACTGATCCTCACCACCTCCCTGGCGCTGGCCGACATCCAACAACCGCCCTCCTCTCAGTGGGGTCCGACCCGCAAGCTGGGTCGCGGGCTGGGCAATATCTGCTACGGTATCACCGAGTTGCCCACCTCGATGGCCTCGGTGAACTACTTCGAAGGCAACAACGCCGCCTTCAGTTACGGCATCGTGCGCGGCCTCGGGCGCTTTTTCGCCCGCCTCGGCTACGGTCTCTACGACACGCTCCTTTTCCCCATCCCGACCTACAAAGGAACCTACGCCCCACCCTACAAAAGCAACGTCCAATGGATGTGGAGCGGTTACTCCGAGTTCCCCCCCGAGTTGCTCTTCGAGACGCGGTACCCTTACGTCCGCAACGACCAGGAAGACCCCTGAGTCAGTCCGTATGCGGCCGGTAGCGGCCGACAAATTCACGCCGGAACTCTCCGAAGGTTCCCGTTTCGAGCGCCTCGCGCACCCGGCGCATCAGCCCGAGGTAAAAATGCAGGTTGTGCAACGTGATCAGACGCAAGCCGAGTATTTCCTCCGCTTTGACCAAATGACGCAGGTATGCGCGTGAGAAGTTCGCGCAAGCGTAGCACTCGCACCCCTCCTCGATCGGCCCCGCATCCATGGTGAAGCACGCGTTTTTGAGATTGAGCGTCCCCGCGGACGTGAAGGCCGTGCCGTTGCGCGCGATGCGCGTGGGCAGAACGCAGTCGAACATGTCGATGCCCCGCGCGACCATTTCCACCATCTGCGGCGGCGTCCCCAGACCCATGGCGTAGCGCGGGCGGTCCGGCGGGAGATGCGGCACGGCATATTCCACGGCGGCCATCATCTCCGGTTCCGGTTCCCCCACGCTGACCCCCCCGACCGCATAGCCGTCCCACCCCATGGCCACCAGGGCGCGGGCTGATTTCTCCCGCAGGTCAGCATGGGACGATCCCTGCACGATACCGAACAGCAAAGGCCGCTCCCCGCCGTCGTTGCGTCCCGCCCACCAATCGATCGAGCGCTGCTCCCAGCGCAGCGTGAGTTCCAGGCTCTTCGCCGCCTCCGCGTGAGTGCACGGATGCGGCGGGCATTCATCGAAGGCCATGACAATATCCGAACCCAGCGTATGCTGGATCTCCATGGAGGTTTCCGGGCCGATAAAGCACGGCGTGCCATCAAGATGGTTCTGGAAATGCGCACCCTCCTCGGTGATGCGACGCAACTTGGCCAGGGAAAACACCTGGAACCCGCCGCTGTCGGTGAGGATGGGACCATCCCACCCCGTGAACCTGTGCAGGCCACCCATCCGGCGGATGACCTCGAGGCCGGGGCGGACAAAAAGATGGTAGGTGTTCCCCAGGATGATCTGTGCCTCCAGTTCGTGCAGTTCGCGCGGACTGACGGCCTTGACCGTGCCCTGCGTCCCGACCGGCATGAAGACCGGCGTTTCGATCAGGCCGCGCCGGGTGTGCAACCGGCCGCGCCGGGCGGACGAGGAGGCGTCGCCCGCCAAGACTTCGAAGTGGCGACTCACGAGCCGGGAGACCAGACCGTACGGCCGTCCACGATGGTCCGGACCGCGCGGCCGCGCAGATGCCAGCCGTGGAACGGCGTATTGCGCCCTTTCGAGGCGAACGTCTCCTTGTCGACGGTCCACGCCGCCGCCGGGTCGAGCAGGGTGACATCACCCGCCGCACCCGTGGCCAGCGATCCGCGGTCAAGATTGAGCAACTTCGCCGGGTTCGCCGTGAGCATGGCGACCAAGCGCGGCAGATCGATGACTTTCCGGCGGTGCAGCAACAACTCGCAGAAGATCCCCACCGCCGTCTCCAAACCGATGATCCCGAACGGCGCGGCGGCGAATTCCACTTCCTTTTCGTACACAGCATGCGGGGCGTGGTCGGTGGCCAGCACATCGACCGTGCCGTCGGCAATGCCCTCGAGCAAAGCCTCGATGTCGGACTGCTCGCGCAGCGGCGGGTTCATCTTGAAATTGGTATCATAGCCGGAGAGCGCCTCGTCAGTCAGGGCAATGTGGTGCGGACAGACCTCGCCGGTCAGCCGCACGCCGCGCGAGCGCGCTTCGCGCAGGAGCCGCACGCTGCCCGCCGAGGAAAGATGCTGGCAATGGATGGGCGTGCCGGTCGCCTCGGAGAGCAAAGCATTGCGCGCCACGATGATTTCCTCCGCCATGCGCGGCCAACCGGTCAACCCCAGCACGGTGCTCCAGTACCCCTCGTTCATCATCGCCTCCGCGCCGGCCATCGAAGCGTCCTGGCAGTGGTCGAGGATGGGCAGCCCGAACAGCGCGCAATATTCCGCGGCGCGCCGCATGACCTCGTGGTTCTGCACACACCGTCCGTCATCGGTCACCGCGACAATCCCCGCCTGAGCCATCGCCCCGATGGGCGCGAGCTGCTCGCCGAGGGAGCCGGCGGTGATCGCGCCGGTGGTGAAAACGTTGACTACCCCGACCTGCGCCGCCCGCTCTTCCATCCACGCAATGATGCCCGGGTGATCGGCCACCGGGTTGGTATTGGGCATGGCCACCACCGAGGTGAAGCCGCCCGCCGCCGCCGCTTTCGTCCCGGTCTCGATGGTTTCCTTCGCACCCTGACCCGGTTCCCGCAGGTGCACATGGATGTCGATGAACCCCGGGCACACGACAAGCCCGCGGGCATCGATGTCCGGCGCGCCGGCGGCGGGCCCCTCCGCGAATTTTCCGTTGGCGATGAACACATCGCCCTTTTCGTCGCGGCCCGATGCGGGATCGATGACGCGGCCGCCGCGGATGTTGACCGAGTTGCTCATGCTTCCTCCTTGGGGGCCACCGAACCGCAGAGATAAAGGACGGCCATGCGTACGGCCAGCCCGTTGGTCACCTGGTCGAGGATCACACTGTGCGGGCCGTCGGCCACCGAACCGTCGAGTTCGATGCCGCGATGGATGGGCCCGGGATGCATGACCAAGGCGCCGGGTTTGAGCCGCGCGGCCCGTGCGGCATTGAGCCCGAAGAGCGAGGCGTATTCTCCGGTGCCGGGAAAATATCCGGCTTTCTGCCGCTCGTGCTGGATGCGCAGCAAGTTGACCACGTCGAGTTCGGGCAGCACGTCGTCGAGGCGATGACTGATCCGCGCCCCGGTGCGTTCGAACTCGCGCGGCACGAGCGTCGGCGGACCGATGAGAATCACCTCGGCCCCCAGCTTGGTCAGTGCCCAGATGTTGGAGCGGGCCACGCGGCTGAAGCGGATATCACCGACGATGCCGACCTTGATTCCCTCGACGCGGCCCAGCCGCTCCCGCATGGTGAAAACATCGAGCAGCCCCTGGGTCGGGTGCTCGTGGGAGCCGTCGCCCGCGTTGATCAAACCGGCCTGCAGACGGTCGGCCAGGAAACGGGGCGCCCCCGAAGCCGAGTGACGCAGCACGATGAGGTCCGCCGCCAGCGCCTCCAGATTCTTGGCGGTGTCCTTCAGGCTCTCGCCCTTCGAGAGACTCGAGGTGGTGGCGGTGATGTTGACGACATCCGCGCTGAGCCGCACCGCGGCCAACTCGAAAGAAGTGCGCGTCCGCGTGCTGGCCTCGACGAAGAAATTGACCAGTGTCTTGCCGCGCAGACTCGGGACTTTTTTCAGCCGGCGCTGCCCGACACCCTTGAATCCCGCCGCCGTATCGAGGATGAAGACAATCTCCTCCGCCGAAAGGTCGGAAAGTCCGAGCAGATCTTTGCGCGTCCAGATCATTGCTCGAAAATCCCCTCGCGCCCCTCGTCGGTTTCGGACAAGTGCACGCGAACCTTGGCCTCGGGGGCCGCGCTCAACTCGAGCGCGGTGAAGTCCGGCCGAATGGGCAACTCCCGCCCGCCACGATCGGCCAGAACCGCGAAAAAAATGCGGCGCGGACGCCCGAACCCCAGCACCGCGTCGATGGCCGCGCGCGCCGTGCGCCCGGTCTGCTGCACATCGTCGACCAGGACCACCGTCCACCGGTCGAGGTCGATCGGCAACTCCGTGTCGCGCAGGGGCGTCACTCCCCCGCGCAAACCGAGGTCGTCGCGATACATGGCGATATCGACCGCGCCGCACTCCGCCTCCATGTCGTGGCGCGCCAGTTCGTCCTTGAGACGCCGTGCCAGGACGACGCCGCGCGTCGGGATGCCGGCCAGGAAAACAGGGCCTTGATCCCGGAGGGCGGCGGCCAACGACGCTCCCAGGTTGGCAACCGCCGAAGCCAAGCCGGCCGCGTCAACCAGGGTGCGGGCGGGGTGATCGGACATTCCGGATAGAATGCCACAAGAGCCAGCGGCTCGTCAGCAAGCCTTTTCAGACCAGGGCGCCGGAAGAGGAGCGCCCGCGGGTGCTCCGCCAGCCGCTGCGGTGGCGCATCACCCAATCGAGCAGCGCCCTCTCAAAGCCGATGTCATGGCCGACCTTCTCGCTCTCGATCCACTTGTGGCGCAGAATCTCCTCACGCTCCGCGAGGAACTCGCGATAGAGCATGGAGTTACGAACGAGGTCGGAGCCCTCGTCGTGGGAGGATTTCATGACGGGAATGATAGGCACGATCAGTGTCGAGTCAAGGGGAGCAGGAAGCCGGAGATTAACAAATTAATGAGGGGTATGAGGTCGGTTACGCGCGGGAGGCGTCGGCGGACGCATCCCCGACTTGCGCGCGCAGGTGTTGTGCGATCTTCATGAACTCGCGGCCCACCGGGCTGTCCTGCGCACGCGCCACCACCGGCATACCCGTGTCGGCGGCCTCGCGGGTGGCGATATCGATGGGGATTTCCCCGAGCAGCGGAACACCGAGCCGATCCGCCTCACGCTGTCCGCCGCCATGGCCGAAAATATCATGGCGCTGGCCGTCACCGGGAGAAACGAAATAGCTCATGTTCTCGACGATGCCGAGAACGCGGACATTTGTCTTGTGGAACATGGCCACGGCTTTGCGCGCGTCGATCAAAGCGACTTCCTGCGGGGTCGTCACCACCACGGCACCGGCCAGGGCCACGGTCTGCACCACGGTGAGCTGGATGTCCCCCGTGCCCGGCGGCAAGTCGAGGACGAGGTAGTCGAGTTCACCCCAGTCGACCTGACGTAAAAATTGCTGGGTGTAACGCGTGACCATCGGCCCGCGCAGCACTGCGGGCGTGTCCGCATCGGTGAGAAACCCCATCGACATGAGTTTGAGCCCGTAGCGATCGACCGGCACGATGCGGTTGTCCTCGGTCGCGCAGGGTTGCTCGGTCGTCCCGAACATCAGGGCGATGCTGGGACCGTAAAGATCGCAGTCGCACAGGCCCGTGCGGGCACCGCCGAGGCTGAGTGCCTGCGCGAGATTGGAGGCAACCGTGCTCTTGCCCACCCCTCCCTTGCCGCTGGCCACGGCGATGACATGCTTCACGCCCTCGATGCGCGTGGCCCCGGGAGACGCCGCCGCAGGCGGCTTCTTGAGATCGATGAGCACGTGCGGTGTGCGCACACCGGGAACCCCGGCCAAGACTTGCATGCACTCCCGGTGGATGCTCTGCGCGACCTCCGGATTCTCCACCGCGAGGGAAAGTTTCACCAAGACCTCGTCGCCCCGCACCTCGGCCGACTCGACGAGCCCGAACGACACGATATCCCGGCTGAAGCCGGGGTATTTCACCGCCCGGAGCGCCTCGCGCACGGTTTCCGTGTTCAGTTGCGACATAAGCCGGGCATTCTCTCCGTCCCCTCGCCGCGTCAAAAGGATTTTCGCAGGTGGCTGGGGAGAAATCCGAGAGCCTCGCGGTATTTTGCCACCGTGCGGCGCGCCACCGGCAATCCACCGGCCTTGAGCTTGTCCATGATCTGCTGGTCGCTCAACGGCTTGCGCGGGTCTTCCGCACGGATGAGCGCCGCGAGGGCATCCTTCACGCTGGTGTTGCTCACCTCGGCGCCGTCCGCCGTTTTGTATCCCGTGGTGAAAAAGAACTTCATCTCGAAGACACCTTGCGGCGTGGCCACGGTTTTCCCGGCGATGGCGCGGCTCACCGTCGTCTCGTGCACCCCGACGGCCTCGGCCACCTGGGCCATGGTCATGGGCACAAGGGCCGCCACGCCATCCTCGAGGAAGGGGCGCTGCCGCACGACAATCTCCCGCGCGATGGCCAGAATGGTTTGCTGGCGCTGCTGGATACTCTTGATGATGAATTTTCCCCCGCGGATTTTTTCGCGCAGGTAACCGCGCACCTCGGGGGTCGCGCCCGACACGCCAAGCAAATCACGGTAACCTCGGCTGATGCGCAAGTGCGGGATGTTGTCGCGCACCAAGGAGACGGCGTAGTCATCACCGACTTTCTCGATGACCACGTCGGGTGCGAGGACCTGCGCCGCCTCGCCGGCGAAAGCGCGGCCGGGCTTCGGGTTGAGGCGGGAAATCAGCGCGCCCGCCTCCCGCACCTCGTCCTGGCTGAGACGAAGCGCCGCCGCGATCTCGGCGAATTTTTTCCGCCCGAGCAAATCGAGGTGGTTTTTCACGATGTGCCTCGCCGCCGTCTGCTCGGGTTCCAATCTGGCCAACTGCAGCGCAAGACACTCGGATAAATCGCGCGCCCCGACGCCGGGCGGATCCATGGCCTGCAGCATGTGCAGGATCTCGAGAGCATCGGCCGTTTCCGCGCCGGCCTCGTCGGCCACCTCCTCGAGCGATGCGGCGAGGTAGCCGTTTTCGTCGAGATTACCGATGAGCAACGACGCGATGCGGCGCTGCACCGGATCGAGCGCCAGGCGCCCGAACTGGTTTTCCAAATGCGCCGCCAGCGTTTCCTGCGGCGCCACGCCCTCGAGGAAGCGCATGCGTCGGGCTTCGGCTTCGGGATCGACCGCACCCTGGGCCGAGAAATCACTCCAATCGTCCTCGAGGCGATCGATTTCGTCGGCCTCCGCGTCCTCCTCCCCGGACTCCTCCTCGGCCTCGGCTGTCTCCTCCTCCGGCGGTTCTTCCTCCAGCACCGGGTTGGTCTCCAACTCCTGCCGGACCATCTGCTGCAACTCCAGGGCCGTGGCTTGCAGAATCTCCAGACTCTGGCGCATTTGCGGCGAAAGAATCTGCGACTGCGCCATGTGGGCGCTTTGCTGGAGTGCAGGCATCACCCCAGATGGCCGTGACAACCAACCGACTGCAAGCAATTTTCGCGCCAACTATCAGGCGGCGACAAAAAGCGTCTCCCCCAAAGAAGGAGAAATATCCACGGTCAGCGGGGAGGATTCGCCGCGGGCCGCCCGCAACCCGGCAACGTAGGCGACCATGGCGGCGTTGTCGGTGCAGAGCGGGGCCTCGGCAAAAAGAACCTCATGGCCGCCGGCCCGGGCCGCGTTCTCCAGCGCTTCGCGCAGGCGCCCGTTCAAGCCCACCCCGCCGCTCACTGCTATAAGGTCGCGGCGGGCGGCCCGCGCCGCGGCGACGGTCTTGTGCACAAGCACGTCGACCACCGCCTCTTGGAATCCGGCGCACAGGTCGGCGCGATCGGAGGCCGCCGTCTGGGGCAGCAAATAGCGCACGGCGGTTTTCAATCCGCTGAAGCTGAACTGGAAATCTCCCGAGCACTTCATGCTGCGCGGGAATTCGAAGCGGGTCGGGTCGCCCAACCTCGCCTCCGCCTCGACCAGAGGGCCGCCCGGATAAGCCAGGCCGAGCAATTTGGCCACCTTGTCGAAAGCCTCACCGGCGGCATCGTCGAGGGTCCGTCCGAGCAAACGGTAACGGCCCGCCTCCTCGATATCGACAAGCAAGGTATGGCCGCCGCTGACCACAAGACCGACAGCGGGAGGGATGTCCTCCCGACCGAAAAACGGCGAGAGAAGATGCCCCTCGATGTGGTTGACCGCCAGGAACGGTTTGTCCAACCCGAGCGCGAAACCCTTGGCCGCCGAAGTTCCGACGAGCAGGGCGCTGGCCAACCCCGGTCCGCTGGTCGCGGCGAAGACGTCGATGTCGTCCAACGCCACCCCCGCCTGGGCCAGCGCGGACCGGGTCACCTCCCGCACGTTCGCCAGGTGGTTGCGCGAGGCCACCTCCGGCACCACCCCGCCGTAAACGGCATGCACCGCGGCTTGGGAAGCAACAACATGTCCGAGCAAGGCGCCGGGCCAGCGCAGCACCGCGGCGGCTGTTTCGTCGCAGGAGGTCTCCAGCGCGAGGACCAGCGGCGCGTTCAACCCCCTGCGGACGGAACCTCTCCCGCCCCCTCCTTCGCGTGGAGCAGGACACCGCGCAAGGCATCGACGGCGCGCTGCAGCGGGACATCTTCGACCTCCGCGATCTCGTCCCTCTCCGATCCCTCCGGCAAATCGTCGAACCTCCGCTGTGCGAGCAGGCGCGCCTCCTCCTCGGAGGACATGGTGGCGCGAATGTGCGGCACCACACCGATCTCATGGATGGGTTGCCGCCCCGGTGTGAAATACTTGGCGGTGGTCAGACGTACGGCGGATCCGTCCGGCAACGAAATGACACTTTGCACCGAACCTTTGCCGAAGGTCGTTTCACCGACGAGCAACGCGCGCCCGGTGTCCTTGAGCGCGCCGGCCACGATTTCCGCGCCGCTCGCGCTCGAACCGTTGACCAGCACAGCCAGCGGGTACGCGCGCGCGTGGTGGGCTTTGCCCGGGGCGAGATAACGCCGTTCGGCGGCGGCCGAACGTCCCTCGGTGTAGGCCACGAGGGAACCGGAGGGCATGAATTCTCCCGCCACATCGACCGCCGCGGTGAGCAGTCCGCCGGGATTGAAACGCAGGTCGAGCACCAGCGCATCCATGCCCTGCTCCTCCAGGCCGGCCACCGCGCGGGCGAATTCTTTGCCGGTCGGCTCGCTGAACTGGGTGACCCGCACGTAGCCGATGCGCGGCCCCGCTGCCGTGTCGAGTATGCGCGCCCCGCGGACGCTCGGCACTTTGATGACTTCCCGTTGCAACGTGAAAGTTAGCGGCTTGGCCTCCTTTTCCCTCGCCACCGCGAGTTCCACGTCGGTGCCGGGCTTCCCGCGCAACTTGTCGACCGCGTCCCTCAAGGACATCTTCTCCGCGGACTGGCCGTCGATTTCGAGGATGACATCTCCCGGCAACAGGCCCGCGCGGAAACCCGGCGTTCCCTCCATCGGCGCCACGATGGCCAGACGATCGTCTTTGCGCGTCACCACCACGCCGAGTCCGCCGAACTCGCTTTTGGTGTCCTCCTGCATGCCCGCGAAATCCTTCGGGTCCATGAAGTCGCTGTGGGGATCCAACTCGGCCAGCATCCCCCGCAAGGCGCTGTAGGTCAGCTCCTCGTAATCCGTTTTGTCCTCGTCCACGTAGTCCTGACGGACCAGTTCTATGGCGCGGGCCAGCGTCTTCATTTCCTTGTAGGGGGAGACCTCCTCGTCCTCCTGCGCGCGCAACGGAGAAGCCGCGATGAAGAAAGCCAGAACCATGAAAAAAATCCGCACAGACTCTAACTACCACGCAGGACGGGGGGCGGCAAACGCCGGAACCCTCTTGGCGGGGGGGCTTTCCCGGAGGATGATCGCGCCTTGATGAAAGCCGGCGTAGCCCTCGGTTCGAATCTTGGCGACCGCGCCGCGCACCTTGTCGCGGCCCGGCACCACCTGGCTTCCCTGCATCTCGGCCCCGACCACGCACTTTCTTCCCTGCTCTACGAGACCGAGCCGGTCGATTGCGACCCGGGGACGGCGAGCTTCCTCAACGCCGTCGTGGAAATCGAAACCCTGCTGGCACCCGCCGCGCTGCTCGAAAAGTTGCGCGACTTCGAAAAACGCCAAGGCCGCGCCACCGGCCGCGCCCGGAACAGTCCCCGCGAGATCGATCTCGACCTGCTTTATTGGGGCGACACGCAGCTGCAGTCGCCGGGACTGACCTTGCCGCACCCGCGCCTGACCATGCGACGATTCGTCCTGCAGCCGCTGTCCGATATCCGCCCCGGCCTTGTTTTGCCCGGGCAAAGCCTCACCGTGGCACAATTGCTCCACGCGCTGCCCGCCGCACCGGCCGTCCGCCGCGCCGCGGACTCATGGTGAGCGGACTTGCTGCCGGAGGCCATCGGCGCGAGATTGGGCGTCCATGAAGGACCTCGCCGGAGCATTCCGCGCGCGCAAAAGCGCGGGTGAAAAAATCGCCGCGCTCACCGCGTACGATTACCCCACGGCCCGTTTGGTCGACGAGGCGGGTGCCGACCTTGTGCTGGTCGGCGATTCGCTGGGCATGGTTGTCCTCGGCCACCCGGACACCACCGCGGTGACCCTCGAGGACATGATCCGGCACACCGGGGCGGTGGTGCGGGCGGTCAAAAATGCGCCCGTGGTCACCGACCTGCCCATCGACACCTACCGCCACCCGGACGAAGCCGTGGCCAGCGCGCGACGCTTGGTCGGGGCCGGTGCCGCGGCGGTCAAACTCGAGGGCGGGGTCGCCCAAGTCCCGCAAATCCGCGCGCTCGTGGCCGCCGGAATCCCCGTGCTCGCCCACATCGGCATGCTGCCGCAAAACATCCGCGAGGAAGGCGGCTACAAAATCAAAGGGCGCACCGCGGAGGAAGCCGAGGCCATCCGGCGTGACGCCGCGGCCGTGCAGGAAGCGGGCGCTTTCGCCGTCGTCATGGAAATCATCATTCCCGGCCTCGCCGCCGAAATCGCCTCCACCCTGCAGATCCCGACCATCGGCATCGGCAGCGGCGAGGGATGCGACGGGCAAATCCTCGTCCTGCACGACTTGATCGGGCTTTACCCGTGGTTCAAACCGAAGTTCGCCAAGCAGCGCGCGGACACCGCGTCGGCCATCAGCAACGCGGTACGCGAATACGTGACCGATGTGCACGGGGGCGTCGGCATGACGCCGCCCTGACGGCACTCACACCTTCAGCGCCTTGAGCGCGGCCAGCGCGGACTTCGGGTTGCTCACGCGCAAGATCAGCAACCCTCGCACCTCGCCCGGATGACTGGCGAGGTAGGCGTATTCGATGTTGATCTTCTTTTTCGACAGAGCCTTGGCGATTTTCGAGAGCG
>JBMTVD010000040.1:0-15804 GCA_049451035.1 Chthoniobacterales bacterium | reverse complement strand
GTCCTTGCGGGGCTGCACGGGAGCCGAACCCGCCGTTCCCGATCCCCAGCCGGCGAGCGCCGCAGGGTTCTTCAGCTGAAGGTCAGATTCTTGACGCCCGCCGCCGCGGCGGAGTTCAGCACGTCGATGATGCGCTCCTGCCGCGCATTGTCGGCGGGACGGATGATGACGGGGTCCTTGTCGCCGAAGCGGTCGATGTTTTCCTTGAGCCGCGCGCGCAGTTCCGGCATTTCCTTGCTCGTCGGGGTGTCGAAGACTTTGTTGTTCATCGAAACAATGCCCTCTTCGCTGATGTCGATGATGACCGGGGTGGGCGGGGGGCCGGCGGACTTGGCGCCGCGCCCGCTGGGCAGGCTGATGTTCAGTTCGCGCTCGACGACCTGCGATCCGGCCGAGGCCATGAAAAACAGCAGGAGGACGAAAACCACGTCCACCATCGGCGCGATCTGGAATCCCACATCGCCGTCTTCGGAGCCTACGGAACCGCCCATGTCTTGTTATAGTTCGCTTGCTTTGCCGCCGGATGCAAGGGCTCAGGAGGTCGCGGGTGCCGTTTCCTTGTCCACCACGGAGAAGGTCACGTTGGCGATGCCGGCCTGGCCGACGGCTTCGAGCAGGCTCTTCAAGAGGGAGTAGCGCACGTCCTTGTCGGCGCGGATGAGGACGCGGACCATCGGATTTTTTTGGATGTGGTTTTGCAGCATGGGGACGAGGTCCGCGGGGGCTCCGTATTCCACCTCGTTCACGCTGATGGAGGCCGAGTTGTTGATCTGGCTGAAGCCGAGGTTGACGATGATCTGCCCCGGATTTTCCTTGGCGTCCTTGGCATCCTTCGCCACGGGCAATTTGATGTCTCGGTTGGACTGCAGAACCTCCGTCGAGCTGATCGACATGAAAAAGACGAGCAGGACGAGCAGAATGTCGATCATCGGCGCAATCTGGAACTCCGGATCGGCCTCCGGTTCGGGTTGCCGGTGCTTCTTCTTGCCTCGCTTGGGGGCCCCTTCGGACATGCTCTAAGATTGCCAGTCGAGAGTGGTTCCGCAACCCGGGCACGGATTCTGCCCCGGCACGATGGCCGACTGGCACACCGGGCAGTTGGTGGTCAACTGCATGGAAACCTTGTGGGAAACTTTGGCTCCGGGTGCGCCTCCTGCGGTCAAGCCGTCGCCGGCGTTGAAATTCTCGCCGATGCGAACGCCGCGGACCTCGTCGAACGGAATGTCCTCGACGAGGTGGTTCAATTCGCTGTCGGCGTAAACGGTGGCATCGTTGATCCGGTTGCGGAAGTAATAGTAAAAAATGAAGGCGGGGATGGCGATGAAGAGGCCGCTGGCGGTGGCCAGCAGCACCTCGCCGATGCTCATGGCGAGTTTGCGCGGGTCCGAGACGCCCGATTGACCCAGAACGGCAAAGGCGCCCATCATTCCGATAACCGTGCCGAGCAGTCCGATCATGGGCGAAATGACGCCGATGACCGAAAGGTAACTGTTACGGGTTTTGTAGAGCTGGGATTCCCGGATGCCGAGTTCGATGAGGGAGGCCTCCGTGGCATCTTTGCCGCGGCCAATGCGTTCGAGGGCGCCCCCCAGCACGGCGGCAACGTAAGTCTTGGGGTTCGCCCGGCAAGTCTCCCAAGCCTCCTGGAAGTTGCCGGCGCGCAGCGACTCGTCGAGCGCCGCGACCAACGGTTTCGGGGCCAGGCTCTGGCGGCGCACCTGCAGGAAAAGCTGGATGATGAACGTCACCATGATGATCGAGGTGCCGATGATGGCCAGCCAGATCATGACGATCAGCGGACCGCCGTGGAGAATGGTTTCGATGATCGAGGTGCTTTCGGCCGGCGGTGCGTCGCCCTCTTGAGCGAAGGTCGGGACGGCCAGCAGGGCCAGGATCGCTGCGGAAAAAATGGCGGGGAATTTGCGGGTCATGGTCGGTGTTTTTGGTTTTTAGGGGACAATCAGTCCGGGGTTTTCGTTGCGCAAGGCCTCCGCACGCTTTTGGGCGTCGGCCACTGCATTCTTGTCGAAAGGAAACAGAGCGGAAGCTTTTAAGTAGCTTTCGAGCGCGCCAGCCTTGTCGCCCCCGGCTTCTTTCACCCGGCCCATCAAATAGCAGGCTTGGCCGAGCGAGGCTCTGTCGGCCGGTTCCGGCAGAGCTGTCTTCGACGACTGCTCCAACAGCGCCGAGAGCAGCGTTTCCGCCCCGGCGGGGTCTCCTGATTCGAGAGCAAGGCGGGCCATGCCCAAGTTGGCGAGGCCTATGGCGGACGGGTTGGCCTTGGCGAATTGGTCGTAGGCTGCTTTGGCTCCCTCTTTGTCCCCGGCAGCCAGCTTGGCGTCGCCGAGCATGACCGCGGCCCGCTGGAACCAAGGGGCGTCAAGGCCGGCGAAGTTCTCGTTGATTTTCTGGAGGGCGGCGGCCGCTCCGGTGGCGTCGCCGCGGGAGAGTTGCGCCGCCGCGGCCTCGAATTCTGCGGGGGGCTGCATTTGCAATTCCTTCAGGTCGGCGAACGGAACCGACGTCGCTGCGCCTCTCGGGCCGTCTTTCGGCTCGATTTTGATCGAGTTCCCCTTGGTGCCGACGATCCTGCCCTCGAGTTTTTGGCCCGATTTACGCACCACGACGTCTTGTGCCGGGGCAGATTGGGTCACGGCCACGGCGAAGCCGAGCAGGAGGGCCGCCGCGTAGGGCGGGAGGGGGCTTGATTTCATGAAACCATTCACTTAAGCCAAGTGACTGCCTTTTTCAATACCCGGCTCCGATGTTCACCACCATTCGAAAACACCAGCGCTGGCTCATGCTGGTCATCGCCTTCCTGACCATTATTGCGTTCGCCTTCCTCTATAACACCACCGAGATGGACCGGGTGGGCTCGAACATCGTGGCCCGCATTTACGGCCGTGACGTCATGCAAGTCGATGTCGAGCGCGCCGTCCGGAACTACCAGTTGGCCCTCGCTTTGGGCCAGTTCGATCTCGTGCGCGACCTCGCCGGGCAGGCCCGGAGCGAGGAAGAGGCGGCCAATAATTTCATCTGGAATCTCATGGTGCTCCAGCACCAGGCAGCCGCTTTGGACATCGAACCCGGCGCTCAGGCGGTGGTCGACAAAATCCGCGGCCTGCCCGCCTTCCAGAAAGACGGCCGTTTCGATCCTTTGCAGTATTCCGAGTTCGTCCAACAACAACTCGCCCCGCGCGGTTTCACCGAGCGCCAAGTGGAGGATGTCATTGCCGATTCCTTGCGCCTGCAGGAAATAAAGTCGCTCGTCGAATCGCCCGCCGTTGTTCTGCCCGGCGACATCGAACCGGCCCTGGCCCGCATGGCGCCGGTTGACGTCGTTCTCGTCGAATTCGATGCCGCGGAATTGGCCAAGAAGGTCGATGTCTCCGACGAGGAACTGCGCCAAGCCTACGAAGAGCGCAAGCAGTCGTTGCTGGCCCCGGAAATGCGGACCTTGCGCTATGCCGCCTTCCTTCTCTCCCGTGAAGACGCCAAGAAAAAGGGGAAAGAACGCATCGAGGTCCTCCAAAAGATCGCCAACAAGACCAATGACTTCGCACAGGCCCTGGCCGACAGCGAGCGCGGCATGGAAAGTTTCGGCAAGGCGGAAAAGACCGATGTCCATACCACCCCGTTCTTCGATGCCGAGGGGACGGCCGACGGAAAATTGTTCGATCAGGATGCGGACGTCATCGCGTCGGGTAAGGCCGTCGCCTTCCGCTTGTCGCCCCAACCGGGGAATTACGAAATTCTCGAGTTGGGTGAAAAGGGCTACGCGGTCGTCGAGGTCGCTTCGGTCAAGGTGCCGCGCCAGTTGAAGTTCGATGAGGCGCGGGCCGACCTCCGCGCCGAACTCATCACCCAAAAGCGTGATCGCGCCGTCATCGACAAGGCGACATCGGCTCTGCCCGAACTGCGTGTGCAGTTGGCGGCGGGAACCAGTCTGGCGGAGGCGGCCAAGAAAGAGGGATTGGCAACGCGTGAGATGCCCGGCCTCAGTCTCTTCGACAGCGATCTCGCCGCCGACCAGCGCGAGGTGGCTGTCGCGGTGGCCGATCTCCCCGAGGGGAGTCTCGGCGAATTCCAGGCCCGCCCCGGCGGCGGAGGATTCGCGGCCTACGTAGCCCGCAGGACCGAACCCTCGGAAAAGGATCTCGCCGAGCGGCGGCCCATGATCGAATCCGGTGCGCTCCAGGGGAAAAAGATGCTGCTTTTCGCCCAGTGGCTGGCTGATGCACGCCGCCAGTCCGGTCTCGAGATGCTTCGCCCGGCGATGTGACGCGCGGGTCCGCGGCATTTTGACATTGGGTCGGCGATCGGCCGCCGCGAACATCCACCATTCCCTGTGAAGCCATTCTTCATCACCACGGCGATCGACTACACGAATGCGCCTCCGCACATCGGCCATGCTTACGAAAAGGTGCTCGCCGATGTCGTCTCCCGTTGGCATCGCGCCCGCGGGCGCGAGGTCTTTTTTCTCACCGGCGTGGACCAGCACGGCCAAAAGGTGCAGCAATCGGCCGAGAAAGCCGGGGTGGCCCCGGCGGAGTTCGCCCGCGATATCACCGCCAAGTTCAAAGCGCTGTGGGAAAAGTTGGGCGTCGCCTACGACGGGTGGGCCGAGACGACCGATCCCCGCCACATTGCCGCCGTGCAGGGCGTCTTGCAGCAGTTGCACGACCAGGGTGACCTCTACAAGGCCCGGCACAGCGGCCATTACAGCGTGCGGCAGGAGCAATTCCTCACCGACAAAGAGCGCAACGAACAGGGTGAATTCGGGCCGGAGTGGGGCGAGGTTGTCTTCATCGAGGAGGAGAACTGGTATTTTCGCCTGTCCAAATACCGGCCCTGGCTTGCCGAGCACATTGCGACGCACCCCGACTTTGTCTTCCCGGCCTTCCGCGGCAGCGAACTGGCCAACGCCGTCGCCAAGGAGGCGGGCGACCTTTGTATTTCGCGCCCCAAGTCCCGTCTCGCGTGGGGTATCGAGTTGCCGTTCGACCGAGATTTCGTCACTTATGTCTGGTTCGATGCCCTGATGAACTACATCACCTTTGCGGGCTACCGTTCGGTGGCCGGGGGGGGATTCCCGGATTTCGGAAAATTATGGCCCTGCGATGCGCATCTCATCGGCAAGGACATCCTCGTGCCGGCCCACGGTATTTATTGGCCCATCATGCTCAAGGCCGCCGGGTTCGACGTCATGCCCAAGCTCTTGGTGCACGGATGGTGGAATCTTGGGGGTGCCAAAGTCAGCAAAAGCGCGGGCAATGTCGTCGATCCCAACGTGCTCGCCGACCGCTACGGGTGCGACGCCCTGCGCTACTACCTCATGCGGGATATCGCGACGGGACAGGACGCCGACTTCAACGAGGAGCGGCTGCGTACGCGCTACAATGCCGATCTGGCCAATGACCTGGGGAATTTGGTGAATCGCACGGTGAGCATGGCGCGGCGCTACCGCGGGGGTGTGCTCGGCGCCGTGCCGGCCGCCAAGTCCGGGGACGCGGCCGCGCTCGAGGCATTGGCTGCTCAGGCGGCGGCCCGTTTCGATGCAAGCATGGCAGCTTATCAGGTCCACTCCGCACTCGAGGCGGCTTGGGATCTCATCGCCGCAGCCAACGGCTTTGTTGAAAGTTCTGCTCCATGGAAGCTGGCCAAAGACTCCGCGCAGGCGGCGCGCCTTGATGAAGTTCTCGGGGTTTTGATCGAGGCCGCGCGATTGGCTGCGGCTTTGGTCCATCCGGTCATGCCGTCTTCGTCGGATCAGCTTCTCGGCCAACTCGGCTTCCCCGGGAACTTGTCGCCCTCTTGGGGAGTACTCGCGGCCGGCCATAGCGTCGGCGAGCCGTCACCGGTTTTTCCCCGTCTCGAAGCCGACAGCAATGCCTGAAACCGTCGGCAAAACCCTCACGCCGTGGCCGGAACTGCCCTGGTGGCGCCGGGTCAGATATCGCCTGGAGTTCGCGGGGCTTTGGACCTTTTCACGGTTGATCCCGTTGCTGCCTTTGCGTGCCACCCGCTGGCTGGCGGTGGTGCTCGGGTGTGCGGCTTACTATGGCGACCGTCGCAGCCGGGAGGTCGCGCTGGCCAACCTGGAGATGGTTTTCGGCGGTGATAAAAGCCCCGTGGAAATCCGGAGGATCGCCCGCCGATCGATGGTTCACTTCGCGCGGACCGTGCTCGAGCTGTTTTGGGCGCGGAACTTCACAGCGGACAACTACCGTGACCACATGGTCATGGAGGGGTGGGAGCAGGCGAGAGCTCTCAACGAAAAGCACCATGGAGGGATTTTCGTCTGCCTGCATTACGGCAATTTCGAGTGGCTGAGCATCGCCGGAGCTTTCGAGAGGCTCCCCGGGTGCATTGTCACGCAGCAGTTCCACAATCCTTTGCTCGGGCCGATCTTTGACCGTCTGCGGGCCCTGAGCGGCCACCGGATCATCTCCCAGGAGCGCTCGATGCTCGTCACGCTCAAGCACCTTCGCAAAGGCGGGAACATCGGAATCCTCTTCGACCTGCAACTTGATCCGAAGGACCCGTCGGTGCCCCTGCGCTCCTTCGGGCGTTGGCGCCCCGCGACCAAAATCCACGCCATGTTGCAGAAGCATACGGGGCTTCCCATTATCCCCATCGAGAGTGTGCCCCTGCCGGATGGACGTTACCGCACGATCGCGCACGATCCCATCTTCTTTGACGATGATGCGACGGAGCAGGAGATCGTGCAGAAATGTTGGGACTTTTTCGAACCGCAAGTGCGGCGGCAACCTGAGGCATGGCTCTGGGCTTACCGTCACTGGCGCTTCCGGCCCCCGGTTTCGGAGGAAGCCTATCCCTCCTACGCCCAGGTCAAGAACCGGTTCACCCGCATGCTGCAACAAACAGTTGCCGACGCGCCGCGGCAGGCCGAGCATGGGCCATGAGAAGCAAGCATCTCCCGCTCTTTTTGTTCCCGTTGTTCCTCACGGGCTGCTCCGGCGGTCCGACCGACTTCACCAGCGAATACCACAAGGCACTGGCTGCTCGACCGGGCGTCGGCCTGTCCTCCTCCAACGCCCGCTCGGCCGTGGACGCTTTTGCCGCTCTGTACGGGGACTTGTCCGTATCCAATGTGACCACGAACGCCCGCAAGGTTTACGCGTCCGATGCGTGGTTCAACGACACGATCGCCACGGAAGTCGGGATCGATGCCATTGAGCAATACCTTCTCAAAACCGCGGAGGGCGCCGAGGCCGTCCGAGCCAAAGTCAACGACGTGGCGGTCTCCGGTTCCGACTGTTATGTGCGGTGGACCATGGAGATCCGTTCAAAAAACCTCGCCGGTGGCCAACCGGTTGTCACCGAGGGCGTTTCGCAACTTCGTTTCGACCGCGAGGGGCGTATCGTCTTGCATCAGGACTTCTGGAATCCCGCAACCGGCATCTACCGTCACCTTCCGCTGCTCGGTCCCGCCATCCGGTTTGTCAACGGGCTGATCGTCGGGAAGTAGCGACGCTCAACCGCCGGCGGCTTTCTCCAGGTGCCCGCCGAATTGGTAGCGCATGGCCGAGCAGACCTTGTCGGAGAAGGCGGGTTCCTGTGAGCGGAAGCGGGCGTAAAGGGCGGCACTGAGCACATCGGCGGGAACGCCTTCCTCGATGGCGGCCATGATGGTCCAGCGGCCTTCGCCCGAATCGGACACACGGCCGGAGAATTTCTTCAACTCCGGGTCATCGACCATGGAGAGGGCTATAAGATCAAGCAGCCAGCATTGGACCACGCTGCCGCGGCGCCACAGTTCGGCGATTTCGTCGATGGGCAAATGGTAGTCGAGGTCGTGGCCCATGCGCGGAGCCGTCTCGGCATCATGCGAGACCGGGCGGGAGTCGACATCGGCATTTTTGAGAATGTCGAAGCCTTCGGCCAAGGCCGCCATCATGCCGTATTCCACGCCGTTGTGGACCATCTTGACGAAATGCCCCGCGCCGGCCGGTCCGCAATGCAGATAGCCGTCTTCGCTGGTGCCGCCCGCCGTTTCCCTGCCCGGCGTGCGTGCGAGGTCCCCGCGTCCGGGCGCGATGGTTTTGAAGACCGGGTCGAGGTGCTGCACCGGACCCTTCTCGCCGCCGATCATGAGGCAATAGCCGCGCTCGAGTCCCCACACGCCGCCGCTGGTGCCGCAATCGATGTAGTGGATGCCCTTGGGTTCAAGTTCGCGTGCGCGGCGGCGGTCGTCGCGGAAATAGGAATTACCGCCGTCGATGATGATGTCGTCCTTTTCGAAATGGGGGACGAGCGACTGGATGACTTTGTCGGTGACCGCGGCAGGGACCATGATCCACGCGGCGCGGGGTTTCTCCAGTTTGGCGGCGAATTCTTCGAGCGAGGAGGCGCCCACCGCGCCTTCCTTGACGAGTTCCGCCACGGCGTCGGGATGGGTATCATAAACGACGCAGGTGTGTCCGTTTTTCATGAGGCGCCGCACGATGTTGGCGCCCATGCGGCCGAGTCCGATCATTCCGAGTTGCATAAGGGTTATTTGTTCTGGTCCGCGTAGATTGCCATGATCTGGCGGAGGAGTTTGAGTCCGTCTTTTTCGGACCGTTGAAAGGAGTTGCGTCCAATGATCGACCCGAACCCTCCGCCGTCACGGATGGCGCGGATGGAATCGAGGAGTTTTTCGTCCGACTCGCTCGGTCCGCCGGAAAAGATAAGGATGCGACGTCCGTCGAATGCGCATTGCACGCAGTGCCGCACGCGTTCGGCCGCCGTGGCGATGGACACTTTCTCCGACTCGTAGACTTTTTTGGCCGCCGCCTGCTCGAGATGCGCGGTGGGCAGCTTGATTTTCACGATGTGCGCGCCGAGTTGGCAGGCGATGTGCGCGGCGTAGCCGTCGACATCCATGGCCGTCTCGCCTTCCTTGCTCAGGCTGGTGCCGCGCGGGTAGGACCATACGATGACGACGAGCCCGGCTTGCTTGGCCTCATGGGCAAATTCGGCGAGTTGTTCATACATTTCGAGGCGCAGCGCCGATCCGGGGTAAATGGTGAATCCGACGGCGGAGCAACCCAACCGCAAGGCGTCGTCGATCGTGCCGGTGCGGGCCGAAATGGGGTCCTTTTCGTCGGAGGTCAGGTCTTTGCTGTTCAGCTTGAGGATCAGAGGGATGTCACCGGCGAACTCGCGGACTCCGGCTTCGAGGAATCCAAGGGGCGCGGCGTAGGCGTTGCAGCCCGCTTCGACGGCCAACCGGAAGTGGTAGAGAGGATTGTAAGCCGCCGGGTTCATGGCGAAGCTGCGCGCCGGGCCGTGTTCGAACCCTTGATCCACCGGGAGAATGACCATTTTACCGGTGCCTCCGAGAGTGCCGTGATTGAGGAGGCGGGCCAGATTGGTCAGCGTTCCGGGGTTGTCGGCCCCGTACCATGAAAGGATTTCTTTGACGCGCGGGGTCTTCATGAGTGCATTCCACGCCATGCCGCCGGCAGGGAAAAGCAGAAACCGACCCTATAAATCAGCGTCCTCCAGCCGGGCCTCGTCGATTTGCGAGGCGGCCGCCGTGATATTCGAAAGAGCGTGTTCGATCGAGTCGAGGGCAGTCGTGACCGGAGAGAGATTGGAGCGGGGCAGGTCGGCGAGGGCGATTTGGGCACCCTGCAGGGCCAAGCGCGCCTGTTGAAGGGACTTGTCGGCCGCCCGGAAGCGCTTGGCCCTCGGATCCAGCGAATTCACCGCGTTGTTTCCGCCCGCTCACAGCGGCACTTGGGAGTGCACTGTTCCTTGCAACCGCAGTCTTTGCACTGGGCCTGGACGGGGACCGCGGCGAGGGCCAGAAGAGCGAAGATGTAGAGGAGGATTTTCACGGTGCCAAACTAGTCGCGCCGGGAGGCTTTGGCAAACGCTCCGCGAGTACGCCGATGCGGAAGGAAGCACGGTGGAGCGCAGCGATCCCGGGGCTCAGACCTTGAGGGACTGTCCGGATTTGCCGCGCAGGACCATGAGGATTTCCGCAAGGACGCTGACGGCGATTTCGGCGGGCGAGTCGGAGCCGATGTCCAGGCCGATGGGGGCGTGGACCCCGGAGAGTTGCTCCATGGTGAAGCCGGCGGCTTGGAGTTGGTCGTAGACGTGCAGGACCTTGCGACGGCTGCCGATCATGCCGACATAGCCCATGCCTCCCCGCTGCAAGGCGGCCGCGAGGGCTTCGCGGTCGAGGTCGTAATGACGACTGACGATGACGAGAGCGTCTTTTTCGTTCCAGTCGCGGGCCGAGATGTAGCCCGGTGCGGAATCCGTGAGCCGGAGGTGCGCGGCTGTGCACCGGTCGAGAATATCGTCGCGGTCTTCCAGAGCGGTGACGTGGAAGCCGCACTCGGCGGCGAGTTTGGCGATGGCTTGCGCGCAGTGTCCGCCGCCGACGATGAGCAGACGGTGGGCGGGGAGTTGCGGCTCGATGAGCACGGTGACCACTCCGCCGCAGATCGCGCCAAAGCTGTCGGGTTGGTCTTCGCGGAGGGGCCAGGTCTTGAGGCGGGTTTCCTTGCGGGCGAGGCACTCGAGGGCTTCGGCGATGACGAGGGATTCGAATTTGCCGCCGCCGACGGTGCCGGAAATGGAACCGTCGGCATAAACGATCATTTTGGCGCCGGGGTGGCGGGGCACGGAGCCTTTGGTCGCGGCCACCGTGGCGAGGGCGCAGGGGCGTGCGGCGCGGAGGGCGGCAACCAACTCTACAAGGATGTCGCTCATCGTGGGCCGACGAGCCGGCGGCTCGTCCCTCCCCGGGTAGGGACACGCGGTTCGCGGGTCCGTGTGGGGTTCACAGCCGGCTGAAGGATTCGTCGAGGACCTCGAGCAGAAAGTCGGCGTCGGCTTGGGTGATGCACATGGGCGGGGCGAAGCGGATGGTCTGGCCGCGCAAACCGCCTTTGCCGAGGAGGAGTCCGAGGTCGCGGGCCGTTTCCAGCACCTGTGCGCATTCGGCGGTGGCCGGTTCCTTGGTTTCGCGGTCTTTGACCATTTCGATGCCGAGCATGAGGCCTTTGCCGCGGACGTCGCCGATGACTTTGTGCTTCTTCTTCAGCTTGTTGAGTCCGGCAAGAATGTATTCGCCCATTTTGTGCGAATTCTCCTGCAGTTTTTCCTGCTCGATAACTTCGAGCACGGCGTGGCCCATGGCGCTGACCACGGGGTTGCCGCCGAAGGTGTTGAAGTGGACTTTGCCGACGAGGGCCTGGGCGATCTCCGGCGTGGTGACCACGGCGGCGAGTGGGCAACCGTTGCCGATGCCCTTGGCCATGGTGACGATGTCGGGAATGACCCCCTGGGTTTCAAACCCCCAGAAATGGGTGCCGGTGCGTCCGAACCCGGTCTGGACTTCGTCGGCGATGCAAACGCCGCCCGCGGCGCGGACATGCTGGTAAGCGTTTTTGAGATAGCCCTCGGGGAATTCCACGAACCCGCCGACGCCCTGGATCGACTCGGCAATGAAGCCGGCGATGCGGCCCGAGGTCGAGTAGTCGATGAGTTCCTTGACGTCGTTGGCGTATTTGAAGCCGGCCTGCGGGTCGTCATAGCCCCAGACACCACGGTAAGGGTAGGGGGCGAGGGCGTGGTGGACGCCGAAAGCCTGGGGGATGTTGTATTTCCACGTGCCGTGGGCGGTGACCCCCATGGTCGCGTGGTTGCCGCCGTGGTAGGCGTTGCGCAGCGCGATAATGTCGAAATTGCCCGTGTAGGCGCGGGCCATCAAAATGGCGAGGTCGTTGGCCTCCGAGCCCGAATTGACGAAGTAGCACATCTTGAGGTCGCCGGGCATTTTCGAGGCGAGTTTCTCCGCGTAACGGGCGACATTGGGATGGAGGTAAATCGTCGTGGAGTGCTGGTAAATCTCGCTCTGCCTGTTGCCGGCGGAAATGACGTGCGGGTGGCAGTGGCCGACGCTGATGGTCACAATGCCGCCGAGGCCGTCGAGGTAGCGTTTGCCTTTTTCATCCCAGACGTATTGCCGGTGCCCTTCCACCACCATGAGGGGCTTTTTGTAGTAAAGGAAGATGCCGGGATTCATGAACTGCTTGCGCAGGGCCAGCACTTCGTCGGACGACGGCCCGGAGTAGGGGTGCGGTTGGTGATCGCAGGGGGGGAGGGTGGGTTCTTTCATCGGTTGGGGAACAAAGGTCGCACGACAACATACAAGAGGAAAGCCAAGCCGAAACCGACAAACCACGCGTAGTGGTAGCTGGCCACAAGCCACCCGGGGAACAGGTCGTCGGGCAGCAACTTGATGGTCACCAGGAAGCCCGGCAGGTTGGGCAGAACCGAGGCGAACAGGACGCCGAAGCCGACAAGGCTGAAGCCGCCGGTATAGCGGTAGACGCCGTGGCGCTCGTAAAGCTGGGCGGCATCGAGTTTCTTGCGGCGCCAGACGAAGTAGTCGGCGATCATGATGCCGGCGATCGGTCCGAGGAGCGCGCTGTAGCCGATGAGCCAGGTGAAGATGTATCCGCTGGGATCCTGGTAAAGCTTCCATGGCATCATGAGGATGCCGAGGAGGGCAGTGATGAGTCCCCCGGTGCGGAAGCTGACGTGCTGCGGGGCGAGGTTGGAAAAATCGTTGGCCGGCGAGACGACGTTGGCTGCGATGTTGGTCGAGAGGGTGGCGACGGCAAGCGTGACCAAAGCGATGGCGGAGACCCACGGGTGCCCGAACTTGGCGATGACTTGGACGGGATCCCAGATGGCGGAGCCGAAAATGACGATGGTCGCGCTGGTCACCAGAATGCCGATGAAAGCATAGAAAGTCATGGTGGCCGGCAACCCGAGGGCCTGCCCGACGATCTGGTCCCGTTGCGAGCGGGCATAGCGGGAGAAGTCGGGAATATTGAGCGAGAGGGTCGCCCAGTAGCCGACCATGGCGGTCAACCCGGCCCCGAAAACCGGCCAGAATTTCGCCGCGGTATCGAGCGTGGCCGGTTGGGTGAAGATGGGACCGAATCCGTCGGCCGTGTCCCACGCCCACCAGACAAGCACGAGGCCGACGAGCAGGAGGAAGGGTGCGCTGAGTGTTTCCATCCATTTGATCGACTCCATCCCGCGGACGATGAAGTAGACGTTGACCGCCCAAAAAATCATGAAGCAGAGAAACTCGCCGGCCGAGATGCCGAGGAGGGGGAGGTTTTGTTTGGTGGACGGGTCGAAGCCGAAGATCACGGCTGCCGTCGCATAGATGGCCGCGCCACCGACCCATGTCTGGATGCCGAACCATCCGCAGGCCACCAGTCCGCGCATGAGCGCCGGGATGTTGGAACCGAAGGTGCCGAACGAGGCGCGCAGCAGCACCGGGAAGGGAATGCCATAGGCGGTGCCCGGATGCGCGTTGAGCGTCATGGGCACGAGCACGATGACGTTGCCGAGGAAGACGGTGAGCGTGGCCTGCCACCAGTTCATGCCCTGGTCGATCAGGCTGCTGGCCAGCGTGTAGGTCGTGATGCAGACGGCCATGCCGACCCAAAGAGCGGCGATATTCCAAGTGGTCCAGGTCCGACGATCCTGCGGGACGGGCGCGAGATCGGCGTTCCAGAGGCGTGGGTCGTGGCTGGCTTGGTCTGGATTCATGATGTTCGGAGTCGGTGCCGGTGGCCCCTTCACGGGATCGATGATTTGTCGATTTCCACCGTCAGGCCTTTTTCCGCAACCTGATGGTCACTGCGGAAGTTCTGCCATTTTTCCGCCATCTCAGTGAGGAACCAGTTGGCCGCGAAAAGCAAAAGGCACCCCGCCAACAACAAAAGGCTCCAAATAAAGACGAAGTTCGGACAAGGGAACTTCCGTTCGCAATGCGGGCAGCGGAATACGCTGGCCCATTGCGAATGGCACTTTTCGCATCGTGGCATGATTCAACATCAGTGTTCGGTTCCGCTGTCACACACTCAAGTGTAAACGGCAATGCGCGGGGGCGGTGAGCGGGCTCAGAAATGCGAGGGTTTTCGCTTGATAAAGCGTCCCCGGCCGACGGTGCCGCAGAATTTCCCGTCGCGCACGGCGACCTGGCCGCGCACGGTGACGACCGACGGACGGCCCTCGATCTCCCAGCCCTCGAAGGCGTTGTAGTCGACGTTTTGGGTCTGGGTCTTGACGGACAGTTTGCCGCGATAGCCGGGATCATAGACGACGAGGTCGGCGTCGGCGCCGGGCTGGATCACGCCCTTGCGCGGGTAGAGGTCGAAAATTTTGGCCGCATTGGTGCTGGCTGCGGCGACCAGTTGCTGGAGGGTGAGGCGGCCTTTTTTCACTCCGTGGGTGTAGAGGAGATTGATGCGGTCCTCGATGGAAGGAATGCCATTGGGGATTTTGGTGAAGTCGTCTTGGCCCATCGGTTTCTGGTCCTTGAAATCGAACGGGGCATGGTCTGTGCCGACGGTGTTGACCAGACCGCTGGCCAACCCGTCCCAGAGGACCTGCTGGTTCGAGATGTCGCGCAGGGGCGGGGACATGACAAACTTGGCACCTTCGAAGTTCGGTTTCTCGGCGTAGGTTTTGTCGAGGACGAGGTATTGGATGAGGGTTTCGACGAAGACATTCACCCCTCGCTCGCGCGCGGTGACCGCCTCGCGCAGAGCTTCGAGGCAGCTGAGGTGCACGATGTAGGTGTGGGCACCGGTCAAGGCGGCGAAGGACATCAAATGGTGCACGCCCTCGGCCTCGACCCGGGGCGGGCGGCTGTCATGGTGGGCCTCCGGTCCCGTGCGCCCGGCTGCCAAGAGTTCTTTCTGCAACTGGGCGACGAGCGTTTCGTTTTCGCAGTGGGCCGTGACAATGACGCCGAGTTCCTTGGCGAGTTTGAGCGTTTCCCAAAGTTCGGTGTCATCCACCCCGAAAGCCCCTTTGTAAGCGAGAAACACTTTGAAGCTGCCCACGCCCTGTTTGACGATCTCGCGCAATTGTGCGGCCGAGTCCGCGTCGAAGCGGGTCACGCCCATGTGGAAGGTGTAGTCGCAGCAGGCTTTCCCTTCGGCTTGCGCCTGCCATGTGGCGAAGCCGTCCGCGGGCGTCATGTCGCGGGACGGGCAGACCATTTCGAAAATGGTCGTGGTCCCGCCGACCAAGGCGGCTTTGGTGCCGGTTTCGTAGGTGTCCTTGGAATACGTGCCCATGAAAGGCAAGTAGATGTGCGTGTGCGGGTCGATGAAGCCCGGGAAAACATGCTTTCCGGTTGCGTCGATCACCTCTGCGCCGGCCGGGGGCGTGATGTTCCGGTCGATCCGCGTGATGGTTTCGTCTTCGCAGAGGATGTCCGCGGTGTAGCGCGTATCCGCATTGACGATGTCGGCATTTTTAATGAGAAGTGACATGTGACGTGTGACTAGTGACGAGTTGGGGATTGTTATTTGGCGGGAGTGAGTTTGCGGCGGAGGCTGTTTAGCATGCGGCGGAGTTCATCAAGAAGAGAGGCGGCACTTTGGCATTCAGTGGGGCTGAGCAACTTCAGTTGCTCGCACAGGGTAAGCTGAGTGTCGAGTTCGGCGACAGAGCCTTCAGCGTGTGAGATGAACTGGACAAACTCGCCCGTGGTGTGGCGCGCCTGGCCTTCGGCGATGTTCGAGGGGACCGAAACAGCGGCGCGCCGCATTTGAGAAACGAGGCCAAACTTCTCGTCTGATGGCAACTTCTTCGTGAGGAGGTAAATCTCCCGCGCGAGAGCGATGCCCTTTTGCCAAACGACGAGATCACGATATCCCTGCGCTTTCGGATTGTTGTGCTTGTCACTCGTCACAAGTCACATGTCACAGGGTTCTATTTGTCCGACCAAATAGAACCTTC
>JBMTVD010000039.1:0-16945 GCA_049451035.1 Chthoniobacterales bacterium | reverse complement strand
TTTCCATGCATGCGGCGCGCCATTTCGGCTGCCGGGTCACGACGGTGACCATTTCCCAGGCGCAGTTTGACGAGGCGTCGCGTCGCATCGGGGCCGCGGGGCTGTCCGGGCGGATCGACTTGCGTTTGGAGGATTACCGGAAGCTGACCGGGCGGTTCGACAAGATCGCCTCGATCGAAATGCTCGAAGCGGTGGGCGACAAATATCTCGACGGGTATTTTGCGCAATGCCACCGGCTCCTGGCCCGGAAGGGACTCCTCGGGCTGCAATACATCACTTGTCCGGACGCCCAATACGAAGTGCTGCGGCGCGGTACGGACTTCATCCAGCGGCACATCTTCCCCGGGTCGCTGCTCAACAGCATCGGCCGGGTCAACACCGCACTGAATCGCGCCGGCGACCTTTTCCTCCACGACCTCGACGACATGGGGCCGTATTACGCGCGGACGCTTCGTGTCTGGCGGGAGAATTTCCACCGCGTGCTCGAGGCAGTGCGGGCGCAGGGGTTCGACGACATTTTCATCCGGAAGTGGGATTACTACCTGGCCTATTGCGAAGCGGCCTTCGCCACGCGGCATATCAGCGTGGTGCAGGCCGTTTACACGCGGGCGGACAACGAGACGCTCGACCTGCCAACCGGTCTGAACAGGGGATGTTCGTGATGCCGGAGTACAGCGAGTTCTGGCAATTGATGGCGTTCGCGCTCGTCATCCCAATCGTAATGATGGCCGGCGTCTGGCTGCTCGCACGCGTGCTGAACAATGCGGGAATCGTCGATATTTTCTGGTCCTACGGATTCATTCCGGTGGCGGCCGTGTGCGCCGCGGTGTCCGCGGGTGATGCGGCGCGCAATTTCCTGCTCGTCCTGATGGTGACCATCTGGTCGGCGCGGTTGGGGACGTATTTGCTTTTCCGTGTGGCCAAGCATCATCCGGAGGAGGACGGACGCTACGCGACGCTGCGCCGGCAGTTTCCGAATCGCACCTGGGCCATGTTCTTCGGTTTCTTCGAGGCGCAGGGGGTGCTCATTGCGCTTTTGAGCGTGCCGTTCGTGCTCGTTTTCATCAATGGCGCTCCGGGGCTCGGGTTTTTCGAGTATGCGGGTCTCGTGCTCTGGCTGGCCGGGATGCTGGGCGAGTCCGTCGCCGATGCGCAGCTGAACCGCTTCCGCAAAAATCCGGCCAATCAAGGCAAGACTTGCCGGGCCGGGCTCTGGAATTACTCGCGTCATCCGAACTACTTTTGCGAGTGGCTGGTCTGGGTGGCGTATTTTGTCTACGCGCTGGGCTCGCCCGGCGGGTGGATCGCCGCTTATGCTCCCGCGCTCATGTATTTCTTCCTGACCCGCATCACCGGCATCAAGGCGACCGAGGAGCACGCCGTCCGTTCGCGCGGGGAGGATTACCGGCAGTATCAGCGGACCACGAACGCCTTCTTTCCGTGGTTCCCGCGGCGGGTGTCATGAGCCTGCTCGACCGGACACTGGAAAAGGGACTGCTCCCGGATTGCGTCATCCGGGCCGGAATCAATCATTTGCTGGCCCGCAAATTGAAGGACGAAAACCGCGGTGGGGTGGAGGCGCAGCAAAAGGCGTTGATGGATTTCGTCCGCGAACTCAAGTCGATGCCCATTGCGGTGAAAACCCGCGAGGCCAACGAGCAGCATTACGAGGTCCCGACGGAATTTTTCCGGTACGTCCTCGGTCCGCGCATGAAATACAGCAGCGGTCTCTGGCCGACGCGGCACACGACCTTCGAGGAATCGGAGGAGGCCATGCTGGAACTGAGTTGCCGGCGGGCGCGGTTGGAGAACGGCCAGCGTGTGCTTGAGTTGGGTTGCGGATGGGGTTCGCTCACGCTCTGGATGGCGGAGAAATATCCCGATTCGCGCATTCTCGGCGTCTCCAACTCGCGCACGCAGAGGGAATACATCATGGGCGAGGCGGTGCGGCGCGGGTTGCGCAACGTCGAGATCCACACCGCCAATGTGGCGGAGTTGGATTTGCCGCGGGAGGAATTCGACCGCGTGGTCTCGGTCGAGATGTTCGAGCACATGAAGAATTACGAACTGCTCCTGCGCAAAGTGGCCTCGTGGATGAAGCCCGGCGCGTGCCTCTTTGTCCATATTTTCACCCACCGGACCTTGGCCTACCATTTCGAGGGCACCGACCCGAGCGATTGGATCACGCGGTATTTCTTCGAAGGAGGAACCATGCCCTCGGACGACTTGCTGGCCTATTTTCAAGACGATCTCAAATTGCGCGACCACTGGTGTGTCAACGGGACGCATTACGCGCGGACTTCCGAGGCTTGGCTGGCCAACATGGACAAGAACGAGGCGCGGATCACGCCGATCCTCGCTGCGACTTACGGCCCGGAGAACGTGACCAAATGGCGCGTTTATTGGCGCGTCTTTTTCATGGCGTGTGCGGGACTTTGGGGATACCGCTACGGCGAGGAATGGATCGTCTCGCATTATCTTTTCGCCAAATGAGGTCCGTCCTCGGTGCCTTCGCTGTTCTCCTGGCGGTGGTGGACGCGTACGCCGCCGGCGATTGGATCGAACAGGGGGACAGCTTCGATCGCCAATTCCAATCGGCGGAGGCACTGGCGGCCTACCGGAAAGCGCTGGCCGAGAACCCCGGCGACCCGGCGGTCCTGCGCAAGATCGCCAAGCAATACGTGGAGCTCGCGCTCGATGCGCCGGGCAAAGGCGAAAGGTTGCGTTTGGCCAAGCTCGGTTACGAAAACGCCCTGGAGGCAAAAAAACTTGATCCGGACAATCCCGAGGGGCGGCTGACCGTGGCGGTGGCGGCCGCACGGCTCGGTTTTTACAGCGATGCCAAGGCCAAATTGGAACTCTCCAAAGTGGTGCGGCAAGAGTCGCTCGAAGCGGTCCGCCTCAAGCCGGGCTACGCGCTCGGCTGGCACATGCTCGGGCGCTGGAACTACGAGATCGCCGAGCTCAATCCCTTCCTCAAAACCGTGGCGGAACTCGTCTACGGCAAGATGCCGGCCGCCTCCAGCGAGGAGGCCGTCCGCTGCCTCGGCAAAGCCGCGCAACTCGAACCGGACAATGCCCTTTTCCAAGCCGAGTTGGGTCGGGCTTATCTGGCCGCCGGCCGGAAGGAAGAGGCACGCCGTGCTCTGTCGAAGTCACTGGCTTTGCCCCGCCGCACCAAAGACGATGGGGAGGCGCAGGAACGGGCCAAGGCCGCGCTGCGCGGATTGTGAATTTGTGAGCGACAAAAAAATCATCATCTTCACCACCGGTTTCGGCGACGGTCACAATTCCGCCGCAAGGAATATCCGGGATGCCTTTGCCCAGATGCCCGGCTTCCAGGCCGAGGTGCACGACACCTACGTCGAGGTCAACCCCGGGGCCGCCAAAGTTCTCCAAGTCGCCTACAACCTCTCGATCCAGCGGGTGCCGGTCACGTGGAAGGCCTTTTTCCACGTTTTCGACAAAACTCCGGTTTTCGAGGCGACCCTGCCGACGTTGGGAAAACTGAAAGCCGCCATCCGCGCCCTCCTGCTCGAGAAAAAGCCGTCCGCCGTGGTGACGACTTACCCGGTGTACTCCTATTTGCTCCGCGAGCTCATGGAGTCCGGTGAGGTCGCGACCTGCCCGCATTGCATGGTTGTGACCGACTCCATCGTCATCAACCGGGTGTGGAACCGCGCCCCGGCCGATTGGGACCTGGTCGCCAACGAACCAACGTCCGACGCCATGGCGGCCGCGGGTGTGCCGCGCGAGAAGATCAAAGTGCTGGGGTTCCCGGTCAGTCCGCGCTTCGAGGAACTGGCCCGGCGACCGCTCGCCGCCGGCCCTCCGTGGAGGATCCTTTACCTTCCCTCGGCCAGCCGCCGCACGGTGGGCAAAGTCGTCCGCGGGCTCACCGCGTTGAAGGGCGTCCATCTCACGGTGGTGACCGGTCGTCATCGCCACCTCCACGACTTCCTGAAAAAACTCGACGTGCCGATGAGTTCTTTCGCGTTGCACGGGTGGACCGACCGTATGCCGGAGCTGCTTGCGGAAAGCCATCTCTTCATCGGCAAAGCAGGCGGTGCCATCGTGCAGGAAACCCTGGCCATCGCGCGGCCCATGATCATCAGCCACGTCGTGGCCGGCCAGGAGGAGGGCAACGTCGAGTTGTTGGCCGATCTTGGCGCCGGCACGCTGGCCACCACGCCCGAAGCCATCATTGAGGCGGTGCGGGCCGCGATGCTGGAAAACGACGGGGCGAGATGGAAGCGTTGGCGCGAAAATCTCCAACGCGTCAGTCACCCGGCTGCGGCGCGGCAGACGGCGGAGTTCATCGCGGGACTCGCCGGTTAGAAGGTGCCGTAGGCCGTGCCGCGGGAGGCCAACGGCTGGGCGGAGGCGGGCCGCGCGGCCCATGACATCAGGCGCTCCGCGTCGTCGAAGATGTACTTCGTCTTGCTGCCCAGTTGCACCAGGATGACCTCGCGTCCCCCGGGGCGTCCGCTCGAGACGAGGCAGCGCCCGGCGGCATCGGTGTAACCGGTTTTCATGCCGGTGTAGGCGGGTGAACGGCCCAGCAGTTTGTTGGTGGCTTTGAGCACGGTGGTGCGCCCGCTGTTGTGGCGGAAAACAGCGTGCTGCTGCCGCATCATGCGCCGCAGCTCCGGATTTCGGTAGGCCCGGAAAGCAATGCGGGCGATGTCGCGCGCGGTGGAATACTGCGGGGCGGGGAGCCCGTGGCTGTTGGCGAAGTGGGAGCTGCGCGCGCCGAGCGCCCAGGCCGCGCGGTTCATGTTCGAGGCGAACATCCCGTCGCTGCCGCTGTGGTCGCGGGCCAGGGCGGCACAGGCGTCGTTGCAGCTTTTGACCAGGATGACTTCGAGCAGGGTTCGTCGGGTGTAGCGTTCGCCGGAGCGGAGACCGAGCTTGGTCGGTTCGACCCGCGTGTCCTCCGGCATGATCATGACGCTGCTGTCGAGTCCCCCCCGCTCGGCCACCAGAAGGGCGGTGAGCAACTTCTGCGTGCTGGCCGCAGGGCGGCGGAGATCGGCGTTTTTCTGGAAGAGCACTTCGCCGCTGTGGGCGTCGATGATGATGGCCGACGTGGCCGCCAGCGAGGGAGCGTGGCTCGGCCAGACCGGCGACGAAGAAGGCGTGTTGGCCACCTGCGGAGCGGCGGCTTCGGCACGGCGGACATCCCGCGGCCCGGAGGCGCAGCCCGCGAGGGCCAGGACGCAGAGCAGCAGGGCAGCGGTTTTCATTTGTGCTTCTCGACCAACGCGTAGGCGTTGTGGTTGTGGATACTCTCGAAATTTTCGGCCTCCACCTGCCACCAGGTTATGCGCGGGTCGGCAATGACCTTGGCCGCGACATTGCGTACCAGGTCCTCCACGAAGACGGGATTGGCGTAGGCCCGCTCGGTCACCGCTTTTTCATCCGGACGTTTGAGCACGCTGTACAACTCGCTGCTGGCCGAGCTCTCGACGAGCGAAACCATTTCGGCGAGCGGCAGGGGCTTCTCGGACCGCAGGCTGAGCGTGACCTGACCGCGCTGGTTGTGCGCTCCGGTCTCGCTGATCGCCTTGGAGCAGGGGCACAGGGTGGTCACATTGGCGACGATCGTGGTGACCAGATCGTGCGACTCGCCGTCCGAGGTGGCGCTGAAGCGGGCGGTGTAGTCGACCAGTCCGGGCGCGCCGGTGACCGGGGCTTTTTTCTCGAGGAAAAAGGGAAACTCGAATTCCAAGTGCGAGCGTTTGCTGTGCAGGCGCTCGATGAGCGAGCCCAGGAGATGCTCGATGTCCTCGGGATGCAGCACGGGGCCGTGGGCCTGCAGGACCTCGAGGAAGCGGCTCATGTGCGTGCCCTTGAACTCCTGTGGCAGCTCGACCGTCAGCTGCACGGTGGCGATGGTGCTTTGCGGTTCGTCCCCCCCGACCGCTACTTGGATGGGAAAACGCAGGTTTTTCACCCCGACGCGGTCGATGACGATGCGGCGGTGGTCTCGCTCGCTCTGGGTGTCCCGCAGCGCGGCGGTCTCATGTTCGTCGGGTCGCTTCATCGCGTGCGGGAATGTAATCGCGTCGGCGCCCGGGCAAAAGTGATTTGTCCGGTTTGCGGCCGGGCGCCCTTCGGCTATTCTGGGGGGCTTGAAGAAACTGACGGTCAACGAGATCTACCTTTCCGTGCAGGGTGAAAGCACTTGGGCGGGGCTGCCCTGCGTCTTTGTCCGTCTGACCTTCTGCGACTTGCGTTGCACCTACTGCGACACCGAATACGCCTTTTACGAGGGAAACAAAATGACCCTCGATGAGATTCTGGGGAAAGTCCGCGGTTTCGGATGCCCTGTGGTTGAAGTCACGGGAGGCGAGCCTCTGCTCCAGCCTGCCTGCGTGCCCTTGCTGCGCGAGTTGTGCGAGGCCGGCTTTACCGTGCTGCTCGAGACATCCGGGGCGCATGACATTGCGGCCGTCGACCCCCGCGTCCACCGCATCATGGACCTGAAAACGCCCTCCAGCGGCGAGTGCGGGCGCAATCTCCACACGAACATCGCGCACCTGACCGGGCGGGATGAGGTGAAATTTGTGGTGGGCTCGCGGGAGGATTACGAGTGGGCCCGCGGCCAGATCCGGGAACACGATCTCCCCTCCAAAGTGCGTGCCGTTCTCCTCGGTCCGGTTTTCGGGAAAATCGCACCGGCAGATCTGGTGGGTTGGATGCTGGAGGACAAGGTTCCCGCACGTTTCCAGCTGCAGATGCACAAATTCATCTGGGAGCCGCGGGCGAGGGGGGTTTGACCGTTTGCGCGAAGTGGTTCCTTCCGCTACAAACAGCGCAGCGATGAGTGTCACCCTGACCAAAGACTTTTATTTTGAAGCAGCCCACACGCTGCCGCGGGTGCCGCCCGACCACCAGTGCGCGCGGATGCACGGCCACAGCTACAAAGTCGAGGTCTCGGTGACCGGTCCGGTCGATGCCGCGGCGGGTTGGCTCATGGATCACGCCGAGATCAGCCGCCTCGTCAAACCTCTCGTCGGGGAACTGGACCACCGCTACCTGAACGACATACCCGGGCTGGAAAACCCGACCTTCGAGCAACTCGCCATCTGGCTGTGGCGGAAGCTCGAGCCGGTGCTTCCCGGCCTGAGCGAAATCTCCATCCATGAAACCCCGACATCGCGTTGTGTTTACCGCGGCGGCTGAAAGCGGGACACGGTTCCCCGGCTACTGGCGCACCCGGATATCCTGCACGCGGGAGACCAGCAGACGGCTGAGAGCCAGGTAAAGCGCCAGGACGGGGACGGAGACGAGCAAGGCCCCCGCGGCGAAGACCGAGGGGAGCCCCGCGGCGCTCTCGGCGTGCAGCATGCGCAGGCCGAGGGGGAGGGTGAAGAGTTCCGCGTCCTGCAGCAGAATGGCGGCGACCACATATTCGTTCCACGCCGCGGCGAAGGAGAACAGGGCGGTGACGGCCAACCCCGGGGCGGAAACGGGCAGCACGACGCGCCGGAAGATTTCACCGGGTGTGCAACCGTCCATGGCCGCCGCCTCCTCCACTGTTTCGGGGACGCTGTCGTAGAAGTTTTTCATCTGCCAGATGCAGAAAGGGAGCACCGTGGCCAGGTAGATGAGGATGAGCCCGAGGAAGGTGTTGATCAGCTGCAGCTCCACCAGAATGAGAAAAATCGGCAGGAGCAACATGGTCGCGGGGAAAATCTGGGTGATGAGCAGGCTTTGCATCACGGCTATGCGCCCGAAAAAGCGGAAGCGGGAGAGGGCGTATCCGGCGGTCGCCGAAAGCAGGATGCCGACCGCGGCCACGGCCACGGAAACTACCAGCGAGTTGGCGACCCAACGGATGAAATCGGTCTGCGTGAGCAGCCGCGCAAAATTTCCCCACCCCGGCGAGACGGGCCACCGCCACGCGGCCGGCGCGGTCGCGTGCGCCACCGGTTCGAGGGCTAGCACCAAAAGGTACCACAGCGGCGCGAGGCAAAAGGTTGCCGTCGCAGCCAGCAACACGTAGGTGGCGATTTTGCGCACGATGGAAGCCGTGTGCTCCTCGCGCACATGCTTTGCCGCGTTGCCGACCCCCTTCATCGCGTCCAGCAGATGCCCGCGGCGGCGCGACGGCAAGCCCGGATCGCGCGGTTCCTTGACAGGACATGGCGACGCGACTCTGATTTATGTTCCCATGCGCCGGCCAGCCATCCTGTTTTTTTGCGTTCTGGCCGCGGCTGCGTCCCACGCCTCGCCCAGCCGTTACGACGGCCTTGGCGCCGATGACGTCAGGTATTTGCTGACGCGCGGTCCCGGGGGTTTGGAGGTGCGCGTGCTCGGAGCAGGTGTGGATCGTCCGGAACAGGCGGTGTTCGTCGCTTTGGGAAAATCCTCCGGCCAAGGCTCGCCTCTGGTGCCCTCCGAACCGGGCGAGGAAGGGGCCCCGGTTTGGCTCCCTTTCGCCGCGGAGGCGATCGTTTCGGCACGCCGCACGGCGGACGGCGAAAAGGTGTTTCTCCGGCGCTGGTCCGAAACCTCGTGGGCCGCGCGCCAGCCCGCCAAAGGCGTGCAGTTTTCCGCCGAACCCGCGGAGGTCACGCTGCTTATTCCCCCGGAGATTGTCGGGGCCGCGGACCGTCTCGTGGTCTACCTCAAGGATCTCGCGGCGGACGAAGGCCGGGGGCGGCTTTACGGAGCCATCGACCGGGCTTCCGCCTCCGGGACGGGCGAACAAACCATCCGTCATTACCTCGCCATGGACGGGGGCGAAAGCGGCGCGGTTTTCCGGCGGGCGGGCCGCACGCCGCCCGGAGGGCCGCGGACGCGCATTTACCAACTGCTGCCCCGCCTTTTCGGCAACACCAACGAAACGCGCAAGCCCGGCGGGACCATCGAGGAAAACGGCACGGGAAAATTCAGCGATATCAACGAGGCCGCCCTCGCCGAACTCAAGGCGCTGGGTTTCACGCATCTCTGGCTCACCGGGGTTTTGCAGCAGGCCACGGCCACCGACTACGCGGATATCGGCGAACCGTCCGACGATCCCGATTTGCTCAAAGGCCGCGCCGGCAGCCCCTACGCCATCCGCGACTACTTCGACGTTTCGCCCGACTACGCCGATGATCCGGCCGAACGCAAAGAGGAATTCAAGGCGCTCATCGACCGCATCCATGCTCAGGAAATGAAAGTCCTCATCGACTTCGTGCCCAACCACGTGGCGCGCAGTTATTCGTCGAGCATGAAACCGGAGCTCTCCTTCGGTGCCGACGACGATCGCGGAAAGTTTTTCGATTCGCAGAACAATTTCTTCTATTTGACCCCGGAATCGGGGGCCGAGGGCGAGGCGCCTTTGCGCCTGCCCACTCTCGAGGGCGTCGATGGATCGGCTTCGCTTCCCGGGGTCGATGGTCTCTACGAAGGGGAAAAAGAGTTCGGCCGGGTGACCGGCGACGACACGGCCAGTTGGGCGCCCGGCCGCGACCGCTGGTACGAGACGGTCAAACTCAACTACGGCTGGAATTTTGCCGACCCGGAGAAAAAAACCAGGAGTTACCCGCACGGCAAAAACAGCGACATTCCCGTCCCCGATACCTGGAAGAAAATGGACGAGGTCATCGCCTACTGGCAGGGCTTGGGGGTCGACGGCTTCCGCGCCGACATGGCGCACATGGTTCCTCCGGAGTTCTGGCAGTGGTTGATTGTCCGGGCGCGGGAACGGAACCCCGGCGTTTTCTTCGTCGCGGAGGCCTATGCTGGTGAGGCGCAGGTGCCTTCGGGTGACCGGGAGGCGTCCGCGGTCACCGGCGGCGATGTCATGCTGGAACTCCTCAAGGCGGGTTTCGATGCCGTCTACGACGACCCCGGCTATGACGCTCTGAAAGAGGTTTTCGACGGGACCGGAACGGCGAACGCCCTCGACGAGGTGCGTCCGCGTCCATTCCTCTTCGACAATTCGCTGCGCTATGCGGAAAACCACGACGAAGTGCGGCTGGCCTCGCCCCGCGAGTGGGGCGGGCATGGCATGGCGGTCGGCAAGCCGGTGTCGGCCCTGCTTTTCGGTCTGTCGCGCGGTCCCGTGATGCTTTACCACGGGCAAGAGGTGGGCGAGCCGGCACTCGGGGCCGAAGGCCACGGCGGCGACGACGCGCGCACTAGCATCTACGATTACTGGTCGATGCCGGAATTCGCCAAATGGGTGAACGGCGGGAAGTTCGATGGCGCGGGCCTGTCCCCTGAGCAAAAGTCATTGCGCGAATTCTACCGGCGCCTGCTGCACTTGGCTGACCAACCGGCCTTGCGCGACGGAGATTTCTATCCACTCAATCCCGACAACGCGGACAATCCTGCGTACGGCCCGGTCTCCCCCGGGACGGGCGGGGCTTGGCTCTACGCCTACTTGCGCCACGACCGTGCCACGGGGCAAAGAATTCTCGTCGTGGCCAATCTTAACCCGGAAAAGCCCCTGGAAAACGTGCGCCTCCGCTTTTCCCGCAAGGCCATGAGGTTCCTCGGTTGGGACACCATTGCCGGATCACAAACCGTGCCGGTCCTCGCGGGCGACCGTCTCGGCGAAGTCACCGGGGAGAGTGCGGCCATCCAGACCACGCCGGCCGAGATGGAAAATCCCGGCCTGGGCATCAAAGAACTTCAACCGCTCACCGCCGCCTACTACGAATTGCAATCCGTCCCTTGATCCCATGAAAAAAATCCCCGCTTCTTTTGTGCTGCTGTTCGTCCTTCCCGTCTTTGCGTGCGCCGCGCCCGCCGAACCGCTCGAAGGGGCCGAGCCTTATCTCGGCTGGATCCCGATGCAGCCCGCCGCGCCGGGCGAAAAGCTCGAGATCGACATGCGGCGCTTTTTTTATCCCGGTGCCGACAAGCCTCTCGCGCTGCACGCGCCGGCGGCCGAGCCGGGAAGGTTTGTCGCCTCCTATGACAGCGGCAAGTTTCTCCTCACCGTGGTTCTCGACAAAAACGCCACGGGCCTGGTCGAGATCCCGTTGCGAGCCGGCGAGGGTGGGAACGTTCTCGAGGGCGTGCTTCTGGTCGGGCTGCAGACGCCCACGGGGCACACCTTCCGTTTCTTGCCGCCGGACGGCGCTTCCCCCAAGGTCTGTCTCGCGGGGCAGTTCAACGGCTGGAATACGGACTCGCACGAACTCACGCGGGCCCCGGACGGCACATACGAGCTCTTCGTTCCTCTCCCCCCCGGACGACATCCCTACAAGCTGATCGTCGACGGGCAGTGGAACCTCGATCCGGCCAACCCGGAAAAGACCTCCGACGGTGTGGGCGGCGAGAATTCGGTGGTCTCCGTCGAGGGCGTGGCCGGTCAAGCCGCCCCGGTGGTTTTTGCCCGTTCCACCGAGGATGGCCGGGCGGTCTTCCGCGTGGTGGGAGGGACGCCCGCCACGGTCTCTTCCATCCTGCAACTTCCCGGCGGAGGGAGCCGCACGGTGCCGCACGAGGTCACCGGCGAGACTGTTTCGGTCGCGACCGACGACGCTCCGCGGGGCTCCTGGGTGCGTGTGGTGGTGGCCGATGCGGCCGGACAAGTGAGCAACGCGGCCCGCGCGCCCGTGCAACCGCTCGAAGGCTTCCAGTGGCAGGACGGCGTCATTTATTACGCTTTCACCGATCGCTTCGCCAATGGCGATACCACCAACGACAAGCCGGTGCAGGACGAGCGCGTGCTGCCGCCGGCCAACTACCAAGGAGGAGACTTCCAGGGCATCCAACGGAAAATCGAGGAGGGCTATTTCGAAAAACTCGGGGTCAATGTCCTCTGGCTGGCGCCGATCAACCGCAACCCGGACGGCGCATGGCAGGAATATCTCGAGCCCTATCGCCACTATACCGGCTACCACGGCTACTGGCCGGTCTCACACACCGAGGTCGAACCGCGCTTCGGCGGCGAGGAGGCGCTCAAGGAGATGGTTGCGGCCGCGCACGGCAAGGGGACCTTCATCATTGCCGACCTCGTGCTCAAGCACGTCCACACCGATCACCCCATGTGGACCGAGCAGCGCGAGCTTTTCGGGTCGCTCGAGCTGCCCGATGGCACGAAAAACCTGCGCCAGTGGGACGACCATCAGTTCACCACGTGGTTCGAGGAATGGCTGCCCGGTTTCGACTTCGAAGATCCCGAGGCCGTGGACTTCCTCCTGGCCAATGCCGTCGATTTCGCGACGCGTTTCAACCTCGACGGTTACCGTCTCGACGCGGTGAAGCACATCGTCCGCGAATTCTGGTGGGATTACCGCACGGCCATGCGCAACACGGTCGACAAAAACCGCCCGCTTGCCCTCTACAGCGTCGGCGAAACCTTCATGGACCGCCGGGGGATCGTCAGTTTTGTCGGTCCCAACATGCTCGACGGCCAATTTGACTTCCCGCTTTACGACACGATCATCGACGTGTTTGCCAAGGAGAGTGCCGGCTTCGACGAGTTGGAAAAATCGCTCGCCGCATCCGAATCGATCTACGGCAAAGAAACGCTCATGTCGCCCCTGCTCGGCAACCATGACAAGGCGCGCTTCATGGCCTACGCCGACGGGGATCTTCCGCATCCGGAGGAGAGCGACGAGGAAGAAGTCGGCTGGAAATTCCCGCCCAAGGTCGACGACACCGGCGCGTTTGAGAAACTGAAACTAGGCCTCACTTTTGTTTTGTCGGTCGACGGCGTCCCCATGATTTACTACGGCGACGAGATCGGCATGAGCGGGGCCGGGGACCCCGACAACCGGCGCATGATGCGCTGGGGAGACGGGGTCACACCGGAGGAAAACGCGGTGCGTGAGCACTTCTCCAAAGTTGCGGCCGTGCGGCACAAGCACCCCGCGCTGCGCTACGGGAGCCGCCGCCCGCTGGTGGCCGAAGGCGACCGCTATGCTTTCGTGCGCGCGCATCTCGGCGATGGCGTCCTCGCGGCGTGGAACCGCGGCAAAACCGAAAATGAATTCGAGGTGATGGTCGGACCGGAGATGCCCGACGGCGCTTACGCCGATGCTCTCTCGGGGGAAAGAATCGACGTCAAAGACGGCAAGGCCTTCTTCCGTCTGGGGCCGATGCGGTCCGCGCTCTTTGTTGCGGCGGACGATTGAAGCCGCAGCTCAGGGGAAGTTTTTCCAGATCAGGACGATCAGCGTCACGAAGATCAGGCAGAGCAGGAGAAATTTGATCTGCTGGATCTTGGCCTCGGTCTTGCGGCGCCGGTATTTGTTGCGGGTCGTGCGGACGCGCTCGCCCTGGGGGAAGAGATGCTCCCGCGGGCGCGGTGGCAGCACGCGATCCGGTGTGGTGGAGACGCGCAATCTGCGCTCCGGTTCCAGGGTTGCCCGTGCGGGCTTGGCTTTCTGGCGGGCCTGTTTTTCCGCCATGGCCAGTTCCTTGGCCAGCAGCGCCTGCCTGGCGGCGAGGAGCTTTTTCTGCTCCGACAGCGAGTTCGACGAAGGACGCGGCATGGCGACGGCGATCAAGCCGGGTTGAGGGAGAAGAAGAGGATAATCAGAGCAAGCAGACCGATGATGACCAAGGGCAGCGTGAAGGCGAGGCCCGCCATCAACCAATAGCTGAAACTTTGCCCGCCTTCGGACGATTCGGTTTCGACAATCGACGGACCCGCCAGCGGTTCCACTGCGATCTGGGCGGAGGCTTTGGTGTAAACGGAACGGGCATCTTCGACCGCTCCGATCGCTTTGGACAATTCCTTGTTCAGGTCTTCAGCTTCCCATTGCTTGGGGTTGATCGCTTCCAATTCCTGCAGGTAAGTGGTGAAGGTGGATTGGATGTTCTTGAGGACTTCCAAACGCTTGAGGGTTTCGTCGGTCTCGCGTTGCACTTGCACGAGCGAGCCGGTGAATTTGTCCACCATCTCGATCCGGCCGCTGTCGAACTGCTCTTGGCGCCGGCTCAGTTCCTCGAGCTTTGCCTTTTCGCGTTCGAGCTGTTCTGACTGGCGCTTGAGCGCGAGCAGTCGCTCCTGCGCTTGGGCCACTTGGTCGTCGAGTTGGTCGACGGTCGCGGCGGTTCCGGTTGAGGGGTCCTCGTCGAGGTCGAGGTAATCTTCGCGTGACGATCGGTTTTCAGGCATAGGTCGGTCGGTCTCTGACCGGAAGGTAGGTTTGGCGTGGCCGCCTTGGCGAGGAAAAATTGGGTGTTCGCCGGGCCATTGATCACGTTGCGCTTCCCGCGACCGCGGCAACCTGGAGGGAGGGCGGAAGCTCCCCATCGTGCCGCGATCCGAGTTGCCTGACCCGACTTGTGGGAACGGCCGATTCCCCCGCACCCGAGGTGGCCGCGGACGGCCTGTGGCTGGAGCGGAGGGGGCGGGCTAACCGCGTGTAAAATACCGGCCAGTTTGTTTTCTCGCCCCTCATGAGACGCTGGCAATTTCCCCTGTTTTCCGCGATGTTGCTCCAGACCGGAGAGGTTATTTTCCGGTCGCTGACAAACTCACCACTATGATCGACAGAACCATCGGAGATAGAGAACACGGGATGAACTTGCCCGTAGGCGGCAGTGCAATGCGCTCGGAGTCCTTGCTTCAGCCCGAAGAGGAATGTTCCGCGGAGGAAGTTTTCGCCGAATTGCAGCGCGTCTTCGGAAGTCCGGATTTCCGGGTCTCGCCGCGCAACCGTCGTGCGCTGGAGTATCTGGTGCACGCGAAGTTGGAAGGCCGCCTCCACGAAACAAGGGCCTACCACATCGCAACGCAGGCCTACGGACGCCCGGCGAATTTCGATGCGGCCAACGATCCCATCGTGCGCATCGAGATGGGTGCCCTGCGCCGCGGTCTCGAAGTGTATTACCTCAAAAGCGGCGCCCGTAATCCGCTGCGCATCAGCTTGCCCAAAGGGCGCTATATCGTCCGGGTGACCCGCGCTCCGCAACTCGCCGGCGAGACGGCAGGTCTTGATTCCCGGACCGTGACCGTGCTCCGCGCGGCACTTTGCGCATGGAGTGGCGACCATGAAGGAGCGGTCTCGGCCTGGAATGACTTGAAGAGCGCCGATCCCTTGTGGCCGGCGGACCTCCACAACTGCGCGACTTCCGCGTTGCGAGATGACAAGGTCGTTCGTCTCGTCGTGGAAGGTGCCCTGCGTGCCGGGCGCTGGGCCGATACCGGCGCCGAGTCTGCAGCCGGCTGAAGCCGGGGGCGGCCCGACGGCCCGCGTGGCCCCCACCCGGCGGATATCAAGCAGCTAGGCGGTGCTGGCGCCGTCAGTCCGCTCCTCGCCGCGATTCGCTCGCGCGACGACCTCAACGGCCGGGGGCCATCTCGAGAAGGTGGCCTTTGAGATAGGAGCTTTCGGGGAGGCCGAGGATGACAGGGTGGTCGGGGCGTTGGGTGTAGCTGGCGCGGAGGCGGGCGGTTTTTTTGGCGTCGACCATGGCGTCGCGGATGACGTCCAGGAAAATGGTGTCGCTGACGTGGTGGGAGCAGCAGAAGGTGGCGAGGAGGCCGCCGTTGCCGAGCAGTTGCGCGGCGCGGAGGTGGATTTCTTTGTAGCCGCGCAGGGCGTCGTTCAGGCGGGCGCGGTCGCGGGTGAAGCTCGGGGGGTCGAGGATGATGAGATCGTATTGGTCGCCGCGGCTCGTGGCGGATTTGAGCCAGTCGAAGACGTTGGTTTCGGTGACGTTGAGGCGGACGTTGTTGCGTTGGGCATTCGCTTCGATGGCGGCGCAGGCGTCGGCGGAGATGTCGAGGGCGGCGACTTCGCTCGCCCCGGCCAAGGCACAGGCGAGGGCGAAGCCGCCTTGGTTGCTGAAGCAGTCGAGGACGCGTTGGCCTTTGGCATGTTGCGCGACGAGGGCGTAGTTGTCGGCTTGGTCGAGGTAGAGGCCGGTTTTTTGTCCGCCGGGGAGTTCGAGGCCGAATTTGATGCCGGCGAGGGTGACTTCCATGGGGCCGGGGGCGGTGCCGCGGAGGATCGAGGTCGATAATTCGAGGCCTTCGGCTTTGCGGACGGGGGCGTCGTTGCGTTCGATGATGCAGGCGGGCTTGAGAAGTTCTTCGATGGCGTCGGCGATGAGGTCTTTGCGTTGGTCCATCGCGAGGGTGAGCGTCTGCAGGACGACGCAGTCGTTGTAGCGGTCGAGGATGACGCCGGGGAGTCCGTCGCTTTCGCTCCAGACTTCGCGGCGGGCGCGGGGGTCGAGGCCGAGTTTGTCGCGGTATTCCGAAGCCATGGCAATGCGGCGGCGGAAGAAGTCGGCGTCGAGGTCCTGGCGCTGACGCGAGAAGCGGCGGGCGGGGATTTTCGAGCGGCTGTTGTAGATGGCGCTGCCGAGGAAGCGGTCGCGCTGGTCTTTCAAGCCCACGACGGTGCCGTCCTCCGGCTTGCCGGTGACCTTGAGCACTTCGTTGTCGTGGACCCAATCGTGTCCGTGAAAAACGCGCGCGCGGGGGCGGACAATGATGTTCGCCATGCGCTCAGTATTCGAGGATGGCCTCGGGGCGGACAACGGCGGTCGTGTCGCCGGGTTTTTCCGGGTATTCGAAAATGCGGCCTTCGTAGTTGCGGAGGACGACTTTCTCGTTGTCGTGGTAGACGACGTAGCCGGGGCTGACCGGGACTTTGCCGCCGCCGCCGGGGGCGTCGATGACGTATTGCGGGACGGCGTAGCCGGTGGTGTGTCCGCGCAGGGCTTCCATGATCTCGAGTCCCTTGGCCACGCTGGTGCGGAGGTGGGCGGACCCGTGGATGAGGTCGCACTGGTAGAGGTAATACGGGCGGACGCGACAGCGCAGGAGTTTGTGGATGAGGGCGCGCATGGTGTCCGGGGTGTCGTTGACCCCGGCGAGGAGCACGCTTTGGTTGCCGAGCGGAATGCCGGCGTCGGCGAGGCGTCCGAGCGCGTCGCGCACCTCGGTGGTGAGTTCGCGCGGGTGGTTGACGTGCACGCTCATCCAGAGCGGATGGAATTCTTTGAGCATGGCGCAAAGCTCGGGCGTGAT
>JBMTVD010000038.1:0-17041 GCA_049451035.1 Chthoniobacterales bacterium | reverse complement strand
TGAGGATGTATTCGAAGCCGAGCTTTTGTTTGCGGCGCGAGGTGAAGTAAGCGCACGCGTCGAAAAGCTCTTGCAAAGGATACTTCTTGTTGACCGGCATGATCTGCTCGCGCACTTCGTCCGTCGCCCCGTGCAGCGAAATGGCCAGGCGCACCGGCACCGGATGGCCGGCCAGCTCGCGGATCTGCGGAGCCAGACCACTTGTCGAAACGGTGATGTGGCGGGCTCCGATCTCGAACCCCCAGGGGGCATTGAGAATTTGCAGGGCGACGGAGAGGTTTTTCCAGTTGGCCAAAGGTTCGCCCATGCCCATGAAAACGATGTTGTCCACCCGCTCGCCGGTGGCCTGCTCGACCTGCATCACCTGCGCGGTGATTTCCCCCGGACTCAGGTTCCGTTTCCATCCGCGCAAGCCGCTCGCGCAGAATTTGCAGCCGTAAGCACAACCGACCTGGGTCGAAACACACAGCGTCTTGCGGTCCGAGGTTTCGCCGTAAAGCGCGGGCGAGGCCGGGATGAACACGCTCTCGATGAACTGGCCGTCCGGCAGGCGGAAAAGAAATTTGCGCGTGGTGTCCTCCGAGCCGGTCATGCGCACCCGCTCGAGTCGCCCGGTAGGGTATTTTTCCGCGAGCTGCCCGCGCAACTCCGCCGGCAGGTCGGTCATGGCCGCGAAGTCGCCCACGCGTTTTTCGTGGACCCACTCCATGATCTGCCGCGCCCGGTAGGGCTTGTGGCCCATGGCTCCGAGCGAGTCGGTGAGCGAGTCGAGCGTCTCTCCAAGCAGGGAAATCACGGGGTCAAGATGGCATGGACGCGCCCGGGAAGCGAGCCGCGCGGCCTTGACCGCCGCCGCCACCCGTCTAGCTTGGCGCGGTGCGCCCGAGACTTTTCCTGCTGCTGCCGCTCGTGACGGCCCTGCTGCCGCTGGCCGGTTGCGAAACGACGACCAGCGGCGGCGTGAGTCCGAGCGTGGCGGCGGCCATTGCCGGCGAAGCACCCGGCAACTACCACGTCGGTCGCCGCTACTACAAAAAGGACTACAAAATGTGGGGGTGGGTCCGCAAACCCGGGCAACCGTGGAAGTCCTCGCAACTCGTCATGATGAACGAGAACACCAAGCTCGCCCCCGACCGCCAGGCAGGCACGCTCGGCACCGACAACAACTACGAATACCGCCTCGAGGGCTACTACACCGGCGGCCAGGTCTACGAACCGGCGAGCAACCGCTTTTATCCGGAGTTTGTCCTGACCGGCTATGATGTGATTTCGACCGCGCCGCCCAACATCTTCAAGGATCGGCGCGCGCTTGATCCGAAGATCCGGTTGCTGACGCCGCCCCTCTGAGAAAAACCGCACCATGAACCCCCGCAAGGCTGCCGTCCTGCTCGTCATCGCCGGGCTGGCGGCGTCGTGCGGCCGGCCCGAGCACCCGCCGGTCCTTCTCGGGCTGAACCTCGAGCTGACCGGCGACATCCAGACCATCGGCCAATCGGCGCAGAACGCCGCGCAACTTTTCTTCGACCGGCTCAACGAGGCGGGCGGCGTCGGCCTTGCCGACGGGCGGCACCCGGTGGAGCTTCTGGTCAACGACAACGGCGCGAACGCGACACAGGCCGCCGCCGTCGCCCAGCGGCAGATCTCGCGTGAAAACATCACCGCGATGATCGGACCCAATTCCGGAAAATGCGCGACAGCCGCGTCCGAAATCGCCGAGGCGCTCAAATGCGTCATGGTCAGCCCCTGGTCGGCCGACCCGATGACCACCATGGACCCGGTGGGCGGGGTGCCGAAACGCTATGTTTTCCGCGCGGGCGCCACCGGCGAGGTGCAGGGGCGCGTCATGGCCGCGTTCGCATTGAGCCGGCTCGGCGCGCGCACGGCGGCGATCATGGCCGATGCGGAAGGCGACACGCAGGCGGCCGGTTTCGAGGAAGTCTTCTCCGCGGGCGGCGGTGAAATCGTGTCGCGGCAAACCGTCGGGGCCGGCGACCGCGAGGCCGCGGACACCATCGCCGCCATCATCCCGCTGGCGCCCGAAGTTGTTTTTGTCGCCGCGTCCTGCGACCGCAGTCTGCCGCTCCTGGAGGCGGCCAAGGCCGCGGGACTGCACGCGAAATTTCTCGGCACGGAACTCTGGAATTCGCCGCAGACCATGCGTATGGCCGCGCTCGGCCTCGATGATCTTTATTTCTGCCGCAATTTCGACCACCGCGCCGCCGGTCCGGCGGCGGCGCAATTCGTCGCGGACTATACGGCGCGCTTCGGCTCGGCCCCCGACGACGTGGCGGCGCTGACCTACGATGCCTGCGGCCTCGTGGCCGCGGCCCTCGAACAATCCGGCAAGGACGAGCGCGAGGCCCTGCGCGAATCGCTGGCCCGTCTCGGCAACTTCGAGGGCGTGGCGGGCACTTACCGTTTCGACCCCGGTTCGAGCAACCCCGAGAAATCCATGCCGGTCATGCAGATCAAGGGCTCGGGCTTGTCATGGATCGGCGACTTCGGCGGCTGAACGGGAAGGCCAAGATCCGTCCCCCCGGCCGCCGGTCACCGGAACGGCCGGAATACACTTGCCGGGCGAAAGCTGTGCCCCTAAAGATCGCCAATGACCAAGACTCTCCGCCTGCTCAGCCTGCTCCTCGCCGCCCTGATTCCGACCGGTTGCGGTTCGCAAAAATCCGATGCCGTCAAAATCGGCATGAACATCGAGCTCACGGGCGAAATCCCGGCGGTGGGTGCCTCAAGCAAAAATGCGGCGGAGATGTTTTTTGACAAAATCAACGCGGCGGGCGGCGTCCCGCTGGCCGAAGGCAAAAAGCAAAAAGTCGAACTCGTCATCCGTGACAACGGCGCCAAGGCGGATCAAGCCGCCTCGGTCGCGCAGCAACTCATCTCCAGCCAGGATGTCGTCGCCATGGTCGGACCGAATTCCAGCGCCTGCGCCATCCCCGCCGGCGAAATCGCCGAGGCCCTCAAGTGCGTCATGATTTCGCCCTGGTCGACCAATCCCAAAACCACGATGGACTCCACCACCAACGTGCCCAAACGCTACGTCTTCCGGGGATGCTTCACCGATCCCTTCCAAGCCATCGTGCTGGCCAAGTTCGTCCTCAACGATCTCGGCGCCCGGAAAGCGGCGGTCCTCTACGACGTTTCCTCCGAAGCCCCGCTCGGGCAAGCCACCCTCTTCAAGGACACCTTCACGGCCAACGGCGGCGAGATCGTCGCTTTCGAAACCTTCACCACCGGTGACAAGGACTTCTCCGCGCAACTGACCAACATCCGGGCCGCCAACCCCGACGTCATTTTCCTCCCGACCTACTACAACGATGTGCCGCTCATCGCGCAGCAGGCCCGCCGGCTCGGCATCACCGCGCAGTTCGTCGGCAGCGATGCGTGGAGTTCGCCCGAAATCATCAAACTCGGCGGCGCCGACGTCGAGGGATCGTATTTCTGCAACCACTTCTCGACGCAGATCGCGACCGACGAGGCGAAGCAATTCATCAACGACTACACCGCGAAATACGGACAGGCTCCCGACGATGTCGCCGCGCTCACCTACGACGCGTGCGGCCTGATCACCCAGGCGCTCGAAGAAGGCGGCCGGAACGACCGCGAGGCGTTGCGCGAAGCGCTGGCCAACATCCGCGAGTACAAAGGCGTGACCGGCACCTTCCGTTTCGAGCCGGGTTCGGGCGACCCGTTGAAGAGCGCGGTCGTCCTGCAAATCAAGGACGGCGCGTTCCAGTGGGTCACCAACGCGCAGCCGTGACCGCCTGAGCCGGGCGCATGGATTACTTCGCGCAGCAGGCCATCAACGCCGTCCAACTCGGCTCGATCTATGCGCTGATCGCCCTGGGCTACAGCATGGTCTACGGCGTGCTGGTCATGATCAACTTCGCCCACGGCGACGTCTTCATGGTCAGCTCGTTCTTCTGTTTTCTCCTCCTGCTGGTACTGCCCGTCCCGTTCGTTGCCGCGCTGATCATCGTCATGCTGGCCACCGCCATCCTCGGCGTGGCCATCGAGCGCCTCGCCTACCGCCCCTTGCGCAACGCGCCCCGTGTCTCGGCCATCATCACCGCGCTCGGTTGCGGACTCGTCATCCAGAACACCACGCTCAGCCTCAGCCCCTACTCGCAACGCATGCCCGAGTTGTTGGCGCCCGTGACATGGGAATTCGCCGGAGTGACCGTTTCCTCGCTGCAGATTCTCATCATCGGTGTGTCGGTCGGATTGATGGTCGCCCTCGATTTCTTCATCCGTAAAACGCGTTACGGCATGGCCATGCGCGCTATCGCGCAGGACCGCATCACCGTGCCCCTCATGGGCGTGCCGGTCAACCGGATCATCGCCATGACCTTCGCCATCGGCGCGGCGCTGGGCGGCGCGGCCGGAGTGCTCTACGCGTCGGCCTATCCTGTGATCAGCGCGACGATGGGTGTGCTGGTCGGATGGAAGGCGTTCGTCGCGGCGGTCATCGGCGGCATCGGCAATGTGCGCGGCGCGGTCCTCGGCGCCTATGTTCTCGGCGCGGTCGAGGTCTTCACCGTCACCGTTCTGCCTTCGACCTACCGCGACCTGGTCGTTTATTCGCTTCTCCTCGTCATTCTCGTCTTCAAACCCTACGGACTCCTCGGGCGTCCCGCCGTGCAGAAAGTATGATGCGATGGTTCGCCCAACCGCCGCCGCGCGGCGTCCTTTTCGCGCTGCTTGCCGCCGGCTTGGCCGCGTGTTTCGCCATCGAGCAGTTCGATCTGGTCGACGACTACGTCCGCTTCGTCCTCATCACGCTCGGGATCAACATCATCCTTTGCGTCAGCCTCAATCTGGTGAACGGATGGATGGGCGAATTTTCGGTCGGGCACGCCGGCTTCATGGCGCTGGGCGCCTACCTCTCCGCCTGCGTCTCGGTCAAATGGCTGGGTTGGGGCGACCCGCTCTGGATGTTCCCGCTCGCCGTGGCGGCCGGCGGATTGCTGGCCGGCTCGGTCGGCTTCCTCCTCGGCCTGCTCTCGTTCAAGACGCGCGGCGATTACCTCGCCATCATCACCCTCGCTTTCCTCATGATCGTGAAGTCCGGCATCGAGAACATCCCGTACGTCGGAGGTCCGCGCGGTTTCCTCGGCATCGGCAACCACACCACCCTGCTCTGGACCGCGGTCTGGACCGTTCTCACCCTCTGGGCCATCCGCAACCTCGTCTATTCGCGCTTCGGACGCGGCATCGTCGCGGTGCGCGAGGACGAGATCGCCGCCAACGCCATGGGAGTGGACACGCGCAAGGCAAAGCTCGCCGCCTTCGTTGTCTCGTCGTTTTTCGGCGGCGTGGCCGGCGCGCTCTTCGCCCACCAACTCCAATTCATCAACCCCGGCGTCTTCGATATCGTCAAATCCACCGAGATTCTGGTCATGGTTTACCTCGGCGGCATCGGTTCGCTCGGCGGATCGATCCTCGGGGCCGCCGCGTTCACCATTCTGGCCCAGGTGCTCCAACCGCTCGGCACCTGGCGCATGGTCATTCTGCCGCTCATTCTCGTTCTGCTCATGCTCTTCCGTCCGCGCGGCATCATGGGCATGCGCGAGTTTCCCTGGTTCGTGCCGCGCCGCGAGTTTCCGCCCAAGGAGGACACGCCATGAGCCCGCTGCTCGAGGTGCGCGATGTCACCATGCGCTTCGGCGGATTGGTGGCCGTCTCGGACCTGACCCTCGAAGTGACCCAAGGCCACGCCCACGGGATCATCGGCCCGAATGGCGCGGGCAAGACCACCGCGTTCAATGTCATCACCGGCATCTACGCCCCGACCGCGGGTGACGTTCTTTTCCGCGGCGAGCCCGTCTCCGGTCGCCGTCCCAGCGCCATCGCACGCGGCGGCATCGCCCGCACCTTCCAGAACATCCGTCTCTTCCGCGACCTGACCGTGCTCGACAACGTCCGCATCGCGCACGATGCCCGCGCCCGCTACTCGTGGGCCGGCGCCATGGTCCAGCTTCCCTCCGCGCGCCGCGCGGAGCAGGAGAGCATCGAACATTGCACGGACCTGCTCGAAAAATTCGGGCTCGGCGACGCCGCTTACGAAAGGGCCGGCGACCTGTCCTACGGATCACAACGTCGTTTGGAAATCGCCCGCGCCATGGCCTTGCAGCCATCGCTCCTCCTGCTCGACGAACCGGCCGCCGGCATGAACTCGGCCGAGACGCTCAAGTTGGTCGAATTCCTCGGATGGCTGCGCGATCATTTCTCGGTGACCATGCTGCTCATCGAGCACCACATGCAGTTGGTCATGACTTTTTGCGACCGCATCACCGTGCTCGATTTCGGCAAAACCATCGCCGAGGGCACCGCGGATGAAGTGCGCAACGATCCGAAGGTCATCGAGGCTTATCTCGGCCAGGAGGACGACCATGAGTGATCCCATGCTGCGGGTGGAGAACCTGGTCGTGCGCTACGGCGACATCCGCGCGGTCAAAGGCATCAGTTTTCACGTCGAGCGCGGGGAAATCCTCGCCCTCGTCGGGGCCAACGGCGCGGGCAAGACGACCACCCTGCGCGCCCTCTCCGGCATGTTGCCCTGCGAGGGCTCGGTCCGGCTTCGGGAACACGACCTGCGCGGTCTCTCCCCCGACCGCATCTTGCGGCTCGGACTCTCCCATGTCCCGGAAGGACGCGGAATTTTCGGGGGCCTCACGGTGATGGAAAACCTGCAACTCGGCGGCTGGATCCGCAACGACAAGGCGTCGCGCACGCGCGATCTCGACATGGTCATGGACATTTTCCCGCGCCTGCGCGAGCGCACGGCGCAGATGGCCGGCACCTTGAGCGGCGGGGAGCAGCAGATGCTCGCGGTCGGCCGCGCCCTGATGAGCGAGGCGAAAATCCTCATCCTCGACGAACCCTCCATGGGCCTCGCCCCGAAACTCGTGCAGGAAATATTCGGCGTCATCCGGCAGTTGAACGAGAAGGGCACGACCATTCTTCTCGTCGAACAGAACGCCAACATGGCGCTGCGCCTGGCCCACCGCGCCTGCCTCCTCGAGACCGGCAACCTCGTCCTTGAAGGCCCCGCTGCCGAACTCCTCGTCAATCCCCGCGTGCGCGAGGCCTACCTCGGCGCGGCCTGAGACCGCTCAGTAAAGCAACTGCCGCGATTCCTCCGCCAGGTGGAATGTCGAGTTGACCGCGAGGAAGCGCCAGTGTCCGTCGACCCACGCGGACATGCTCACCGATCCGTTGTGGAACCGGAACACGCGCGGAATGTGCTCGCGGGGTGCGGGGTGCCCGTGCTCGACCATGTGCGTGTGCAGCGCATTGAGTGCTCCGCCGTGGCTGAAGACGGCGACGTGCGCGTGCGGCCCCGCCGCGATCTCGTCGAGCACGGAGCGCGTGCGCTCCATGAGCGAGCGGCGCGATTCGCCTCCGGGCAGCGCGGCATCGAAATCCCCGCTGCGCCACCGCGCCACCGCCTCGGGATCCTGCCCCTCGCATTCCGCCACCGTGCGCCCCTCGAGGATGCCGAAGCTCAATTCGCGCAGTCGCGGGTCGGGCACGACGGCGAGCCCGAGCGCCTCGGCCAGCGGTCGCGCGGTCGCCATGGCGCGGCTCAGATCGCTGCTGAGAATGTGTTCGAGCGGATAGCGTCGGAGGAATTCGGCGGTCTGTCGCGCCTGTTCCAAACCGCGGGCGTTGAGCGGCACGTCCATCTGCCCCATGGCCCGCCCGTCGGCGTTGTGGTCGGTTTCGCCGTGGCGGATGAGATAAAGAGTTTTCATGGGTGCGGGCTCGCGGTCTTGCCTGCGGGGGAACGTTTCCGTATAGACGGCATCCGGCCAATTGCAACCCGCACGGGGCGCGGCCGCCTTATTTTATGCACAAGATCGTATTGCTCAGGCACGGCGAAAGCACGTGGAACAAGGAAAACCGTTTCACCGGATGGACGGATGTCGATTTGACCGAGCAGGGCCGCAAGGAGGCCAAGACGGCGGGCGAAGTCCTGAAAAACGAGGGATATTCCTTCGATATCGCCTATTGCTCCGTCCTCAAGCGCGCGCTGCGCACGCTCTGGATCGTCCTCGACGAACTCGACGAACTCTGGATTCCGGTGGAAAAAACCTGGCGGCTCAACGAACGCCATTACGGCGGATTGCAGGGACTGAACAAATCGGAAACCGCGGCCAAATACGGGGAGGATCAGGTCCTCGTCTGGCGCCGCAGCTATGACGTCCCGCCGCCGCCGCTCGAGAAAAGCGACGAGCGTTATCCCGGCCACGATCCGCGCTACCGGAACGTCCCCGGCTCGGAACTGCCGCTCACCGAATGCCTCAAGGACACGGTCGACCGCTTTTTGCCCTACTGGCACGAGGTCATCGCCCCGCAGGTCCAAGCGGGCCGGAAAGTCGTCATCGCCGCCCACGGCAATTCGCTGCGCGCGCTGGTCAAGTACCTCGACAACATGAGCGAGGAAGAAGTCCTCAAACTCAACATCCCCACCGGCGTTCCTCTCGTCTACGAACTCGACGACGACCTCAAGCCGCTCAAGCACTATTACCTCGGCGACCAGGAGGCCATCGCTTCGGCCATGGCCGCCGTCGCCTCGCAGGGCAAGGCCAAGTAGCGCGCCGCCATGAACCGTCCCGCGCCGGAAAACTGGTCCACCCGGATCGGTGTCATCCTCGCGGTGACGGGCAGCGCGGTCGGTCTGGGCAACTTCCTCCGCTTCCCCGGCCTGGCCGCCAAATACGACGGCGGGGCCTTCATGATCCCCTACTTCGTCGCGCTCCTCCTGCTCGGGCTCCCCCTCGCCTGGGCGGAATGGTCGATGGGTCGCTACGGCGGCACGCGCGGTCACCACTCCGCACCGGGCATTTTCCGCCTCATCTGGAAAAACAAAGCCGCCCCCTACCTCGGCGTCCTCGGGCTCATCGTGCCGGTCGTCATCTACATGTACTATGTCTTCATCGAGTCGTGGTGCCTCGGTTACGCGTGGCACTACCTGACCGGCGCGATGGATCTCGGGCGCGACCCCGGCGCCTACAAGGATTTCTTCGCCGCCTACACCGGCACCGAGGCCGACGCCTCCATCTTCGCCGGTTTCCTCGGCACGCCGCTCGTCTTCCTGCTCGTTTGCATCGCCCTCAATTTCATCCTCATCAATCGCGGCCTGACCCGCGGCATCGAACTCTTCTGCCTCTGGGCCATGCCCGCGCTGGTCATCTGCGCCCTGCTGGTTCTCCTTCGTGTCCTCACCCTCGGCACGCCCGACCCGTCGAAACCGGAACTCAACGTCCTCGCCGGACTCGGCCAGATGTGGAATCTCGACGCCGGCGGGAAGTCGATCTGGGAGCAACTGGCCAACGGCAAGATGTGGATGGAGGCCGCCGGGCAGATTTTCTTTTCCCTCTCGGTCGGCTTCGGGGTGATCATCACTTACGCCAGTTACATGCGGCGCGATGACGACATCGCCCTCAGCTCGACCACCGCCGTGGCAGGCAACGAATTTTTCGAAGTCTCCCTCGGCGGCATGATCACCATTCCCGCGGCGTTTGTTTTCCTCGGCGCGGCCGGCGCGGTCGGCGGCACTTTCGCCCTCGGCTTCAACACCCTGCCGCTCGTCTTCGAATACATGCCGCTCGGACGCTGGATCGGCTTCCTCTGGTTTTTCCTCCTTTTCCTCGCCGCCATCACCAGCTCGCTCTCCATGCTGCAGCCGGCCATCGCGTTTTTGCAGGAAGGCCTCGGCCTGACCCGCAGCCGCGCCGTCGCCCTGCTCTGCGGCGTGGGCACGGCGGGAACCCTGCTCGTTGTCTGGTTCAGCAAGAACCTGGCCGCCATGGATACCCTTGATTTCTGGGTCGGCACTTTCTGCATCTACCTTCTGGCCTCCTTGCAAACCTTTCTCTTCGGCTGGGTCTTCACCCCGCGGCGCGGACTGGAGGAACTCGACCGCGGCGCCGACCTGCGCCTGCCGCGCCTCTTCGGTTTCGTCATCAAGTACATTTCGCCGGTTTACCTGATTGTCGTCTTTGTCGCCTGGGCCGTGCAGGACATGGGTGACCGTCTCGAAGCCTTCGCCACGGATCCGGCCGTGCGCTGGTCCGTGCTTTTCCTGGTCGGCGTCTTTGCCCTTTTCCTGTGGTGGATCCGCTTGGCCGTCAGACGCTGGAACCTGGAGGAACCCGCCTCATGACCACCAGTGGATGGATCATCATGTTGCTCTCCGTCGGAGGCACCAGCGGCTTTTTCATCTGGTGCATCGCCCGCGTCCTGCGCCCGCCGGACAAAACGGACAAGCTCCACGGCGTTCTCGATACCGAGCTGGAGATCGAGGAAAAAGAACGCCTCCGCCGCCGCGAGGAACGCGGCCGTTAGCCCCGCTCCCGGATTCGCCCCGGGCCGCTTTTTTTCCGGGCCTGGGACAGCGGATGTCCCACCCCCTGTGTTCTGCTGGGCGCGTGAACACGAACCATATCCTCAATCCCGACCACCACATCTGGAACAACAACGGCACCTGGTGGTGCCATTTCACCGTCCATAATCCGGACTACACCAAAGAGCGCGTCCGCGTCTCCCTGCACACCAAAGACCGCCACGAGGCCCGCCGGCGGCGGGACTTCATCATGCGCGGCAGTGCGGCCATCGCCGGATCCATCCTCCGCAGCTGCAACCTGGCCGCGCCCGGCGCCGCGGCGGATTTCGGCGCGGCGGCCCGCGGTCGCCGGTCATTGCTGCAAACGGCCGCTGCCTAGACCGGCCGCGCCATTTTCCGGTCGCGCGGCGCGGGCACGATGATGAATCCCGTGCGTGCGTCGCCGTGGAACTGCATGCGCTCGCCGGCCGACAACTGGTCGGCGGCCAACGCGCACAAAGCCGCGTCGATCCAGTCCATGTTGGTCAAGCTGTCCGTGCGATACCCGTGGCTCCGGAGCAAGGCCGTCCGCTGGGGACGTTTGCGCGCGGCATCGGCGTTTCCTCCGCGCAGATTCCGGGTGATGGCATGGGGAAAAGTCTCGAAGCAACAGCGTTGGCCCGATCGGGACACCGCGCGGCACAAAGAATGCGTCTTCTCCAGGGCGCGGAACAATGCCGCCCCGTTGAGCATCCAGTCGTAGAAGCCGCCGGGATGCTGCAACGCCTCCCGGCGCGTCGGCGTGAGAAAGCAGCGGATCCCCTGCTGCAGCAGGCCGCGCTCCGCCGCTCGCCCGCCCGGTCCGGTGCTCCACCGGCACGGTGCATCGACGGCCACCACTTGCGCATGCATCCGCCCATGGCACCAAGCCGCCAGCTCCCGCGCGTCGCGCGTGTGCCACTGCCCGGCGTAGGCTCCGTCCCGCAGCGCGACCGCGTGGAATCCCTTGCGCGGACCACCCACGTCGATTCCGACGACGCTGCGAGGCCTGTGTTGGGAAGCCATGCCGTCCAGCTTCCCGCCGGACAGTCCGCAGGACAAGCCGCCGCACCGTCTCTCTCCCCCGCTCCGTGCCTCCTGACACTGATTACCCGACCCTCGGCCGGCTATGACGCACAAAGGATTTGTCGGTTTCGGACGAGGCGATTAACCTGGGTCCAGCATCAAGAATGTCCTGCCGTCAAAGGCGGGGCTGCCAACCGGGGAGGAGAACCCACGGTGGCTTGGTGCGGGCGAGCGAGTCTTTCCCGCATCAATGCGCTGGTCGATCGGATCGACCGGAAAGCAAAGCTCCCTTGGTGCGTTTGAAAGAAACGCCCAAATGAACAAAACGATACCCGCCGCGCTCGCGGCGTTGCCCGAAGGCTGCGTGCTCTCCCTGCGCACGCACCCCGCCAACCCCAACCACCACCTCTGGTGGAATAACGGCACCTGGTGGCTCCACGCCACCGTGCACTATCCCGACTACACCAAGCAGCGCCTGCGTCTGCCGCTGGAAACGAAAAACGTGGGCCTCGCCCGCTCGCGGCGCGACGCCGTGCTCGGCGCATGGAGCAAGGAGCAGAGAGCGTGGAGCCAAGAGCTCCGGAAGGAGGCGGCGTGAAACGTTACCCCGGCATCGACTACAAATTCCGTCCGACGTCCTACTGGGACGACGAGACGCCGGCCCAAGCCATCCTGAAAAACATCAAAGGCGACTTCCGCCGCGAGGAGATCCGGAAGGCCCTGTTGGCGGACAAGCTCGACGACGTCCCGCAGGAAATCCTGCGCGACACCATCTCCGACAACCTGCGCCAAGCGACAGGGCGCATCCACCCGCGCTTCATGGGCGGCGAGTATCTCCCGGACTACCGCGCCGGCGAGGTCGAGATCGCCCGCATCTCGCTGGCCTCCACCACGAACGACATCATCAGCATCCGCGCCCGCCGCGGGCGCACCGGGTTGATCCGCTACAGCATCGCCGACGAATACCACGGCGACTTCACCTACGTGTTGTCACGCCGGAGCTCGAAACGCCCGCTGACGCTGAGCCAACTCCTGTCATTCTTCGAGAACAGCGCCCAGAACGAAGTGCCGGGCGGTCTCCTCACCGGTTACAACGACATGAACAACGAGTTTCTCGAGGACCGCGAGTCGCTGCGCCACTTCACGCGGATCAGCTCGGAGTTCTACCCGCAACTCCACGCCCACTGCGAACTGGTCTTCGACGACTGGGTCGAAGCCGGGCGGAAGACGGCGGAACCGGGCCCTTGATCTGACGTGTCCCGTCTCATTTATCTCCCGCGCTCGAAGATCCCGCGCCCGCCCCGGCGACTTATTCAGGTGACTTTTTTCCTCCATTGCTTGGTCTCGCTGCGGCGGCGCTTCGACTCCACCAGGCGGCGTTTGGTCGACCGCGAGCGCTTGGCCCGGCGGCGGCGATTTTTGGAGACTTCGGCCAGGCGCGACTGACGCGCGGCGGCCGCGGCGGCTTCCAGCTTGTCCGCCAACAACCGCGTCGCTTCGGCCCGGTTGCGGGCTTGGGACCGCGAACTGCTCACCCGCACGGAGAGACCCGTCGCGATGTGCCGCAGGGTCACGGCGGTCGAGACCTTGTTGACGTGCTGGCCGCCCGGTCCGCCCGACCGGCAGAAGACCTCCTCCACCTCACCTGCCCGCCAAGGATGCATGCGCCCAGCTTCCCGCCGGATGGCGCACGGGACAAGCCCGGGGTCCGGGCTGGCCTTTGTCCCGACAACGCCATTTAATTTGCCGCCATGAACATGATCATTAATGGAAGGAAAACTCTCTTTCGTTGCCTGCTGGCCATTCTCCTTTGGGGGCACGCTTCCTCCGCAGGCGCCGACGAAGCGCTCGTCAAGGAAGTCGAAGCGGCCGCCGAGGCGCTGAACACCGCGTTCGAGACCCATGATGCAGCGACCATCCGCGCGCTCATGACGCCCGACCATGTGGCGATCACACCCTACGGGGGACTGCAGCGAGTGAAGGACCAGCTGCGCACCCTGCCCGAGTTGAAATACGAGGTGTATTCCGCGGGACCGATGTCGGCCACGGTCAGCGGGGATGATTGTGTGATCCTGAACTACACGCTCAAGACGAAGGGTACTTACCGAGGCAAGCCGTTGGCCTCGAAGTCCCTCGTCTCATCTGTCTGGGCGAAAAACGACGGTCGTTGGCAGGAGTTGCTCTACCAGGAAACGCCCGTCGACGACCGGTAGGAACCAAGGATTCGGGCCGATACCTCTCACCGAGGCACGGGTTTCACGAACCCTCCCGCCACTACGGCTGTTGGACTTTTGGTCTTTTCCCCCACGTCTCCGGCCTCAGGTCTCGGCTCGCTCTTCGTCTCTTAAGCTCTTGGCCTTTTAGTCCTCCGACCTCCGGCCGGTGATGGTGCGGGGGGTTACTTCACCACCATCGCAGAGAAAGGCGGGACGTAGGCCTGGAGGCAAACGAGGATACCCATCAGGGCGGCCAAAGCCACGGAATGGAAGAAGACATAGCGCAGGATGCTCCCCTCGTGCCCGTACCAATTCGTCGCGGTGCTCGCCACCACGATGCTTTGCGCGTCCACCATCTTGCCCATCACGCCGCCGGAACTGTTCGCGGCGGCCATCAGCACCGGCGGCAGTCCCGTCTGCTCGGCGGTGATGCGTTGCAGACTGCCGAACAGGACATTGCTGGCGGTGTCACTGCCGGTCAGCGCCACGCCGAGCCAGCCCAGCATCGTGCCGAAGAAGGGGTAGAACACGCCCGTCTTGGCCAGCGCGAGACCCAGCGTGGCATCGGTGCCTGAGTATTTCGTGACATAACCCAGCGCGAGCATTCCCGCGATGGTGATGAGCGAGAACCGCACCGTCCAGAAAGTGCGCCGGTAGACGCGCGCCAGTTCCCCGATCGAGAAGCCCATGTAAAAACCCGCGAGGACGGCGGCGACGAGGATCCCGGTGCCGGTGGCCGACAGCCAGTTGAGCGTGAACTCGGCGGCCTCGGGCTTGGTGGGTTTTTCCGGCGTGGGCGGCGGCACGACGGGGAAAGTCCGCATCGTCGCGTTGTGCAAATGCGGCACGGGGAACTTCGGCGAGGAGATGGAGTCGAGTTCCTTTTTCACGGCCGGAACACCCCACGCGAAGACCAGGACCGAAAGCAGAATCCACGGCACCCACGCGCGGCGGACGAGAGCCGGATCCCCGGCTGGCAGATCCTGGTTCCGCGCTCCGTGCTCCGCGGCCCAGCTGTCCTTCGGTCGCCAGAACCGGAGCAAAGCGACGACGGCCAGCATGGAGGAGATGGAAGCCACGATATCCACGAGCCAGGGCCCGTGGAAATTCGATACGAGGAATTGCGGCACGGCGAAACTCACTCCCGCTGTCAGCGCCACCGGCCAGACACCCAGCGCCCCACGCCATCCCGCATAGGCCCAGACCACCCAGAAAGGAACGATCATGGAGAAGAACGGGAGCTGCCGTCCGGCCATGGCCGAGAGGGCGTGCAGATCGAGTCCCGTCACGGCCGAAAGCGCGATGATGGGCGTGCCCAGTGCGCCGAAGGCGACCGGGGCTGTGTTCGCGATGAGGGAAAGTCCGGCGGCTTGGAGCGGCTTGAACCCGAGCCGCATCAATATCGCCGATGTCACCGCCACCGGCGTGCCGAATCCCGCCGCGCCCTCGAAGAACGCGCCGAAACTGAAGGCGATGAGCACAAGCTGCACGCGCGGGTCCGGAGCGATGCCGGCCAGGTTTCCGCGGAGCACGGCAAAGAGGCCTTTGTCCACCGTGAGCTGGTAGAGAAAGATGAGGTTCAGAATGATCCAGCCGATGGGAAACAGCCCGTAGGCCGCGCCGTAACCCGCGGTCGCCACGGCGGTGAGAGGCGGCATGCCGAAGGCGAACAGGGCCACGGCCAGCGCCACACCGAGGCCCAACATCGCCGCAAGATGGATCCGGATTTCCAGCCACGCGATCGATCCGAGCAACACCACGACCGGCAGCGCCGCGACGAGCGTGGAGAGAAGCGCGTTGCCGAACGGGTCGTAGTTCTGCGGCCAAACTTGCATGGGCATCGATGGGGTGAATCAGCGGCCGGGCAGCCCGGATCGGAATCAAACCATGCCTTCCTGCCGGTCGGAAGCCAAGGCCCGGAAGTCCGAAAACGATGCGCGGTCCCCGGCGGCAGGGTGGCCGCAACCTTCAAATCGGGCATCAGGGTGGCCGGCACGCGGATTCGAGGCGGCAGAGGTTGAACATAAGGCAACGAAGGTCACGAAGACTGGGCAGGAACATCGTTGGACAGTTTGCCAATTATCCAACAGGCAGCGCGGGCCGATAGAAAGAGCGGCAATGTGGCTATGAGCTGGGATCCGTTGAGATGGCGCGGCGGATGCGGTTCAGGCAGGTTTGGGGGGATTTTTGAAGGGAATGTTGCCAGATGCGGATGACTTTCCATCCTTGCTGGCGGAGTTGGCGATTTACACGTCGTTCGCGGGCCATGTTGGCCTCGCGCTTTTTATCCCAGAACTTGCGGTTGGTTTTCGGGCGGGCGTAGCACTTGGGACAGCTGTGCCGGAACCAAGTCTGTGGGAATAGAGGCGGAAGACTACCGAAGGTAGCCCCAAATGGGTGGCACCGTTTGCAGGGAAGCAAATGCCATCAAACATCCGTCGACCTTCGGCTTGGAAAACGCAAAGGCGAACAATTTCTCCAGTCGGAGTTCTTGTTCGGCTGAAACTACAATTCGTCGCCGGGCATTGGGGGCACATCCGGCACGGCGGCGAGGAATTTTTCGAAGTCCTCCCGCCTTCCTGCCGCGGCTTCCCGGCGCAGGTAGTCCATTGTCGCCATCACCGCCAGCTTTTCGCCCGCGGCACTGGCCATGAACTGCTCCACGGAAAATCCTTCGCGGGCAGACAGTTCCTCGATGCCCTGCTTGAGGGAATCGGGAAGTTGAACGGTGATCGTGCTCATTGGTTCGTCTTCAACAGTCCGAGAAAATCGCGCGGGGTGACAGCTTGGACGCCGAGTTTTTCACTCCCGCGAAAATCCCTGATGTTGTGGGTGACAATATATCTGCTGCCGGACGCAAATGCCAACTCCAAGACATGGTCGTCGCATGGGTCCGACAGATACGGCCTCCAAAGAAAATAGATTTCCTGGGGGCGACATGCCGCCGCGACGTATCGCAAGAATGCTCTGGCGCCATCGTGGGTCTCGCCGGAAGGAATATTCTCGGGTCGACTCAAGGCAGATTGCCACTCGGTGTAGAGAGACAGCGAGAGACTGGGTTCGAACCTCCCGGAGTGAATCATCGAAAGCAGGGCGAAACTCGCGCCTCGCCGCGAACGGACTGCGGCCACAAGAACGCTAGTATCGAAAACAACACGCATCGTATGGGGAAGCTATCGGGCGATAATAGTGCGGGCAATAACGCTGCCCCTGACGCAGCCAACCGACAGCGACTTGGCGAGGCATAGTTGGACAATTTGCCAATTGTCCTACTGTGAGCGCGGGGCGTGGGAGGCAAAAGCGCAAGGGGAAAGGTCTGACCCCTTAGAGGGCGCGGCGGATTCGGTCGAGGCAGGTTTGGGTGGATTGATTCTGGAAACTGAGTGGAGAACCGGAGGCGAAGCCGGAGATAGATCGC